>DASQVO010000223.1:0-15246 GCA_035640715.1 Streptosporangiaceae bacterium
CCGCGCCGGGCCGGCGAGCGCGGCGCGATCGAGGCGGGTGCCCTCCCCGGGCTGCTCCCCGTCGGGCGCCCGGTCACCGACCCGCAGGCGCGCGCCGAGGTGGCCAGGGTCTGGGGGGTCGGCGGACTGCCCGCCGAGCCGGGCAGGGACACCTCCAGCATCCTCGCCGCGGCCGCCGCCGGCCAGATCGGCGCCCTCGTCGTCGCCGGAGTTGACCCGGCGGACCTGCCCGACCCGGCCGCGGCGCTTGCCGCGCTGGAGGCGGCACCGTTCGTCGTCAGCCTCGAGCTCCGTGTCAGCGCCGTGACCGACCGCGCCGACGTCGTGCTGCCGGTCGCCGCCGTCGCCGAGAAGGCCGGCACCTTCGTCAACTGGGAGGGCCGCGGCGGCACGTTCGGCGCGGCGATTCCGGTGCCCGGCGTGCGGTCCGAGCTGTATGCGCTCGGGGCGATCGCCGACGAGATGGACGTCCACCTCGGCCTGCCCGACACCGAGTCGGCGCGCGCCGAGATCGCCCGGATCGGTACCTGGCGGGGCACGCGGGAGACCCCGCCGGTCGTGCCCGCGGAAGTCCGGGTGACCGCGGAGCCGGGTGAGGCGATGCTGGCCACCTGGCACCTGCTGCTCGACGAGGGGCGGATGTCCGACGGTGAGCCGTACCTGGCCGGGACCGCCCGGCCGGCCACCGCGCGGATGTCTGCGGGGACCGCGGCTGAGGCCGGCGTGGCCGATGGCGATAAGGTCACCGTGGCCACCGGACGTGGATCGTGCACTCTCCCCGTCGAGGTGACCGACATGCCCGACCGGGTGGTGTGGCTGCCCGCCAACTCCGCCGGCTGTGCGGTCCGTGCGCAGCTCGGAGCCGGCCACGGTACCCGGGTCACGCTGAGGAGACCAGAATGACCAACCTGGCTGCGGGCGCGGTGCCCGCGGCGGACCCCACACTGGCCAGCTTCAGCCACCTGGTCTGGTGGATCATCGCGATCAAGGTCCTGGTGATCTTCGCCTTCCTGCTGGTGGCGCAGATCTTCATGATCTGGGCCGAGCGGCGGCTGATCGGCCGCATGCAGAACCGCCCCGGGCCCAACCGCTGGGGGCCGTTCGGGCTGCTGCAGCCGGTCGCCGACGCCCTCAAGCTGCCGCTGAAGGAAGACATCGTGCCGCGGCAGGTTGACAAGTTCATCTTCGCCCTGGCGCCGATCCTGTCTGCCGTGCCGGCGCTGGTGAGCTTCGCGATCATCCCGCTGGGCCCCGAGGTCTCGATCGCCGGAGTGCACACCCCGCTCCAGCTCGCCGATCTGCCGGTCGGGGTGCTGCTGGTCCTGGCGATGAGCTCCATCGGGGTGTACGGCATCGTGCTGGCCGGCTGGTCATCCGGGTCGCCGTACTCGATCCTGGGGGCGCTGCGGTCTTCCGCCCAGGTGATCAGCTACGAGATCGCGATGGGCCTGTCCTTCGTGGCCGTCTTCCTCTACGCGGGCACGCTCTCGACCAGCGGCATCGTGAACGCGCAGGCGCACGGCTGGTACGCGTGGGAGCTGATCCCGTCGTTCCTGATCTATCTGTTCACGATGATCGGGGAGACCAACCGGCTGCCGTTCGACCTGCCGGAGGGCGAGGGCGAGCTGGTCGCCGGGTACCACACCGAGTACTCGTCGATGAAGTTCACGCTCTTCTACCTGGCCGAGTACGTCAACATGACGACCGTCTCCGCCCTGGCGACAACGCTGTTCCTCGGTGGCTGGCGGGCGCCGTGGCCGCTGTCGCTGTGGGCCGGCGCCAACGTCGGCTGGTACCCGATCATCTGGTTCCTGATCAAGGTCGCGCTGCTGGAGTTCGGCTTCATCTGGCTGCGGGGCTCGCTGCCCCGGGTCCGCTACGACCAGCTCATGTCGTTCGGCTGGAAGGTGCTGATCCCGGTCGCGATCATCTGGCTGATGCTGATCGCCACCGTCCGCGCCTGGCGGCTGGACAGCCACAGCACCGCCGTCTACGTCGTGGGCGGCGTCGTCCTCGCCATCATCATCGTCATCGCCGTGTCCTGGGACATGGCCGCGGAACGGCGCGCCCCACAGGAGGCCGAGGCGGACTCGGTCACCGCGGCGGGCGAGCTGGAGGCCGGCGGCGCACCGGGCGCCCGCGGGCCATCCCGGGCCGCCTACCGGGTGCCGCCGCTCGACCTGCCCCACTACCACGGCATCGGGGTCACCACCTCCGCCGGCGCGGCCCGGACGGCCGCGGCGGCGGGCGGCGCCGGTGACACCGACGGCACCAAGGAGGTCGCAGGTGCTTGACTTCCTCAATCCCATCAAGGGGTTCGGGGTCACCTTCCATGAGATGTTCCGGAAGGTCGACACCGTCCAGTACCCGGAAGAAAAGCGGCCGACAGCGCCCCGCTACCATGGCCGGCACCAGCTCAACCGGTGGCCCGATGGCCTGGAGAAGTGCATCGGCTGCGAGCTGTGCGCCTGGGCCTGCCCGGCCGATGCGATCTACGTCGAGGGCCGGGACAACACGCCCACCGAGCGCTACTCGCCGGGTGAGCGGTACGGGCACGTCTACCAGATCAACTACCTGCGCTGCATCCTCTGCGGGCTGTGCATCGAGGCCTGCCCGACCCGGGCGCTCACGATGACCAACGATTACGAGATCGCCGACGACAACAGGGAAAGCCTCATCTGGACCAAGGAGCAGCTGCTGGCACCGCTCCAGGCGGGCATGGAACCCCCGCCGCACCCGATGCGGCTCGGTAATGACGAGAAGGACTACTACCTGCTCGGCGCGGCCGGGATACCCGGCACAGACGCTCCCGTGTCCCCGTCCGCGGTTGCCGCGTCGCCGGCCGACCCAGGCGGCCAGGCGGCCGGCGAGGCAAGGGAGGCCGCCGCGGCCAGGGAGGCCACCTCGGCAAGGGAAGCCGCCGGGGCCTGGAGCAACGGCACCGGGGAGGAGCGGTGAGCCCGGTTCTCGCCAGCGCCGCCACGACCGCCGCCGTGACCACCCAGTCGGTCGTTTTCTGGCTGCTCGCGGTCGTCTCGGTCGGCGCGGCCTGCGGCATGGTCCTGGCGAGGCGCGCGGTGCACTGCGCCATTTTCCTCGCTGCGGTGATGCTCTCCCTCGCGGTGTTCTACGCGATGCAGGGCGCGCCGTTCCTCGCGTTCGTCCAGGTGATCGTGTACACCGGCGCCGTTCTCATGCTCTTCCTGTTCGTGATGATGCTGATCGGCGTGAGCTCGGCCGATTCACTGGTGGAAACCATCAGGGGCCAGCGGCTGGCCGCGGCCGTCGCCGGGATCGGCCTGGTGGTGCTGCTGCTTCTCGGTATCGGTCACACCGTCATCGGGCCCGCCCAGCCAATGACATCGATCGGCGGCCAGGGCAACCTCAGCGGGATCGCGACGCTGATCTTCACGACCTACGTGTTCCCCTTCGAAGTCACCAGCGCCCTGCTCATCACCGCGGCGCTGGGCGCGATGGTGCTGGCGCACCGCGAGCGCACCAGCCCCAAGCTGACCCAGCGCGAGCTGTCCAGGCGGCGGATCGCGAGCAAGTGGCCGACACCGCTGCCGTCACCGGGCGTCTACGCGCTGCACAACGCCGTCGACATGCCTGCCCTGCTGCCGGACGGCACCCCGTCCGAGCTGTCGGTCAGTCCCGTGCTCACCCGCCGCGAGCTCGGCACCGAAACCGCCCCGGTCCCGGAGAGCCTGCCGGCCGGGGGCGATGAGCCCCCGCGCGGCGGCGAGCAGGGGAACGGGGAACCAGGCGGCGGTCAGCCAGGCGGGGCGCAGCCATCCAGCGGCGGGCCAGATAACGGCCAGCCGGGCGATGCGGGCACCGAGCGCCCCGTTGAGACGTCGACCCAGGGGAGGTCGGACTCGTGATACGGCATCTGTTGTCCTCGGGTGGTGCACTGGTGACGCCCGTGAGGGAGGCAGAAAGATGAGTCCCGCGGCATATGTGACGCTGGCCGTCGTCCTGTTCGCCATCGGCGGCATCGGCGTGCTCGTACGGCGTAACGCCCTCATCGTGTTCATGTGCGTCGAGCTGATGCTCAACGCGGCCAACCTGGCCTTCGTCGCGTTCGCGCGCATGCACGGCAACCTGGACGGCCAGGTCATCGCGTTCTTCGTCATGGTGGTGGCCGCGGCAGAGGTCGTGGTGGGCCTGGCCATCCTGATGGCGATCTTCCGGACCCGCAGGTCGACGTCGGTGGACGACGCGAACCTGCTGAAGAACTAGAAGGGGTGGAAGGGTGACCGGCTCGGCTGCTGGCATGCACACGATCGCCGCGACCATGACCACCGTGCCCGCTGTTGGCTTCCTGCACTACGCGTGGCTGATGCTGGCGTTCCCGGTGTTCGGCGCCCTGGTGCTGATCTTCGGTGGCCGCCGCACCGACCACTGGGGGCACCTGCTCGGCGCGCTCATGCCGATCGGGTCGTTCGTGGTCGGCCTGATCGCCTTCTTCGAGCTGCTCGGATACACCGACCGCAGCCGCGACGTGCACATGTTCTCCTGGATACCGGCGGGCAGCCTCCAGGTCAATGTGGGCCTGCTGCTGGACCCGCTGTCGATCACGTTCGTGCTGCTGATCACCGGCGTCGGCTCGCTCATCCACGTCTACTCGATCGGCTACATGGCCCACGATCCGGGCCGTCGGCGGTTCTTCGGCTACCTGAACCTGTTCATCGCCTCGATGCTGCTGCTGGTCCTGGCCGACAACTACCTCGTCCTGTACGTCGGCTGGGAAGGCGTCGGCCTCGCCTCCTACCTGCTGATCGGGTTCTGGCAGTACAAGCCGTCCGCGGCGGTCGCGGCCAAGAAGGCGTTCATCGTCAACCGGGTCGGCGACGCCGGCCTCACGATCGCGATCTTCCTGATGTTCACCACGTTCGGGACGGTGAGCTTCACCGGCGTGTTCGGCGGGACCCGTGCGGCGGGCAGCGGCGTGGACACGGCCCTCGGGCTGCTGCTCCTGCTCGGCGCGTGCGGGAAGTCCGCGCAGGTGCCGCTGCAGTCCTGGCTGCTCGACGCGATGGAGGGCCCGACACCGGTGTCCGCGCTGATCCACGCGGCCACCATGGTCACCGCGGGGATCTACCTGCTGGTGCGGTCCAACCCGATTCTCAGCTTCTCGCCGACCGCGCGGCTGGCGATCACGGTCGTCGGTGCGGTCACGCTGCTCTTTGGGGCCATCATCGGCTGCGCCAAGGACGACATCAAGAAGTCCCTGGCCGGCTCCACGATGAGCCAGATCGGTTACATGACCCTCGGCGCGGGCCTCGGTCCGGTGGGCTACGTCTTCGCGATCGCGCACCTGTTCGCGCACGGCTTCTTCAAGGCCGATCTCTTCCTCGGCGCGGGCTCAGTCATGCACGGCATGAACGATGAGGTGAACATGCGCCGCTTCGGTGCCCTGCGCAAGTTCATGCCGGTCACCTTCGGCGCCTTCCTCGTCGCCTACCTCGCAATCATCGGGATCCCGCCGTTCTCCGGCTTCTTCACCAAGGACGGCATCATCGAGGCGGCCTGGGACAAGGGCGGCACGTCAGGCGCCATCCTGTCCGCGGCGGCGATCCTCGGCGCGGGGCTCACCGCGTTCTACATGACGCGGATGGTGCTCATGACCTTCATGGGCAAGCCCCGCTGGGAGGAAGAGGTCCCACCGGGGCGGCGCGAGACGCCGGAGACCGACACGCCGGGTGCCGCCCCGCACCCGCACGAGTCGCCTGCCGTGATGATCTGGCCGATGATCCTGCTGTCCATCGGCTCGATCGTGGCCGGCGGCTTCCTCATCATCAACGGGCGGTTCGCCAACTTCCTCTCCCCGGTGACCGGGGCGGTGCCTGCTGCGCACGGCGTGTTCACCGCGCCGGGCCTGATCGCGCTGGCACTGGTGCTGGCCGGCGTGGCGTGTGGCTGGCTGATGTACGGCAGGGTTGAGGTGCCCGCGGTCCCCCCTCCGGGGCACCTGCTCACCAAGGCCGCGCGCCGGGACCTCTACGGCGACGCGTTCAACGAGTCGGTCCTGATGAGACCCGGCCAGTGGCTGACCCGGCTCTCGGTGTACTTCGATGGGCGCGGCATTGACGGCCTGGTGAACACCTCCGCCGCGACGGTAGGCGGCTCATCGGGGCGGCTCCGCCGGTGGCAGACCGGCTTCGTCCGCTCCTATGCCCTCTCGATGTTCTTCGGCGCGGCCCTGCTGGTCGCGGCCCTCCTCGCGGTGAGGCTGTAGACGACATGAATGGAATTCCCTGGCTGACCGTGGCCGGCGCGATCCCGCTCGCGGGCGCGCTGGTGATCGCGGCGATCCCCGGTATGCCGGTCAATGGCGCCGAAGCCGACCGCCGGGCGCGGGACCTGCTCTCCAAGCGCCTGGCACTGGGCTTCTCGCTCCTCACGCTGGCCTGGGTCATCGCGATGGCGACCCAGTTCTCGCCGGGCGGCCCCACCTTCCAGTTCACCGAGAACTACTCGTGGATCCCGCAGTTCGGCGTCCATTACGCGCTCGGCGTGGATGGCATCGCGCTGGTCCTGATCGGCATGTCGGCGGTGCTGATGCCGGTCGTCATCCTCGCCTCCTGGAACGACGCGGACGGCGGCGCGGCCGGGCTGCCCCGCCGGGGGAGCGTCAAGAGCTATTTCGCCCTGATGCTGGTGCTGGAGACGATGATGATCGGCGTCTTCGCGGCGACCGACGTCTTCCTCTTCTACGTCTTCTTCGAGGCCATGCTCATCCCGATGTACTTCATGATCGGGAGCTACGGCGTCGGCAAGCGGCAGTACGCGGCCGTGAAGTTCCTGCTCTACAGCCTGGCCGGCGGCCTGCTCATGCTGGTCGCGGTCATCGCCCTGTACGTGTACTCCGCGCGGAGCGCCGCGACCGGCCACCACGGGACCTTCCTGTTCAGCCAGCTCATTCACGTCACGCTCGACCCGACCGCGCAGAAGTGGCTGTTCCTCGGCTTCTTCATCGCGTTCGCCATCAAGGCGCCGCTGTGGCCGTTCCACACCTGGCTGCCCGACGCCGCGTCCGCGGCTCAGCCCGGCGGCGCGGTGCTGCTGGTCGGCGTGCTGGACAAGGTCGGCACCTTCGGCATGATCCGCTACTGCCTGGAGCTGTTCCCCTCCGCGTCCAGGTACTTCACCCCGCTGGTCATCACGCTGTCGGTCATCGGCATCCTGTACGGCGCGATCGTGGCGATCGGGCAGCAGGACCTCAAACGGCTGATCGCCTACACGTCGGTGTCCCACTTCGGCTTCATCGCGCTTGGCATCTTCGCCATGACCAGCCAGGGCCAGTCGGGCGCGACCCTGTACATGGTCAACCACGGGTTTGCCACCGGGGCGCTGTTCATCCTGGCCGGATTCCTGATCAGCCGGCGCGGCTCGTCGCGGATCGCCGACTACGGCGGGGTGCAGAAGGTCGCTCCCATGCTCGCCGGGCTGTTCCTGATCTCCGGTCTCGCCGGGCTGTCGCTGCCCGGGCTGTCCACCTTCGTCAGCGAATTCCTGGTGCTCCTGGGCACGTTCAGCCGTTACAAGGTGGCCGCCGTCTTCGCCACCGTCGGCATCATCCTGGCCGCGATCTACATCCTGTGGATGTACCAGCGGACGATGAACGGGCCAACGGCTCCGGAAGTAGCGGGCCTGCCGGACCTCAAGCCCAGGGAACTGTGTGCCGTGGTGCCGCTGGTCGCGCTGATCATCGCGATGGGCATCTACCCCAAGCCGGTACTCGACGTGATCAACCCGGCAGTGCATCAGACGATGGCGCAGGTACACATGACGGATCCCGCGCCGGCCCATCCGGCGACGGCCCAGAAGGGAATTGCCCCGTGATCGGCTCTGTGAGCTCGACGAGCCACGCCGGCGTCCTGGCGGCATCGGGCATCGCCGCGCCGCACATCGAGTACAGCCAGCTCGCGCCAATGCTCATCGTCTTCGGCGCAGCCTTGGCGGGCGTGCTGGTGGAGGCGTTCCTGCCGCGGCGTGCGCGCCGCGCCGCGCACCTGGTGCTGTCCTTCGGCGGCCTCGCCGCGGCCTTCATCCTCACCATCGTGATCGCCGCGTCCAGCAGCATCTTCCACGGCGGTAGCCCAGGCCACATCGCGGCCATGGGGGCCGTGGCCGTGGACCGGCCAACCCTGTTCATCCAGGGCACGATCCTCGTGCTCGCCTTCGTCAGCGTGCTGATCATCGCCGACACCTCCCATGGCCTCAGCCCGTTCGTCGCACAGGCGGCGGCGGTCCCGGGCAGCGCGGAGGAACGCGAGGGCCTGATCAGGGGCATCGGCCACACCGAGATCTACCCGCTCACCCTGTTCGCCGTCGGCGGCATGCTGCTGTTCCCCGCGTCCAACGACCTGCTCACCATGTTCGTCGCGCTCGAGGTGCTGTCCCTGCCGCTGTACCTGCTGTGCGGGCTGGCCAGGCGCCGCCGTCTCCTGTCGCAGGAAGCGGCGATGAAGTACTTCCTGCTCGGGGCCTTCTCCTCCGCGTTCTTCCTCTTCGGCATCGCCCTGCTGTACGGTTTCGCGGGCTCGGTGAGCCTATCCGCGATCGCCTCGGCCGGCTCCACCAACACGGGCAGCGAGAACCTGCTGCTGGGCGGGATGGCGCTGCTCGGCTTGGGGCTGCTGTTCAAGATCGGGGCCGTGCCGTTCCACAGCTGGAAACCCGACGTCTACCAGGGCGCGCCCACGCCAGTCACCGCCCTGATGGCCTCCTGCGTCGTGGTCTCCGCCTTCGGCGCGCTGCTCCGGGTGTTCTACGTGGCGTTCGGCACCATGACCTGGGACTGGCGGCCGGTCATGTGGGGCGTGGCCATCCTCACCATGGTCGTCGGCGCGATCATCGCCATCACCCAGACCGACATGAAGCGGCTGCTGGCCTACTCCTCCATCGCGCACGCCGGCTTCATCCTCACCGGCGTCATCGCGGCGACCCAGGTGGGCCTGTCCAGCTGCCTGTTCTACCTGGCCACCTACGGATTCACCACGATCGGGGCGTTCGCGCTGATCACCCTGGTGCGCGATCCCAGCGGCGAGGCAGACCACCTGTCCAGGTGGGCCGGGCTCGGCAAGCAGTCACCGCTGGTCGCGGGCACGTTCGCGTTCTTCCTCCTCGGATTCGCCGGCATACCGCTGACCAGTGGATTCACCGGGAAATTCGCCGTGTTCCAGGCGGCTATCGCCGGCGGCGCGCTGCCGCTGGTGATCATCGGCGTCCTGTCCAGCGCGATCGCGGCGTTCTTCTATGTCCGGGTGATCGTGCTGATGTTCTTCAGCAACCCGGTTCCGGACGGGCCGGCCGTCGTGGTACCGAGCCTGTTCACGGGCACCGCAGTGGCAGTCGGGGCCGCCGCGACGCTGGTCCTGGGCGTCATGCCGGGACCGGTACTCAGCCTGGCGAACCATGCCGCCAGCCACCTCTTCGTCCACTGACGCGGCAGCGGCCTGCCACCCGCCCCGGCCCGCGGGTGCCGGCCTGCGGGTGTTGGCGGCGGCTATAACGGGCATACTCGGGAATCCCGGAGCTGCGCCAGTCCTGGCCAGGCCTGTGTCATCGGCCTGCGGGGAACAGCCGATACTGGCAGCAGCGCCCGCGCCTGGGGCGGGACCGAGAACTTGGAGCCTGCGTGATCACTGCCGTACCAGTCGACTTCCCTGACACCGCTGTTAAAGCGGACGTGCTTGAGGGCCTGGCCCTCGTGGAGTCCGAGATGCGCGAGGCGACGCGAGCGGGGGAGTCGCTGCTCACCGAGGCGTCTTTGCACCTGGTCGAGGCCGGCGGCAAGCGTTTCCGCGCGATGCTCGTCCTGCTCGCCGGGCAGTTCGGCAATCCGCGCGACCCCCGCATCGTGTCCGCCGCGGCCGCCATCGAGCTCACCCATCTGGCGACGCTCTTCCACGACGATGTGATGGACGAGGCAGCGATGCGGCGCGGCCATCCATCGGCCAATTCACGCTGGGACAATACGATCGCAATCCTGACCGGGGATTTCCTCTTCGCTCGTGCCTCACAGATACTGGCCGAGCTCGGCACTGAGGCGATCAGGATCCAGACGGATACCTTCGCCCGCCTGGTCAGCGGTCAGGTGGCCGAGACCGTAGGCCCGCAGCCCGGTGAAGATCCGCTGGATCACTACTGGCGGGTGGTGACGGAGAAGACCGGCTCCCTCATCGCCACGTCAGGCAGGTTCGGGGCTATGTTCGCCGAGGCGCCGCCCGACGTCATCGCGCACATCGAGCCGGCCTGTGAGGCACTCGGCGTCGCCTTCCAGATCTCCGACGACATCCTCGACATCGCCAGCGAATCGGGACAATCCGGCAAGACGCCAGGAACCGATCTCCGTGAGGGCGTCCGTTCCCTTCCCGTCCTGCACGCGATGCGATCCGCCGATCCGGCCGATGAAAGGCTGCATGAGCTGCTGGCCCGGGGGCCGCTGACGGATAAGGCGGCGCACGCGGAAGCACTGACCTTGCTGCGAGATCACCGAGGGATGGAAGCGGCCCGCGCTGACCTGATCCGGTGGTCGGAGCGGGCGCGGGAGCAGATCCTCGCGCTGCCGCCCGTATGGGTCCGGACCGCGTTCGAGAAATTGTGCGACTACGTGGTCGAGCGTACCGCCTGAGGAAGCTTCGGCCCGCTCACGCTGTTCCAGTGGGTGAGCACGGCACGGTGAGGAGGACGCCATGGGGCTGTTCGGATGGCACGCGACGCAGATGGTGGAGCCCAGCAAGGCACTGCCGGGGCGCGCGGAACCCATGCCCGTGCCCGAGCGGCACACTGTCCTGGGTACGCCGCTGGCACCGCCGTATCCAGCCGGAACGCAGGTCGCGGAGTTTGCGCTCGGCTGCTTCTGGGGCGAGGAGCGGAAGTTCTGGCAGACGCCGGGGGTGGTATCCACGTCGGTGGGATACGAGGGCGGCTACACCCCGAACCCGACCTATGAAGAGGTCTGCACCGGGCTGACCGGGCATGCCGAGACTGTCCGGGTGGTGTTCGACCCGGCCAAGGTCTCCTACCGCGAGCTGCTGAAGGTGTTCTGGGAATCGCACGACCCGACCCAGGGCATGCGGCAGGGGAACGATATCGGCACCCAGTACCGCTCGGTGATCTTCTACCACTCGCCGGAGCAGCGGGCCGCCGCGGAGGAGTCCCGCGCCGCCTACTCCAAGCGGCTCGCCGAGGCCGGCTACGGCCCGGTGACCACGGAGATCGTCCCGGCCGGTGAGTTCTATTTCGCCGAGGACTACCACCAGCAGTACCTGGACAAGAACCCCCACGGCTACTGCGGTGCCGGCGGCACCGGTGTGGCCTGCCCGGTCGGGCTACCTGTGGATACGGAGTAAGTCAGGGTCTTCAGAGGGAGCCGACAAGGAACGAAGTCGGCGAGCGGCGGCCGGTCGAGGCGCTCCCTCGGCCATGAGCGGCGGCCGGTCGAGGCGCTCCCTCGGCCACGAGCGGCGGCCAGGTAGGCGGACTGCTCTGGGACACACCCGAAGCGGACCCAGGCCCAACACGCTTTCCAAGTCTGCGGGCGTGTGTTCGCCGAGGCCCGCGGCCGTACGTACCTGGGAGATCTCAACCCGTGCCCTGCGGATATGCCTCAACGCTGGCGAATGAGACTAAAACTGAGACTAGGGCGAGACCCCGGTTTAGTCTCAGTTGCCCCGGCCACCGTCCCGGATTCGTTCGGCTTGGCGGCTCATCGTTGCCGCCACCGCACGCCCACTCCGCGCGACCTTATACCTCAAGCCCGCGCTTTAGGTAACCGCATCACGCCGCATCGTAAATCCATAACCAGCCGCCTTAAAAGAAGTGGCACGGCTTACATGGCCGCTGCTATGTTTAGTCCTGACTTGTCCAAGGTTGTCATCTGCACGGCTTCTCTACCATCCTGTGGAGAAATTTTCGCTTTGTTCCAGCCGTGGTGACGAGTGTTTCTGCCGGTATGAGCCGAAGGAAAGGAACCCCATGAATTTGTTCAAGCGCGCTACCACGCGGGCGGCGCTCGGTGTCCTGGCAGCCGGGACGCTCGCCTTGGCCGCGCCGGCCGCTGCCCAGGCGGCCACCATCACCGGAGCGGGGACGTCAGTAACGTTCTCCGGTACCGGGGGTGACTACATCACTGGGGACCAGGCCTGGTCCTACGACCCGTCCAACTCCACTATCAGCGCCACGGTCTCACCCGATGGCAATCACGTGTCGGTGGGCATCAACGGGGGGACCTTCTGGAACCTGGATTTCGCTGCGCCGCAGGGTCAGGCCCTGACCGCCGGGACGACCTACGACAACGCGGCACGGTACCCCTTCCAGACTTCGACCGAGCCGGGCTTGTCGCTGTACGGTGACGGGCGGGGCTGCAACACCGTGACCGGCTCCTTCACCGTCAATAAGGCCGTTTTCGGGCCGCACGGCTGGATCCAGAGCTTCGACGCCACCTTCGTCCAGCATTGCGAGGGCAGCACGACTTCGCAAGCCACTGGCGAGATCGACATCGAGAACGGTCCGGCTCCGGCGGAACTGGCCGTGACTGTCGCCCCGGCCGCTACCTCCAGCGTGGACAAGATCAGCGGGCAGGCGACCATCACCGGCACGGTGACGTGCAACGAGAACGCTACCGTCGGCCTGTCGGGCGCTCTCAACGAGACGCTCAACAAGAGCACGCTGGCGACGGGTAACTGGTCGGTCAGCGGCATCGCTTGCTCAACCACCCCCACTACCTGGACCGCGACCGTCAAGCCGACCGGCAACGTCCCATTCGCAAACGGGGAGGCCCAGGTCAGCGGCACCTACTCGTCAACTGACCCGGTCTACCAGGTCGGCACGAGCGGGACGTTCTCCCAGGACATCAAGCTCCAGAACAACTAGCTTGACGCCGCAGGTATCTGACAGCCCCACGGAAGTCACAAGCTTCCTGGCTCGCTGAACAGGAACGAGAAAAGGGCCAGCCCTATCCAACGGCTGGCCCTTTCTGGCGTCCGCTCTCACCCTTTTACTGCGGCTTAGGCTGTACGACACCGTCGGTGAAGATCCCGCTGCCAGCCTCGGTCGGCCCGCACCCGGCAGCGCGGCACCGCAGGTCAGGACGGTACCGACCCATCGTGAACGGCAGTAAGCAGACTTGGAAAGCGTGTTGGTGGCAACGCCTCGCGAGTTCGAATCTCGCATCCTCCGCTAGTGCTCACTAGGCAAGACGCGGTAAGTCTCCTGGCACCGGAGCATTGGGGAAACGTCGCTGCTCTCAGTTGGGACCACGACGGCCGTTCCCGACATCGCCGCCAGACCGAGCTGGGCTAGGCGAGTGGCGAGAGGGCATTACGGGAGAGCCCAGGGGGTGGCCTGTGGAAGCATGGCGGGCAGCGCAGGAGCTGCGGAAGCTTCGTGCTGAGGCTGACGCGCTCTTTGCTGGCGGGTGTGTGCGGTTCGCTATCGCCGGCCGCATCGTCCTGGGCCGGACTGGCTTGGTGGCTTCGAAGATTCGGCGCTTGGCTTCATCCTGCTGACCGGCGATGCACTTGGCGTAGATCCCTAGCAACACGTCCGTGGTGTGGCCTGCCCACTCGGTGACCTGGGCGGGTGCCACCCGGCGTTGAGCCAGGTAGACACGGCGGCGTGCCGGAGGTCGTACGGTCACCGGACGATCAGGGATTCGGCCTCGGCGTCGGTGAACGCCTCGGCGCGGGCCTTGTGGAAGACGGCGAGGTAAGCCCGGTCGGTGACGATTCCCCACGCGGCAGGGTGAAGATGCATCGGTTTGGGCTGGTGCCGCTCGACGACCCGGAGCGGCCCTCGACGACCCGCGGCCGGTCGAGGTCGAGCCTCGGCCCCTGGTGCCGCTCGACGACGGCGCTACGCGCGTCGTCTCGCTGCAACTGAGACTAATACGGAGATCAGACGCCAAGAGAGCCAGCCGCATGACGCGACTGGCTCTCACGTTTTCCCTGTTAGGGGTGGCGGAGGATGCGAGATGCGAACTCGCGAGCGGCAACTTATCAACGGGCTCAACAGCGATGGGAAGATGACCTCGTAGCGCTTGATGACCTATTGGCTTGGGAACTTCCAGAGACTGTAAACGATCTCACCAAGGCATGGGACGAACTCCGGTGGGAGGTTGAAGCAAGGGAATCCCGCGAATCGCGGGGTTCCGTGCAAGCCGCCAGCCGCGGTATGGAGGTTATCGCGAAGCAAGAAACGCTTGAACGGGCGATGGCTACGTGGAAACGGCTCGCCGGTTCGCGGCTCGAGTTGCTAGCAAGGCACGTAGAGCATCGACACACGTCTTGGGGAGAGCGGTCAATGCTGGTGGCCGAGGTGCAGCTCTATCGGCGGGTGTTCAGCCCCCTCCCCTCTTCATGGAACACGGAACATATTGAACGGCTGAATACCGAATTTGAGAACGAAAAAGAGATCAGAGGGGAGCTTCTCGCGCACGTTCGAAAGCAAGGCGCTAACTTGCGGCCTTCCAGGGAAGCATTGCCAAGGCGATTGTGGTATAAGTTCCACAAGAAGACTACGCCGGGTGCTTAGCGGCGAAAGTCCGCACGCCGTCGACGAGCTGGCGGACGTCAGGCTCGGTATAGTCGCCGTACTTCCCGTGAGCAGCCGAATTACGCAGGTGCAGCCAGGCAATCACCTGCTTATGCTCTAGCCGCTGTAGACACCGGCTTTCTTAAGGTCGGCGTTCAGCGTGTAGGTCTTCTTTGAGTTTCCATTGGGAGCCTGAAGGCTAACGCCGTGCTTAGTGGCCAGAGACTTGAGGTGGACCTCCAGTGACGTACCGGCGATGACGCGGACTGCTTCCCGGACCGCGAGACGATACGCCGGGCCTTCACGGCGTCAACGTCGCACGTCCTCGCGCTACGCGCTCCGGGTGCTCCACATTGCCCCGCTCCGGCCCCGGCGTCTAAATGGCAGCTGTCCGGGCAGGCCAGCCCGGCTGGAGCCCGAGAACGTAGATCCGTCCGCGTCCGCGGGATCACAAACTCGTTTGCGCCGCCTTCAGGGCTGGCCGACGATAGACACCGATGAGCGCAGTGATGATCACAGGCGGTTCCGGCGCCGGGAAGACCACGATAGCCGCCGTGCTTTCCCGCCGGGGCCTGGCACCAGCAGTACCTGGACAAGAACCCCCACGGCTACTGCGGTGCCGGCGGCACCGGTGTGGCCTGCCCGGTCGGCGTGGTCAAGGCGAGTGACTAGGACCGCGGTGGGACCGAAGGCGCTGTAGCG
>DASQVO010000224.1:0-2067 GCA_035640715.1 Streptosporangiaceae bacterium
CGTTCCTGAGCCTGTCGGCCGCCGCTTCGCTGAGCCACGTGGACACGCTGATCCCTTGCCGAGCCGCAGCCTGCCGCACGCCTTCACCCAGCTCGGGCGGCATCGTCACGGAAAACCGATCCACCTGCGCCATACATACGATCGTATCACATACACTGGTATTCAACATGGCCACGTGGTTCGTTGGCAGAGCGGTGGAACACGACGGCTTCACCTCATCGGCGCACCCGCCAACACCAGGCGCGTGCAGCGCTATTAAAGGCAATGCCGTTGACATAAGCGCTGTGGGGTAGGTAACGGGCATCACGGGGGATAGAGGTGATGCCCGATGGAATCGCGACTGGTGGACCGGGCCGCGCTCGGTGACCTGGCCGAGGTGTACCCGCCGGACCTGATAGATGAGATCATCGCCGCGACCAGAACCCGGGAGGCACGGGCGCGGCTGCTGCCCGCCCGGCTGATGGTCTACTTCATGCTCGGCAAGGCGCTGTTTTCTCCCGCCCCCTACCGGGAGGTGCTGCGCACGCTGGCCGAAACCGCCCGCCACGACGCATGCGGCTGGGGTAGCTGGCACGTCCTGGATAAAGCCGCGATCTTCCGGGCGCGGCAGCGGCTGGGAGACCAGCCGTTCCAGCGGCTGCTGGCGCGGGCAGGCCCGGGAGTGGCCACCCCGGCGACACCGGGGGCGTTCTGGCGCGGGTGGCGGCTGATGGTCATCGACGGGACCACGGTGGAGGCGGCCGGCACCCCGGCCAACGCTGCCGGGCTGGGCCGGCCGCGGCGCAGGAAGGGGCGGGGCCCGGCCGGCTACCCGCTGGCCCGGGTGGTGACGCTGATGGAGTCCGGTACCCATGTCATGGTCGACGCAGCGGTGGACGCCTACCGCGTCCAGGAGCGGGAGCTGGCCGCCCGGCTGGCCCGCTCGCTGCGGCCGGGCATGCTGGTGCTGGCCGACCGGGGCTTGCCCGGGGTGCACCTGTGGAAACAGATGGCCGCCACCGGCGCCGAGCTGGTCTGGCGGGTGCCGAAACTGTGGAAGCTGCCGGTGGAGCAGGTGCTGCCGGACGGCTCGTGGATCTCCACCGTGCGGGGTGGCCGGGGACGGAGGAGGCAGCCGGCCGAGGATGTGCGCGTGCGCGTGGCCGGATACGTCCCCGGCGACCCCGGCCGCAACCGCGGCGAGCGCTACCGCGTGGTGACTACGATCCTCGACCCGGAGGCGGCGCCGGCCACCGAGCTTGGAGCCCTGTACGCCGAGCGGTGGGAGGCGGAAAACACCCTGGCCGAGTGGAAGACGCACCAGCTCGGCTCCCGGAACATCGTGACCAGCAAGAGCCCCGGCCTGGTCCGCCAGGAGATCTACGCCCACCTGGCCGCGCATACCGCTGTTCGCACCCTGATGCATCAGGTGGCGACCTGCCAGGCCGAGCCGATCGACCCCGACCGGCTGTCGTTCACCGCGGCGCTGCGGGCCGTCCGCCGTTCGGTCACCTCGATGGCCGGAACCTTTCCCCCCGGAGGGGCTGGCCGCCGAGCTGGCCAACCTCGCCCGGGAGCTGCGGGAGGAGATCAACCCGCCTCGCCGGCTCCGCGTCGTGATCCGCCAGGTCAAGCGGAAGATGTCCCGGTTCCTGTCATGGAACCCCGACCGTCCCCAGCCGGCGAAGAGGCCGGCTGAGGCGGTCCGGGTCGTCTTCGCCGCGCACTCCCCGCCGGACGCCTAAAGTCAACGGCATTGTATTTAACCGGGGTTGTCTGGCTTGGCCCGGGGCGTCTGCCGTGCCCGGCGTGTCGCGATGACATGGCACGGCCACCGCGTGATCATCTTCGGGTTCCTTCCACAGAACTTGAAGACGATGGCGGTGGCCGTGGCGTTCAGTATGGCGTGGTGTGAGGCTGAGGTCGAGAACCGGGCGGGAGAGGATTGGGCCAGGGGGCGGCTGGCGGCCTTCCGTGGCGAGTTGTACCGGTGCTTCACTGCCCGGGCGGATGCGCTGTTCGAGCTGGCTGATCTGGTGCTGTGCGCTGGCGGGCCGGTGCGCCGAAACCCGGCAAGCCCGGCCCCGG
>DASQVO010000225.1:0-4565 GCA_035640715.1 Streptosporangiaceae bacterium
TCCTGGCCCGCCGTTCGTCCGTCCCGGTCGAACTCGACGTGCGGACGAAGGCGCGGCTGCCCGAGCGGGCCGAGGTGGCCGCGTACTACGTCGTCTCGGAGGCGCTGACAAACGCGGCCAAGCATGCGCAGGCCTCGGCCGTCATGGTCGCCGTCGAGGCCGCCGGCGGCATCCTGCGCGTCCTGGTTCGCGACGACGGCGTCGGCGGCGCCGACGTCACCCGCGGCACCGGCCTGCTCGGCCTCAAGGATCGCGTGGAAGCCTTTGGCGGCCGGCTCTTCCTCGACAGCCCGCGCGGGGCGGGGACCATCCTCCGAGTGGAGCTCCCGCTCATCAACGCCGACCGCGTTACCTCGAATTAAACCCACCGGCGGGCGCGCCGCACTTCGTGACGGCCATTTATTGTTGTGGTCCTGGGTGTCGTGGGGTTCGAATCCCATCGCCCGGCCGCTAGACACCGACGTGTGACGACCGCCTACGATGACCTGGTGTCTTCCCGTGCCGTCGGGAGTCTAGATGCGGAAGGTGATCGATGTCCACGGTGTTCACCCGGATCATCAACGGCGAATTGCCCGCCAGGTTCGTCTACACCGATGACGTGAGCGTCGCGTTCCTTTCGATCGCGCCGCTGACCGCCGGCCACACGCTGGTCGTGCCACGGGAGGAGGTAGACCAGTGGACCGATGCCGCCGAGCCGCTGCTGCACCACTGCCTGAACGTCGCCCGGCGGATCGGGAACGCGGCCAAACAGGCATTCGGCGCGCCGCGGGCCGGCCTGGTCATCGCCGGCCTGGAAGTCCCGCACCTGCACATCCACGTATTCCCGGCCTGGACACTAGACGACTTCAGCTTCGCCCAGGCGAAGCATGCCTCCGACGACGAACTGGACCAGGCCGCCGCCCGGCTCCGCGTGGCCCTGGCATGACCCATCCGGGCCTCTTATCTCCGGTCACCCCATCCAGCGCACGGTGAAGTGGGCGGTGACGGTGGCGGTCCCGGATGCGCTGACGGTCACCGTGCCGTGGTACACGCCGGGACGGGCGTAGCTGTGGCTGCCGCCCACCGAGTACAGGCCGTTGACCGTGGTCGGGGTGGCTGCGGTGCCGCTGACCGTCCCGGCCGAGCTGGTCCCGTCACCCCAGTTGATGGTGGACATGACCGCGCTGGCCGCGCGGCCAGGCGCGGCCAGCGTCGCCACCGTGCCGCTGAAGCCGCCGTCGCTGGCCGCCACGACATTGGCTGCCGCCAGGTCGAGCCGCCACGGAACCTCAGCTGACGGGTAGAAGTTCTGGCCACCGGCGAGGAACCGGCCACCCTGCGCGGCCAGCCTGCCGATGAAATCCTGGTAGGCCGGGCTGGTGGAGCTGCGGTCCGCCTTCGGGGACCACGCCACCTCGGCCAGCGCGGGCAGCCGCGGGAAGACCATGTACTCAACGTTGCTGAGGTTGGTCACGGTCTCACCCCACAGCGCGCCTTCGACGCCGATCACGTTGCGGTCGGTCACTCCGGTGACGTAGCTGCCCGGATCCCAGTTGTAGAACTGATCGACATCGCAGCCGCTGTTGCAAGCCCAGCTCAGCCCGAGCGTGGGCGGCACGTTCCCGGCGCTGCCCGCCAGGTACTTCTGGTCGAGGTAGGTGTGGTTGGCGGGCGCCATCACGACCTGCATGCCCTTGGTCACGGCTTCGGTGCCGGTGATAGTGCCGGCCTGAGAGCCGGACGCCGGGTTCCAGTACTCGGCGACCGCCGGGGTCTTGATGTCGGTTCCCGGGCCGGCGATGTCGGCCCAGCCCATCACGGTCTTGCCCTCGGCCTGGATGATGCCGGCTTCCTTGTTGATGAACTCGGCGTACTGCGACTGGCTGAGCAGCGTCGACGGTACCTCATCGCCCCCCAGGTCGTGGTAGGCGCCGGGCGTCATGGCATCCAGCTGGTGGATGATCGCGCTCATGATGGTCCAGGTGTTCTGGCTGTCCGGGCACAGCGCGCTATAGCCGACGTCCTCGGTGTAGTCCCACTGTGGCGGGTTGTGCGTGCTGCAGTTGATGTCCTGCGGATGGCCGTTCAGCAGCGGGTTGGTGGTGTCGTTGTACTCCGACATGATGATCGCGTTGTTGTGGCCCGGCGAGTCGACCTCCGGGATCAGCGTCATGAAGTGCGCCTGCGCGTCGGCGACGACGGCCTTGTATTCGGCCTGGCTCCAAGAGCCGCCCGGGTCCATGGTGCGCCCGCCGGTGCCGACCGAGCCCTGGCCGCCGATCGTGGTCAGGTTCGGGAAACCATTGATCGCGATGCGGAAGCCCTGGTCGTCGCTCAGATGGAGATGGAAAACGTTGATTTTGTAGGCCGCGGCCTGGGCGATCAGCTGCTCGACGGCAGCCGGCGACTCATAGTGCCGGGCGATGTCCAGCATCACGCCGCGGTAGGTGTAGCGCGGGTGGTCGGCGATCTGCACGGCCGGCATGGTCCACGGACCGGGCATCGCTGAGGGGCTGTTGATCCAGACCGGCAGCAGCTGGCGGATCGTCTGGATGCCGTTGTAGAGACCATGCGCGGTAGCAGCTGTGAGTGTGACGCCCGTCGGCGTCACGTTCAGCCGGTAGCCCTCACCATCTGGGTCTCCTGAGACGGCGTCCTGGCTGCTGAGCACCAGCGTGATGGCGCCTGGCTCGCTGGTGCCGGCCACGACCGGCAGCCGGTAGCCGGTAGCCGGCCGCAGATAGCCGGCGAGGTCTTGCGCGATGGGCGCTGCCTGCCGGGAGGCTGCCACGATCCGGCTGCCGGGGGTGACCGCGAAACTGCCACGGCCCATGGTCATCGAAACCGGTTTCGGCACGATCTGCGGCATCGACGGGGTGGCGTCCGCGCGAGTGCCCTGCGAAGCAGAACTCGCCGCTAGTGCCGTGCTGGTGCCTGCGCTGACCCCGGTGACCGCCAGTGCGGCAACCGCGGCAAGGCTGAGAATGAAGGCGGTGCGCACTCGGCGGCGCCGGGCCGGAATTCGGGTTGTCACGTTCCGTCACCTTCACTCAAGGAACCTGCGGGGAATAGGGCCTGGTGCAATAACGCTGCGTTATTTTGCGCAAAAAAGCTCATTGTGGACCGTGCATGATCGATTTTGCTCTTAGACCTTGAATGTTCACTCAGATACGCGCTTTTTGTCAATGCGTCTCCCGGGCCGGGTCCGCTTGATGGACCGGGTGCCGCTTGATGGCTCGGCTACTGTGGGGCCGGTGCGGGTAGCGACGTGGAACGTGAACTCGGTCAAGCAGCGGATGCCGCGGCTGCTGCCATGGCTGGACCAGCGCGAGCCCGATGTGGTCTGCCTGCAGGAAACCAAGATCACCGACGAGGCGTTCACCGAACTGCTCGGCAGCGAACTCAGCAGCCGGGGCTATGCGCTCGCCCTGCACGGCGAGGCACGGTGGAACGGGGTGGCGATCCTCTCCCGGGCGGGGCTGGACGATGTCCAGACGGGAATCCCCGGTGCGCCCGGCTTCCCGCGGCCAGAGGCACGCGCGGTGTCCGCGACCTGTGGCGGGATCCGGGTGCACTCGGTTTACGTGCCGAACGGGCGGGTGCCGGATTCCGACCACTACCGTTACAAGCTCGCCTGGCTGGCGGCGCTGCAAGAGATGGTCGGCGCCGGCCCGGAGGCCGCGATGGTATGCGGGGACATGAACATCGCGCCGACCGACGCCGACGTGTTCGACCCGGACGCCTACGTCGGCCAGACCCACGTCACGCCGCCGGAGCGGGCGGCGCTGGCCAAGCTGCAGGCGCTCGGCCTGCATGATGTGGTCAGGGATCGCTGGCCGGACGAGCGGGTGTTCACCTACTGGGACTACCGGGCCGGGATGTTCCACCAGGATCTCGGGATGCGGATCGACCTTATGCTGGCCACTGCCCCGGTGGCCGGCCGGGTGCGGGCGGCCTGGGTGGACCGGCAGGCCCGCAAGGGCACCGGGCCGAGCGACCACGCCCCGGTGATCGTCGACCTGGACGAGGCCCCAGACGGCGACATCGGGCCGGTCGTACCGCCGCCCTCCGCGCGCGCTGCCAGGCAGGGCCCGGTCAGGCTGCCGCAGTCGCCGCCGACCTGACACTGTGGCCGGGCTGCCGCCGAAGCTGGTCAAGACCATCCATAACCACGGTTTTGGGTCCCACGGCATCTGGCCGAGTCCGGACAACACCCGGATCTACGTCGCTCTTCAGAACTCTGACGCGATGGACGTCATCGACACCAGGACGATGTCCCAAATCCGAAGTGTCGGGGGACCAGCTAATCTCGGGCGCCATCAGATCTTGTACTGTCCTGCGCTTGCGCACTGATGTCCGAGGGGGTGGTTTACTCCCATCCGGGTGACCGGTCCAGCGCGCTGCCGTCAGGCCGGAGGTTCATGAGGCTGGTGGCGGTCTCCAGTAGCAGTGCGTGCACGAACGCCTGCGGGAGGTTGGCGCGCAGCTGCCGCTGGCCGACGTCGTACTCCTCAGTGAACAGGCCGCTGGTCCCGCATCCCGACCGGATCCGCTCGAAGCACCGCAGGGCCTCACTTGTCCGGCCC
>DASQVO010000226.1:0-4083 GCA_035640715.1 Streptosporangiaceae bacterium
GGCAGCAACACCCCTCCGGCCGCCGCGACAGCGGGCAGGGCCGCCGCCCGGCGGTCACGTAGCACACCGGTCGCCAGCTCGCGTTTGATCTCCAAGCCCACGACGAAGAAGAACACCGCCATCAAGCCTTCGTTGACCAAGTGCCGCAGGTCCGCGTGGATGGCAAGCGGACCCGTACCCAGTGGCAGTTCGCTTGCCCACAGTCGCAGATAGCTGCCGGACACGGGGCTGTTGGCCCAGGCCAGGGCAATGATCGTCGCGCCGAGCAGTGCTATGCCTCCGGCGGCCTCGGCCCGCACGAACTCACGCAGCGGATCGATGACACGGGTGCGTGCCATGACCACTGCGCTCTTGTTCATTGCGGGCACCCTTTCCCGGCAGAGCCGACTTCCCGGCGAACAGTTGCGGTTGCTGACAGCGGCGCGGCGGACTGCCTGTCCGGCCGCCTTTTCTGGATAGCCGGTCAGCGTGGAGCGGGCCTGCACTGGCAGTGGAAGCGGCGTGGAGAACGGTCGGCGGCCTCTTAATGCCTTTTAATGCCTTCTCTGCCTGAGTGCTCTGGCGTGACGGCTGGGGGCTGCGACAATGGGCGATCATGCCGAGGACGGCTACCGGGCCCGGCGGATAGCCCGTGCTCGCCAGCGGCGGGTGAGTAGGCACGCGCGGTCAGCGGGGATCTGCCGAGCAGGATGATACCGGTGACGGTGGCGGCAGCGCCAGCAAGCTGCAGCGCTAGGCCAGCTGGGGAGGCAGCCAGGCGCTCGCCGAAGACCACCGTCCCGATGAGCACCGCCGCGCCGCCGATCAGCCCGGCCAGCAGCACCGCGGCTGCGCTCAGGCTGACCGCGGTGCGCAGAATGCGCGGCGCGATCAGGGAGACGCCCTTCATACCGTCTTCACCTCGGCGGCACGACAGTTGCAGATGCCCTGGGTTAGCTGGCTCCGGTAAGGGAAAGTTGGCCGGTGGTGCCGGCATGGCCGGTGACCGTGGGAGCGAATCGCATGAAGGTGTCACAAAGAGCCCGCCGGGCCGGAATCGCCACGGCCATGGCTGTCGTGATCGGTGGCGGCGGCTTTGCGGCGGGCACTGCGACGACCGGGCCGGAACAGACGGCCAGGCCGCCGGCTGCCACGGCGCAATCCGGGGACACGGCACGTTCCAGTTATGCGGATGTGGTCCGCCGGGTGCTGCCGTCGGTGGTGCTGATCCGCACCACCGACGGGCTGGGTTCCGGGGTGGTGCTTGACGACGCGGGCAACATCGTCACCAACGCCCACGTAGCCGGGACCGCCACCAGCTTCCAAGTCCAGCTCGCCGGCGATCCACAGCCTCGCCACGCGCGGCTGGCCGGTAGCTACGCCGCGGGTGATCTCGCGGTGATCCGGGTCGATGACCGGTCCGGTCTCAAGCCGGCTTCGTTCGGCGACTCGGACAAGGCCCAGGCCGGTGATGTCGTGCTGGCTGTCGGCAACCCGCTCGGACTGTCCGGCAGCGTCACCGAGGGCATCATCTCCGCCACCGGCCGCGCGGTCACCGAGCCGGCGTCGGCGAGTTCGCCCGGCACGACGCTGCCCGATGTCATCCAGATCAGCGCGCCGGTCAATCCCGGCAACAGCGGTGGCGCGCTGGTGAACACTTCCGGCCAGATGATCGGCATCCCGACGCTGGCCGCGGCCAGCCCGCAAAACGGCAGCCAGGCTCAGGGCATCGGGTTCGCGATCCCCGCCAACCTCGCCCGCGACATCGCTGCCCAGCTGATCAAAACCGGGCATGTCACCAGCACCGGCCGGGCCGCGATCGGCGCCCAGGTCGCCACCATCACCGGCCCCGACGGGACTCCTGCCGGGGCCGGGATCATCGCGGTCACGCCCGGCGGCCCGGCCGACCGTGCCGGGCTGCGCGCCGGCGACGTTATCCAGGCCATCGGGCAGACGCGGACGCCGGACACCACCGCGCTGGCCGAAGCGCTGGCCGGCGCCCGCCCCGGCCAGGCCGTCACGGTCACCATCGCCCGGAACGCTCAGACACTGAACGTTCAGGTCACCCTGGGCGAGTTGTCCGGTGGCTGACCCAGGCCGTGCCCCGTCAGGCGGCCACTATCCCGTCCAGCCCCAGGAGGTATGAGCCGTGACCGTTCCCATCTGGGCGTGGGCCGCGTTCGCCGGGTTCGTGGTCGCGATGCTGGCCCTGGACCTATTCGTCCTGCACCGCCACGCCCGTGAGGTGTCGCTGAAAGAAGCGGGCATCTGGAGCGCTGTCTGGGTGGCGATCGGGCTTGGGTTCGGCGGGCTGCTGTGGGCCTGGGAAGGCGGCGGCATTGCCCAGGCCTACCTGGCCGGATACCTGATTGAGAAAAGCCTGTCGCTGGACAACGTCTTCGTCTTCGCCGTCATCTTCTCGGCGTTCGCGATCCCGGTCCGCTACCAGCACCGCGTGCTCATGGCCGGCGTCATCGGGGCGCTGCTCATGCGCGGCGCGTTCATCGCGGCAGGCGTCACGTTGCTGGAGGCCTTCCACCCGGTCATCTACCTCTTTGGCGCCATCCTGCTTTTTGCCGCGGTCAGGATGCTGCGCGGCGGCAACCACCCCCAGCCGCAGCGGGGCCGCGTGCTGCGGGTCGTGCAGCGGATCCTGCCGGCCACCGAGCAGTTCCATGGCCAGCGGTTCCTGATCAGGGACGGCGGCCGCGTGCTGGCCACCCCCCTGCTGGTGGTCCTGATCGTGGTCGAGGCCACCGACGTGATCTTCGCCATCGATTCGGTCCCGGCCGTCCTCGCGGTCACCACCGACCCCTTCGTGGTCTATACCTCCAACGTGTTCGCGCTGCTGGGCATGCGGGCACTGTACTTCCTCCTGGCCGGGGCAGCCGCCCGGTTCCGCTACCTGCAGCCGGGACTGGCCATCATCCTCGCCGCCGTCGCGGTCAAGATGCTGACCGCTGACCTCTACCAGGTCCCCACCTGGGCCTCCCCGGCCTTCATCGCTGTCGTGCTCGCCACCGTCGCCATTCTGTCCATCCGCGACAACCACCGCCGCGCCACACAGGAGCCCGTACAGGGCAGCGACGGCCACACCGATGCGGCGGGGCGGCTGGAGTGCGCCTCGGGGGCCGAACGGGACAGTTTCAGGGGCACGGCCGCCAAGAATGCGCGTACCGGGTGACCCGTCAGGCGCGGCAGCGGCGAGTCGCGCTCATACCGGCTGTGCACCCGTGTTCTGGGACTACGTGAAGTCAGGGTTCGTGGCCTGCCGGGAGCGTGGTGACGAGTACGTCGGATACGGGCGAGCCGGGACGGGGGCCGCGTGTCCGCGCGACCTTGCGCCAGCCCCATGTGCGGAAGGCGTTCTGCGCCGGGGTGGCCGCGGGCAGGACGGTAAGCGTCGCCCGTTCCTCGGGCCGGTTCGCCAGTATGAGGTCGTGCAGGGTTTGAGCGATGCCCTGCCGCCGCCATGACGCGCGCACCAGCAGTTCGACGAGAGCGAAGGTGCGGCGGGGATACTCGGTAGTGACCTCGTCCGGCAGCGGGGTGGTCAGGTCCTGCCACCAGGAGGTGGATGGCCGGAGCGGCATCCCGGACGCGTAACCGGCCAGATAGCCGCCATGGCGGGCCTCGGCCAGGACAAAGCCGGGCTGCCGGTGCTGGACCCGGAAGCGTCCTGCGAACAGCGCGGCATCATCGCCCAGTCCATACGGCGGCTCGGCGTAGACCTCGGTGTGGAGGGCCTGCAGTTCGTCCGCGTGCGCGGCGGCCTGCGGCCCGTCGAGCAACCGGAACGTTATGCCGGGCGTGGGCACGACCACCTTCTCTACGTAGGCCTGCCTGGAGAACAACCCGGCGGCCCATCGGCATCCCACGTTCGCAAACGCCCCTGAAGAGTCAGGGATCGGCGTGTTAATTTCTTTGTAAACAAGTACGTTTACGTGCTGGTATACTGATCTGATGCTGCGAGTAAGCGACGAGACCCGCGAACGGGTCCTGCGTATCGGCCGGGAGGAGTTCGGCGGCGCGTCTGCCGATGAGACCATCCGGCGGCTCATCGATGAGCACTGGCGGGCCGCTGCCATCGCCGCAGTGCACCGG
>DASQVO010000227.1:0-36357 GCA_035640715.1 Streptosporangiaceae bacterium
GCTGGAGACTACCGACCAGCCGATCGAGCGGATAGCCGCCGAGGCCGGCTTCGGGTCGGCGATCACTTTCCGTGCCCGGTTCCGTGAGCAGGTGGGGGTCAGCCCCCTGCACTACCGCCGGAACTTCCGCCGGCGCGATCCCGGGCCGCCCCTGGCGCGCCGACGGCTGGACCACCGGCCCTCTGCCTGACTGTAGGTTCTCAAACACTTGTCCAGCGGCTAGCCGCTGACCTGCGGCTCTTCAGGCCTTCTCAGCAGCCTGTCCAGTGAGCTTTCTCACCGGTCTGTCATTTTCTTCAGGCACGCCGCGGGCAGGTCCCGTGGCCGGGTCGACCCGGCAATAGCCCGGAAGGCCGCGACTGCCCCGTCCAGTTCTGTCCCAGGCCCGAGTCCACGCGGCGCAGGATGTCCCGCCCCTGGTTGTCCTGTCTCACGGGAACGTGCCCAATCTCAGCGAATCTTGCCCGTACTAGCGTTCCGGGCAAGAATGACTGAGAATTTCCTGGTCAGAGGGACGTACGGCGTCCCCCTCGGCCTTGACGCTGGTCGGGCCGTCGGAGCCGCGCAGTCTCATGCCGCAGTCTTGAGCGTCTCACTCGGTCTTGCCACCGCAGAACAGAGCCACCCCATCGGGCCAAGAAGCGTGTCACCGGACAATGTCGCGGGGACGTGGCTTGCGGGTCCGCTCTGGACCAGGTCTGGAATGCCCATCCTCGCCCTGCGCAGGCCCGCCTGGTCCAGGCAAATTGCTTGCAGACCCCGGGATCGGCCATCCGGGACGGTGCCTTGACATCGACCACAGTGACCCCGCCGTCCGCGGACACCAGCAGCAGGTCAGGGACATGACGCCGTTCCCGGGTCCCGTCAGCCCCCGTCAGCAGGAACGGCTGCGCCACAATACCCGTCACCGAAGAATCGAAGTCCGCCAGCATGATCCGGGCCAGCTCCAGGCGGCTCTCATAGACCACCAGCCGCGACAGCGTCGACGACCAGTACCAGCCCGCGTTCGGCGGTGAATCCCGCTGCATTGCAGCGGCCCGGCTCAGCCTGGCGCCATGTCCACGAAACGGCTGTAGTGGCCCTGGAAGGCGACCGTGACCGTGGTTGTCGGGCCGTTCCGGTGCTTGGCGATAATCAGGTCCGCCTCGCCCGCCCGCGGCGACTCCCGCTCGTAGGCGTCCTCGCGATGCAACAAGATCACCACATCGCTATCCTGCTCAATGCTGTTGTGGAGGCTTATCCCGTTAGCCACGAAATTGTGCGAGCCGACCACGGTGGCGTCGTACACGGGCTGCTCGCCGACGCTCTCCACGGACGCGATCTCGTCCCAGAAGACGTCATTTGTGGCGATCATCTCCAGCTCAGCATCGTCCAAGATGGTCGCGACTCTCGAGAGCCGCTCCCGGCTCGGCACGTGCTTCCACAAGGTGCTGCCACAGAACTGCGTTCCGAGCGCGGTGGCGAATTCACGGTGCGGCATATTCCGCTCAGCCAGGACCGTCCGTACCCGGTCCCAGACTTCACGCGGCACTGTATCAAGGTTGGTGTTGCCTTTTACCGCAATGAGCATCTCCCGCGCCTTGTCGGCCATGGCTGCGCGGGCGCCATGAACGCCGATGCCCGTCAGGAATCGCAGTTGGTTCTCCGCTCCATAGACCAGCAGGTGGTAACACGGCCGGTAGGCACCCTTCCTGATTTCCTTGATGCGCGTCATGATGTTGAAGCGCAGCAGAAGCCGGGCTACGTCATCGATCATCTGGCGGCTGGTTGAGCCGAAATAGATCCGCGCCTTCCTGGCCGTCGTATCCCACCAGACACATCCGTCGGTCGCCCACAGGTGCCGCAGGAACAGGGCAAGCTGCTGCTTCGGCAGGGAGAAGATCAGCGCAGGGATGAACTTGTCATAGCTTCGCAGGCCGAAAAGGCCAAGCGAGTCGAGCCACTCCGCGATCGGATTGCGACGTCCGTGGGTCAGGTGGTGTGGTGCGGGCCGGCGCATTGACGTGCACCGAGCGGCCACGTACTCATCGCGAACGGCCGTGATCCCGAAGTGTCTCGCGGCGGCCGCCACAGCTGCCAGGTTCGCTTCGTCGATGCTGGCGTAGCGGATTGGCTGATTCCTCACGAAGGATCCATCACCGAGCAGGTGGGCCAGCATGATGATCTCGGGCTCGGCCATGGGCCGCTCTGCGAGGGGACCCGGCGTGTGCCGCGGCACGGCGACCCGAACTCCTACTCCGATCTCGCCCAGCGGCCGCCAGCCGTCGTAGGTGAGGAACGGGTGGTTGGCGGTGGCCTGAACCTCGCGGCCGGACCTCAGCCGGACCCGGTACACCTCCTTAGTGCCGCTGGGGAAGGCGTGCGTCATCGTCCGCGGCACCAGCCGCAGCCGCTCATCGAGCGACCAGACAGGAATGTCCCGCTCTCCTGAAGCCAGCAGGTCGTTCAGCGTGACCTCCGCGCCCGTGTCGGCGCGCAGAATGCGCGTGTCGCCGGTCAGGCATCCGGATTCGCGCAGGTCAGAGAGGAGTGGCTTCTTGTCTGTGCGCTGTTCTGGTCCCCGGTTGAGCTGGGAGAGGGCGACGACAGGAACATCGATTTCCTTGGCGAGCAGCTTCAGGGAACGGGACATCTCGGAGACTTCCTGCTGCCGGTTCTCCACTCGCCGTGGGGACGACATGAGCTGCAGGTAGTCGATGATCACTAGGCGCAGGTCGTGGCGCTGCTTGAGGCGGCGGCACTTTGCCCGGATCTCCATCATCGACATGTTCGGCGAGTCGTCGATGAACAGCGGCGCGTCCGCGACCTCGCTCATGCGCCGGGCGAGCCTCGTCCAGTCGTCGTCGCTCATCTGGCCGGTGCGCATGGTGTGCAGCGGCACTCGCGCCTCAGCAGAGAGCAGCCGCATGGCGATCTCATTCCGGCCCATCTCCAGGCTGAACAGCACGGTGCTCAGCCCGCTCTTTATGGCTGCGGCGCGAGCAAAATCGAGAGCCAGAGTGGATTTGCCCACAGCAGGGCGTGCTGCGATCACAACCATCTGGCCGGGGTGGAGTCCGTTGGTGAGCGCGTCCAGGTCTGCGAAGCCCGTCGGCACGCCGGTCATCGCGCCGCCGCGGCTGCCGATCGCCTCGATCTCGTCCAGCGTGCCCGGCATGACATCGGCCAGGGATTGGTAGTCCTCGGACACCCGCCGGTCGGTGATCGAGTACACCTCGGCCTGGGCCCGGTCCACGAGGTCGTCGGCTTCCGCGTCACCCGCGTAGCCGAACTGAACGATCCTGGTGCCAGCCTCGACGAGGCGCCGCAGGATCGCCCGCTCGCGGACGATCCGGGCGTAGTAGCCGGCGTTCGCGGCCGTCGGCACGGACGCGATAAGAGTGTGCAGGTAGGGCGCCCCGCCGACCCGTCCGATCTCGCCGCGCCTGGTCAGCTCGTTGGCCACGGTGATCGCGTCCGCGGGCTCGCCGCGGCCGTACAGGTCGAGGATGACCTCGTGAATCACCTGGTGCGCGGGCCGGTAGTGGTCGTGCGGCCGGATCACCTCGATCACGTCGGAGATCGCGTCCTTGGACAGCAGCATCCCGCCGAGGACACACTGCTCCGCGGCAACGTCGTGCGGCGGTGTCCGCTCGAATTCGTCACCTCGGGGAGCGATCTCGGCGACACTCACCAGGCAGCACCTCCCCAGTAGGCAGCGCCGCGGGGGTCCCCCCGCGAGGCGCCGGTCAGAACTGTTCTAGCCGACGGCTACGACAGTTTGCCGGCCCGGCGCGCCGAACGCCAACCCATGGTGTGCACATGCCTGTGGATAGCTTGTGAAGACACGCCGCCAGCACTGTGCACAGCCTGGGGACAGCTCTGTGAAAAGAGTGCGGCCCAGTATCCGGGCACGGCCGCTACCTGCAACAATGACGTCCACGCCCTGTGCGGAAGAAAAAGATTTGTCCCCGGCCGCAATCCACAGCTGCCCTGAGTTATCCACAGCCGAATGTGTGTCACGGCGGCTACTGGCAGCAAGAATGGGCCCGCCAAAGGCGCGCCGCGGTTCAGTTCGGGGATGATGCCGAACGGGATCTGGCGCGCGTATCAGCGAGCGTTTCTCTCCGGCCGGGACAGCGCGAAACGCTCGGCGGAGATTCTCCGAACCGCGTCGCGTGACACCCCGTCAGGCTAGTATCCGATCGTGTGTTCGATCACAGATGCCGCCATCGCTGAGATCATCAGCGCCATCGACCAGCTTGCGGCCGATACCCAGGCGGGGGTCACGGCACCGGACATACCCGCGCGGATCGCGGGCATCTGGGCGATGCTGGCTGCATTGGACCCCGAACTGGCCCGCCTCAGCGCAGGCTATGAACGCGCGGACGGCTAGCAGCGTCGGTGACGGCGGCATTGACGCCCGGGCTGGGGACGGAGGCGGCGGACGGCTGGCATGGCTGCCGCCCCGGCCGGGCGCGCGACCGGGGGACAAGCAGGAGACAATACAGCACCGTTCCTTCGGACTGAGCAGGAGTGAGCCTGATCAGCCGCACGCCCCGAACGGTCCTGGGCGCGCACCGGGAGGCCAGTTCCCTGCGCGGCCCGGCCCGATGGGCACAGCCAGGGGCGGCGGGGAGGCCCCGGGCCATCTCCCTGGTGGAGCGGGGGCCCCGCACGCTGGCGCCGTTCCCGGCAGCCCAGATCGCGCCCAGAACATTGCCAGAACCGTGCCCAGTTGCCCAGATCCGGAGGACGGCAATACAACCCCCGGGACGCGGCCCGGCTCAGGCTACGGCCGGGTAGTCAGGCGGGGACAACCTCGATATCGATGGTGGCGGTGACTTCCGGGTGCAGCCGGACCCTGACCTGATGCGAGCCAGCGGTCTTGATCGGGTCGGGGACCTCGATACGGCGCCTGTCCAGCTCCGGTCCGCCGGCGGCACGGACCGCGCCGGCGATGTCGGAGGGTCCGACGGAGCCGAACAGCCGGCCACTCCCGCCTGCCCGCCGGGGCAGCCGTACCGTCAGGTTCTGGAGCTCGGCAGCGGCGTTCTTCGCGTCGTCGAGGCTGCGGATCTCGCGGACAGACCGTGCCCGCCGGATCAGGTCAACCTGCTTCTCCGCGCCGCGGGTCCACCTCATGGCGAGGCCGCGCGGGATCAGGTAGTTACGGCCGTAACCGCTCGCGACGTCCACGACGTCGCCGGGTGCCCCCAGGCCGCTGACCTCCTGGGTGAGGATGAGCTTCATCGGTGTGCGAGCCATGTCAATTCCTCCCGCGGGCTCAGCGAGCCGTGCTCGTGTACGGCAGCAGCGCCATCTCGCGGGCGTTCTTGATCGCCGTCGCGACGTCCCGCTGGTGCTGCGTGCAGTTGCCCGTGACCCGCCGCGCGCGGATCTTGCCGCGGTCGGAGATGAACTTGCGGAGAAGCCCCGTGTCCTTGTAGTCGACGTAGGAGATCTTCTCCTGGCAGAAGACGCAAATCTTCTTCTTTGGCTTGCGAATTGGTGGCTTGGCCATCATGGTGCTCCTTTGCAGAGCCCCGCCTGCGGCGGGGATGGTCGGTGAATGATGTCGTGACGGGTGCGCCGGGAGGCGCCCCGGTTAGAATGGTGGCTCGTCGGAGAATCCGCCGGGATCCGCGGTCGCCCACGGGTCGGCCTCGGCGCGCCCGCCGCCGGATCCGCTGCCGCCGGATCCGCCGCCGTAGCCCTGGCCTCCGCCGCCTCCGCCGAACCCGCCGCCGGACCGGTTGACCTTGGCGACCTTCGCCGAGGCGTTGCGCAGCGACGGGCCTACGTCGTCGACCTCGACTTCGTAGACCGTGCGCTTCTCGCCTTCCTTGGTCTCATACGAGCGCTGCCGGAGCCGCCCGGAGACGATGACCCGCATGCCGCGCTGGAGGCTCTCGGCCACGTTCTCCGCAGCCTGCCGCCACACGTTGCAGGTCAGGAAGAGGCTGTCGCCGTCCTTCCATTCGCCGGAGGCGTTGTCGCGGAATCGTGGCGTCGAGGCCACGCGAAAGGTCGCGACCGGCTGCCCGGCCGGAGTGAAGCGTAGTTCCGGATCGCTGACGAGGTTGCCCGCGATCGTGATCTGGGTGTCACCTGCTGCCATCGGGGCTGCTCCCAGTCGCTAACGTGATTTTTTGGTAGGTAGTAGCGCGCTCGCGCTCAGTGGGACTTGGGCCGCACGACCTTGGTCCGCAGCACGGCTTCGTTCAGATTCAGCTGACGGTCCAGCTCCTTGACGGTGTCCGGTTCGGCAGTCAGGTCAACGACCGCGTAGATGCCCTCGGACCTCTTGTCGATGTCATAGGAAAGGCGGCGCTTCCCCCAGACATCCACCTTCTCCACCTTCCCGCCGCCGGACTGGACGACCTGCAAGAACTGGTCGAGCGACGGCTGGACGGTGCGCTCCTCGAGGGTCGGGTCGAGGATAATCATCATTTCGTAGTTACGCATGCGCGGCTCTTGCCTCCTCTGGACTGACGCGGTCACGGTCTCTCCGTGACAGGAGGTGCTGCGGCTGCGGCTGCACCGGGCTTGCCCTGTGACCTGCCGCGCTTTTACAGCCTCGCCAGCATACCTTGGGCCACCGACAATCTGGGACCGCAATGCCGCGCGGCCGCAGCGGCGGGAACGGAACGGCCGCGGCAGGCGGGCGCCGCCGCGGCAGGCCGCCTAACCTGGCCACACGGTGATTCTTTCAGGCGGACCGGGGGAACATCTGAGATCGACGGGTGCACCAACGTAGCTCCTGAGATGGAGGTGGCAAACGTGCGAAGCTCAGCGCCGACTGGCCGGCGCGCGCAGCACTTGACGCTCGACCCGGACGGCGAGCGTCATCTCGTCACGGACGCCCTCGCGATCATCACGCTCGTCCTCGGCATCGTATCCTTCGTGCTGGGCATGATCGTCCGGAACACGCCGTCCACCTCGTCGGCACTGCACGTGACCGCCACGGTGACCGGGGTTGTGGCCGTCATCCTGGGGCTCGTCATGCAGATGCTCTCCGCCACCCGGCCCGAGCGGATCATCATCGTCACGGGGATCATCGGGGGGTTCGTCGGCGCCTGCCTCGGGCTGGCCCACGGCGGCTTCTCCGGCTGAATGGCGGCCCGCGGTGCGGCGCTAGGCTCGCGGTATGGTGCGCATCGGAGTCCACATCGACCGCGAAGACCCGCTGGGCGAGGCGATCTCCCGCGGCGCGGATGCGGTTCAGTTCTTCCTCGGCGACCCGCAGGGCTGGAAGGGGCCTGTCCTTCCCGGTGACCCCGCGCAGGTCCGCGAGGCCTTCGCCGCGGCTGGCGTCGATATCTATATCCACGCCCCGTATGTCATCAACGTCGCGACCACCAATAACCGGATCCGGATCCCGAGCAGGAAGCTGCTGGCGCAGCAACTGGACGCTGCCGCGTCGATTGGCGCGAAGGCCCTGATCGTGCACGGCGGGCACGTGACGAACGGCGTGGATCCGGAGGAGGGGTTCGCGAACTGGTGCAAGGTCGTGGAGCGGGTCGAGCGTCCCATCCCGCTGCTGATCGAGAACACGGCCGGCGGCACCAACGCGATGGCCCGGACGCTGGACGCGATCAGGCAGCTCTGGGATGCCGTGACGGCGGGAGCCAAGGACGGGGACGGTGAGGTCGGCTTCTGTCTGGACACCTGTCACGCGTACTCGGCAGGCCTCGATCTCGCTGACCTGGTGGACAAGGTTAAGGCCATCACTGGCCGGATCGGCCTCGTGCATTGCAACAACTCGCGCGACGAATTCGGCTCGAGCAGGGACAGGCACGCCAACCTGCCGACCGGAACGATCGACCCTGAACTCATCCTTTCGGTGGTGCGGGCGGCGGGAGCCCCGGCGATATGCGAGACACCGGATCATGACGGCGGCCTCGCCGGGGACGTCCGCTGGCTCAGGGAGCACCTTCCGGCCGGATAGCCGGCATCATGCCTGCCGTGACGGGCCTCCGGAGGCGCAGCACGAATCGGTCGGGCGCCCCGGCGAGGACGCCGCCCGCCGGGTCGTCTTCGCCCTCGGCACGCACAACATCCTTATCGGGGCGGAGGATGTCACGCACCACGTACCCGCAGAGCAGCGCCACCGCGAGGAAGCGGGCTAGCAGCGCCGCGAAGTACCAGCCGGAGCTGATGCCGTTATAGCCCGGGATCAGCGCACCGTTGCGGTAGATGAAGATGAGGTAACCCCAGATGCCGAAGAAGTAGCCGATCTCCGCGAGCTGCCACAGCGCGTACGGCCACAGGCGGGGCCTGGCCAGCACCGCCAGCGGCACGAGCCAGATCACGTACTGCGGCGACCACACCTTGTTCGTCATCAGGAACGCGGCGAGCACGAGAAAGCAGAGGTGCGGCAGCCGGGGCCGGCGCGGCGCGGCGAGCGCTAGGACCGCGATCGCGGCACATGCGGCGCCGAACGCCACCGCGGACATCAGGTTGATCCTCCCGGGCGCGGCGTCCCCAAGGACGGGCACGCCGAGATGCTCGAAGAAATACCAGATCGAGCCCCAGTCCGCCGGGCGTGACTTGCTGAACTGAAAGAAGGTGGCCCAGCCGGACGGCGCCAGCAGCATGACCGGCACGTTGACGGCCAGCCATGCGACCGCAGCAGAGCCGGTCGTCACCCAGAAGTCCCGCATCCGGGCCGCCCGCACGCAGAGCAGCAGGAGCGGCCCGAAGATCACCAGCGGGTAGAACTTGGTGGCCACCGCGAGCCCAAGCAGGACACCGGCCGTCACGCCGCGCCGGCCTGCCCACGCGGCCATGCCGAGCGCGGTGAGCGCCATCGCGATCAGGTCCCAGTTGATGAACGCGGACAGGATGAGCCCCGGCGCGAGGGCCACCATGAGCGCCTGCCAGCGCCGCCGCGGGCCGGCCACCTGCGCGGTCGCGAGCACCCCGGCGACCGCGCAGATGACCAGCAGGATCACGGTCACGTCAAAGAACTCGCGCCCGCGCGTGAAGGGGTCGACGAGAAAATGCACCACCCAGGCCGCTGCCTGCATCGCGCCGCCGATCAGGACCGGGTATTCGACATGGTGGCCGATATAGGGCACCTTGCCGGCGGAAAGGCCCTCGTTGAAGTAGAGCGGGTAGATGTCGGTGTAGCAGCCATCCTGGAACTGCCTGGCGTAGACGTTCCACGCGCCTGAGCGGCACGGCTCCTTCTCCAGGAACGCGAGCAGCGCGCCAAACAGTGACGCCATAACGAGCACGCTGGTCATGCCCGCGAGGAGCGCCACTGGCCTGCCTGACGAGGGCGCACCTTCCACGGTGACATCCTCGCGGCCCTCGTCGTCCGCCGCCGCGTCACCTCGCTTACCGCTGGCTACAGGATCCGCGGAACCTTCCGGCTCCTCACCAGCATCCGGGTTTGCCGGCGTCGGCCCGCGACGTGCATCATCTCCCGGGTGCGGCATGCTCAGTTACGTTTCCGTCTCCGCCTGGCCACGAGCCACCTCAGCGGGACCAGCGCGACGAGCCCGGCAGCGCCATGACCGGTGCCGCCGTTGCCACCTCCTCCCTTCCCGTTCCCGGTACAGGGAGCGCCGATGAGCTGGCCGCAGGTTGGCTGGGCCGTCGCTGACGGCGCCACGGTAGGGCTGGTCACGGGCGGTGTCTTCTTCGGGTTGCCCTTCGCGCGCGCCGTTGGCTGGGTGGTCGGCTGGGGGGTCGGCTGGGCCTTCTTGGTGTGCGTGGGCGTCGGTGCGGGCCTCATGGCCGGGCTGAGCATGTTCCACGTCTGCCCGCTGAACTGAGGCGTCGGGAACTGCTGGATCGGCAGCTGGGCGAACGCCGACTCGGCGAACGTGCGCCAGATCCGCGCCGGCCAGTAGCCACCGAAACCACCGCCGATGTTCCCGCCCAGGCCGGTCAGCGTCTCGTTCTTGGCACTCTGCTTCTCGGTGAAGATGCCGACGCTCAGGGCATACTGCGGGATCGCGCCGATGAAGAAGGCCGAATGTGAGTTGTTCGTCGTACCGGTCTTGGCGATGATCGGGCGCCCGTCGCTCATCGCCGCGGCTTGACCGGTGCCGTTGATGGTGTCGAACGACAGCGCGTACTGGACCTGGGAGTCCTGGGCGGGCGTGAGCACCTGCCACGACGCCACCTTGGCCGGGTAGACGACGGTGCCCTGCTGGATCTGCCGGACGATGTGTGCCGCGTGGTACATGCCGTTGTTGTCCAGGGTCGAGAGCATGGTGTCCTGCTCGTTCACCGACAGCGAGTCCTGGCCCAGGGCCATACCGACGTGGCCGACGTCGGCCTGCAGGCCGGACGTGACGGTGTCGACGCCGAACTGCTTGGCCAGGTTGACGACCTTCTGGGTGCCCACGCGATGGATCAGGTCGGTGAAGGCGGTGTTCGACGACTGGGCGATCGCATTGGCCACGGTCATCGGGCCGTAGCTGTAATTGTTGTCGTTCTGCTCCTGGAACCAGTTCGACGGAGGGCTGGGCGCGGTCCGGCTCGCGTACGTCATGGGCTCGCTGTCCGGTGGTATCCACAGCGGGCCGTACCCGTCAAGCGTGCTCGTCTTGACGTTCATCCCCTGCTGGACCGCAGTGGCCAGCACGTACGGCTTGAACGACGAACCAACCTGCTCACGGGCGTACACCGCTGTGTTCTCATCACAGGCGCGTATCTGGCATTGAGCCGCCGGCATGTTCTGGCCAGGCCCGCCATAGAAGGCCACGATCGCGCCCGTCTGCGGATTCTGCAGCTCGGCGCCTATGAGCCCGTACGACGGCAGAGCCCCGCCGTCCTGTGCCATCTGCTTCACGTTCTGGTTGACCGCGCTGTAGAGCTTGTCCATCATCGGCTTGCTGATCGTCGTGACGATGCGGAGGCCGCCGTTGTCGATCTGCGCCGGGGTGTACTTGTACACCCCTTCCAGCTCGTTCTGCACGACGTTGAGGATGTAGGGGTCATAGGGCTCGGCACCGGATTGCTGCTGCTGGGTGCTGATCACCTTAGGGAACTTCTCCGCCGCTGCCTGCCGCGCGGTCAGGTCGCCCATTTGCACCAGACCGTTGAGAACGTAGTGCCAGCGCGTGACCAGGGCCTGGTGGCCAGCTGGGCTGGGATAGTAGCTGGGACTCTGGATGATGGCGGCGATCATGGCGGCCTGGGCAACGTTGAGCTTGGAGGCTGGCTCGCCGAAGTATGTCTGGGCGGCGGCGCCGACGCCGTAGGCACCCTCTCCCAGGTAGATCGTGTTCAGGTAATTCGTCAGGACCCACGCCTTGGACTTCTCCTTGGCCACCTTCAGCGCGACGAAGATCTCCTTCATCTTGCGGCTGAAGGTCTGCTGCGTCCCGATGTTGGCGTAGTAGTTCCTGACGAACTGCTGGGTGATGGTGGAGCCGCCGGCCAGCGAGCCGCCGCTGCCGCCGCCGTGGAACACGTTTTCGTAGGTGGCGCGCAGGATGCCCGTGGGCGAGACACCGCCCTCGGTGTAGAAGCTGCGGTCCTCGGCCGCGAGCGTGGCGTCGCGCATGACCGCCGGGATCTGGCTATATTGCAGCAACTGCCGGTCGGTGGTCCCGAACGTGCCGATGACGGTCTTGCCGTCGCTGAAGTAGACGGTTGACTGCTGCTGCAACGCCGCCTGCGACACGTCGGTGGGAACGGTGGTCTTCGCGTAGGCGTAGCTGACGCCCGCGACGGCGACCAGCACCAGCCCGCCGAAGCCCGCGGCGGTGACGCCGAGCGCCTTTTTCCAGGTCCAGTGCCGCCACCAGCTGCCCTTCAGCTTGCCCCGGCCGGGACCGCTTCCCCGGCCGCCGCCGCTTCCCCGGCCGCCGCCGCGCGCTCCGCCGCCAGGGCCGCGCGCTCCGCCGCCAGGGCCGCCGCTCCGGCCCCCGCCCCAGGCAGCGTCGCCGGGTCCGTATCCGCCGTTGTAAAGGCCGGCCCGCCCGGCGGTCCCGTACCGGTCCGCCGGGCGTCCCGGGCCGTACCCGCCGGGGAAGTTGGCGGGCTGCCCGCCCGTTCCATGCCTGCCGCGGCCGGCATCGCGGCGGCGCGGGTCGTTCCGGTCGCCGGACTCGTCGCTGCCCGCGCGGCGGCGGTGGCCGCCACCGCGGTAGCCCCCGCCACCCTGCTCATAGCTGTCCCGGGGCTCATAGCCGTCCCGGGCCTGCGGATAGCCATCTCCGGCCTGGCGGTAACCGCCGCTACGGTCATAGCCACCATGCCGGGCACCTCGCCCGGCCGGCGCATAACCGCCCTGGCGGCCCGCGTAGCCGCTGTCGTGGCCACCGTAATGATCACCGGACCCCCGGCTGGCCGCACGACCCCGCCCCGAATAGCCGCCGTAATCATCGGTCTCTGGTGGCTCCGGCCCGTACGGCCCGCTGAAGTCTCTGCTACTCACGCGTCCTCGCTGTTGGCTGAACGGATGGCGGCCAGGCCGGACCGCTGAAGCTAAACGGTACCCAGCGCCGTCAGCCGCCACTGGCACGTCCGCTCAATCGCACCATCGCGATGTAACGTGCCGTCCGTGCATGCTCACTGTGTCTTATTCAAAAGTTCTGGATAACGCTTACTGGCCCGACCGGGCACGCCGACTGCGCCGGGCCCGCGGCTCACCAGTGCCAAGAACGTAAGACGATGCAAGGTGGTTCCAGCCACAACTTTGGCACACTTCGACCACATAGACCCGGAATTCCCCGTATTCAGCTGCCATCTCATCCAGCTCAGGACCGCGCTTCACGCGACCCTCATACTGTCCGAGCTCGTCCCCATAGACGTACGTGACATGCGTCAGCTTGGCTTTCCGGCAGATCGGGCACCGGGTCTCGGTCGGCTCCCCGTGGAACTTGGCGGCCCGCAGCAAGTACGGGTGGGCGTCGCATACGTCGGCGACCGTGGTATGGCCGGCATACACGGATGCGAGCGTTGCCCGGCGGGCAAGCCCGTAATCGACGATGGAACGCCTCATCCCCATGACCGACAGGGTACGTCGCAACTCGCGTGACGCCGAGCCCGGATGCGGCGTGGATCGGCCCAGCTGAGAACAATGTCACGCTTCGGAGCATGATGAGGCACCCGTGCGCAGCGCGTCTTGCCTAATCATCCGCCCGTCTATATCCTCTGGATGTATCGATTCGATACATCAGCTAGAGACATCATTCAGATACATCGGTTAAGACGGCATGACGGCGGCCACGGCCGACGGCGGGTGGCGGGTGGGGGAAAACGTGACGAGGAAGCGGTCCGGCGTGCTAGAACTCGCCGTGCTCGGGCTGCTGCATGGTTCACCCATGCACGGCTACGAGCTGCGCAAGCGGCTCAACTCGGTACTGGGCGCGTTTCATGCATTCTCCTACGGCTCGCTGTACCCGTGCCTGAAGGAGTTGCTGGCCAGGGGCCTGATCGCGGAGGAGGACGCCGAGCTCTCGCCGCGGGCGCGGGCGGGGCGCCGGTCGAGGATCGTTTACCGGCTGACGGCGGACGGCAAGGAGCGGCTGCAGGCACTGCTCAGCGAGGCAGGACCGACGTCGTGGGACGACGACGGTTTCGGCGTGCACTTCGCCTTCTTCGGGCAGACCCGCGCAGACATCCGCCTGAGAATCCTCGAGGGGCGCCGAAGCCGGCTGGAGGAACGGATGGAGGGCGTGCGGGCGGCGTTCTCCCGCACCCGGGAGCGCGTGGACAGTTACACGCTCGAGTTGCAGAAACACGGCCTCGAGTCGGTAGAGCGGGAAGTCCGCTGGCTGAACGAGCTGATCGCCTCCGAACGGCAAGCAGACGCCGACGGTCCCGTCAGCGGCGGGAAGCCGGCCGCCGATGGCACGGGGCCCGGGCCAGGGCCGGATGAATAACAAGGACAACGCATGAGCAAGGACAAGAAGGAGTCATCCTGATGGGTTCGGTACGTGTGGCCATCGTGGGCGTGGGCAACTGCGCGAGTTCCCTCGTCCAGGGCCTGGAGTACTACAAGGATGCCGACGACGGCAGCCGGGTGCCTGGGCTCATGCACGTCAGATTCGGGCCGTACCACGTCAGCGACCTGGAGGTGGTCGCGGCGTTCGACGTGGACGCCAAGAAGGTCGGCTGCGATGTGGCCGAGGCGATCAATGCGAGCGAGAACAACACCATCAAGATCGCGGACGTGCCTCCGACCGGGGTGATCGTCCAGCGCGGCCCAACGCTCGACGGTCTCGGCGAGTACTACCGGGACACGATCACAGAGTCGGATGAGCCGGCGACCGATGTCGTGGCGGCCCTGCGGGAAGCCCGGGCCGATGTGCTGGTCTCCTACCTGCCGGTTGGCTCGGAGCAGGCGGACCGGTATTACGCGCAGTGCGCTATCGACGCGGGCGTCGCCTTCGTCAACGCGCTGCCTGTGTTCATCGCCTCCAATCCGGAGTGGGCCGCGAAGTTCACCGAGGCGGGCGTGCCGATCGTCGGTGACGACATCAAGTCACAGGTCGGCGCCACGATCACGCACCGGGTCCTCGCCAAGCTCTTCGAGGACCGCGGGGTTGAGCTGTTGAGGACCTACCAGCTCAACGTGGGCGGAAACATGGACTTCAAGAACATGCTGGAGCGCAACAGGCTCCAGTCGAAGAAGATCTCCAAGACCCAGTCCGTCACCTCCCAGATTCCGCACGAGATGGAGGGCGCGGCCGTGCATATCGGGCCGTCCGACCATGTGCCCTGGCTGGACGACCGGAAGCTGGCCTTTGTCCGGCTGGAGGGGCGGGCGTTCGGAGACGTGCCGCTCAACCTCGAATACAAGCTTGAGGTCTGGGACTCGCCCAACTCGGCGGGCGTGATCATCGACGCCATCCGGGCCGCGAAGATCGCTAAGGACCGCGGCATCGGCGGTCCGGTCACCTCGGCCTCGGCGTACTTCATGAAGTCGCCGCCCGAGCAGTTCGGCGATGACGTCTGCCGGGACCTTGTTGAGAAGTTCATCCGGGGAGAAGTCGAGCGCTAGGGCCTCAGGAGGGGCACACAGCGCATCCTGAATGGATCCTGGTACAGCGCATCACTGATATCTGTGATAGCGCACTGATAAGGATGAGATCTGCTGGCAAAGGTGGCTGCTCGGGAGCCTGCTCCCCCAAGTAGCCACCTTTGCCCTGTACACCAGGCACCGTAGGCTGAGCAGGTGGCCTCCCAGGCGGAATCACGAGTCGTGCGGTCCTCGTTCATCGCTGACCTGCGGTCGGTTCTCGGTGAGCGCGACTTCCGCCGCCTGTTCGCGACGCGGCTGGTTTCACAGACCGGGGACGGCGTCTTCAACGCGGGATTCGCGGCGTACGCGTTCTTCGGCGCGCAGACCTTCCCGAACCCGGTGGCCGCTGTGGACGCGTTCGCCGTTCTTTACCTGCCGTACTCGCTGATCGGCCCGTTCGTTGGCGTCTTCATCGACCGCTGGTCGCGGCGCCAGATCCTGGTCCGGTCCGCGCTGGTCCGCGCAGGCATAGTGGCGGTGGCGGCGTTCGTCGTGGCCTCCGGCCATGTCGGGATACCGCTCTATATAAGCGTACTCGCTGTGCTCGGCGTGAACAGGTTCTTCCTTTCCGCCGTGTCCGCGGGCGTGCCGCATGTCGTAGCCCCCGACAAGCTGGTGATGGCCAACGCCGTCGCGCCCACGGCGGGCACGATCGTCGGGTTCATCGGCGGCCTGGCCGGGCTCGGCGTGCATCTGGCGACCGGCGGCGGGCGCATCGGCTCGGCGGCCACCCTGCTCTTCGGCGGAGCCTGCTACGTCATGGCGGGGTTCCTCGCGTTGCGCATGCGCCGCGGGTTGCTTGGCCCGTGCCGGGATGAGACCGTAGCGGCGGCAGCGGGAATTCTCGCGGATATCGGCGTTGTCCTGCGCGGGCTGGCGGCCGGGGCACGCCACCTCAACGAGCGCCGGCGTGCGATGTACGCCCTCGGCGCGATCGCCGTGCACAGAATCCTGTACGGCATCCTGCTCGTGGTCGCGGTCCTGCTCTACCGCAACTACTTTTATGTCTCCGGCAACGGGAACGTCGCACTTGGTCATGGGACGCTGCTGGTGGTCACCTCAGCAGTTGGCTACGGCGCGGCTGCCCTGGTGACGCCATCCGCCTCCAGGCGGATGGGCAAGCAGGCGTGGATCGTCACCCTGCTCGCCGGCGGCGGGATCGTGGAGGGCGTCCTCGGCGTGACGTTCAGCCAGGTCCCGTTCCTGGTCATCGGTTTCGCGCTCGGGGTGACCGCGCAGGGCGTGAAGATCTGCGTCGACACCACCGTGCAGACCGAAGTCGGCGACGCGTACATGGGCCGGGTGTTCTCGCTGTACGACATGCTGTTCAATGCCGCCTATGTCCTGGGCCCGGCGGTCGCAGCGGCCTTCATGCCGACGACCGGCAAGTCATACCCGCTGGTTATCGCCGTCGCGGTCGGCTACCTGCTCGCCGCGGCCGCTTACGGCATACTCAGCCGGCAGGCAGCGCGTAACGATCGGCCGTCAGCGGGTTCGTCCGCCGAGCCCCCCTCCGCGCCAGCCGAAGTACCTTTCCCCGGGTCGCCCGGCGGACCCGCGGCGCCCGGCGGACCCGCGGCAGGGGACGGCGGCACGGGAAGCCCTTCGCCCTCCGCCCACCGGAGCAGTTCCTGAACGGCCCGCTCCCTGCCCAGCAGGCCCTGCTCGATGCGCAGTTCCAGCATGAAGTTCCGGGCCTTCCCGACCACGCGCCCGGGCGGCAGTCCGAGGATCTGCATGATCTCGTTGCCGTCGAGTTCCGGCCGGATACTTGCCAGCTCCTCTTCTTCGCTCAGCCGCGCGATCCGCTGTTCTAGGTCGTCGTAGGCGCGGGCAAGCCGTTCCGCTTTCGCCCTGTTTCTTGTGGTGCAGTCGGCCCTGGTGAGAGCGTGCAGCCGGGTCAGCAGGTGCCCTGCGTCACGGACATACCGGCGGACCGCCGCGTCGGTCCAGCCGGCTTCGCCGTAGCCGTGGAACCGCAGGTGCAGCTCGACCAGCTGGGACACGTCGCTGACCACGTCCCTGGGGAACCGGAGCGCGGTGAGCCGCTTCCGCGTCATCTTGGCGCCGACCACTTCGTGGTGGTGGAACGCCACCCGGCCATCGGCCAGCAGGGAACGGGTCTTCGGCTTGCCGATGTCGTGCAGCAACGCCGCCAGCCGCAGCACGAGGTCACTGCCGAGGCCGTACCGCTCCTCCAGCCTGATGGCCTGGCGGAGGACGGTAAGGCTGTGCTGGTAGACGTCCTTGTGATGGTAGTGCTCGTCAGCTTCAAGCCGCAGCTTGGGGACTTCGGGCAGTACCTCTTCGGCCACGCCGGTGTCCACGAGCAGCTCGACGCCGCGGGCTGGATCTGGGGTGAGCATCAGTTTGGTCAGCTCGTCGGTGATCCGCTCCGCGGACACGATGCCCAGCCGGCTGGCCTGGCGTCCCATCGCCTCGCGCACGTCATCGGCGACAGTGAAGCCCAGCTTGGCGGAGAACCTGGCGGCGCGCAGGATGCGCAGCGGATCGTCGGAGAACGAGTCATCCGGTGCGCCCGGCGTTCGCAGCACCTTCTCTTTCAGCGCCGCCAGGCCGCGATGAGGATCCACGAGCTCGCGGGTGGGCAGGCGCGCCGCCATCGCGTTCACGGTGAAATCCCGGCGGCGCAGGTCCTCTTCGAGCGACGTCCCGTAGTGCACTCCCGGTTTACGCGAACGTGGCGCGTACTTCTCGCTTCGGTAGGTCGTGATCTCGAAGATGGTGCTGTTCTTCCGCAGCCCGACGGTGCCGAAATCGATGCCCACCGTCCACACCTTGTCCGCCCAATCCCCAACGATCTTGAGGATTTCCTCCGGCGGCGCGTCGGTGGTCAGGTCAAGGTCGCCCGGGTAGTTCCCGAGGAAAGCATCCCGGACCGATCCGCCCACGAGTGCGAGCTCATAGCCGCTGCGGGCAAAGAGCCGCCCGAGGTCATCGGCGGCGGGTGTCACCCGCCGGAGCAGGGTCGCTGCGGCCTTGCGCTGCTCATCGTTCAGCGGGCTCACCGGGCTCACAGGGCTCATCGGGCTCATCGGATGCGGGGACATGGAATTTGGCACGGCCATTGAGGGTAAGGGGTACGAGAAAGCGAGGATACCCCCGGCCGGTGGCGCGAGCCGCTCCGGGACGGAACTATCGCACCGGGACAGACCCTATGAAGGGAAGCGATCAACGTGTTGCTCCTACCATGCCTGCCCGCGCGATCGGCGGCCGTGCCGGTAGTTCTCAGGAAACGGCAATAGCATTCCAGGCGTGCGCCGTCAGCGTTCCGCGCCGGGTCCCTTCACCCGTCTCGCGGTAACCCTTGCCATGACCGCCGCCGTACTTGCGGCGGTGGGTGCCTGCGTCATGACGCTGGCGCCTGCCGCGCTCGCCCGCGTAACGGGACAGGAGCAGCAGCCAGGGCAGGCCACCTCCGTTGTCATCGACTCGGTCAGCCCGCAGTTCGCGCGCCCGGGCGGAACGGTGACGGTGCGGGGCACGGTGACGAATGAGTCGGGCAGCACGCTGACCGGCCTGTCGATCCAGCTCCGCTCGTCGGCGTCGCCGCTGGGCTACCGCGGGGAGCTGACGAGCTACGCCGACGGCACGCTCGCCGTCGACGCCCCAGTGGGCAGCCCCGTGCCGGTCAGCGGCAGCCTCGCAAACGGCGCGACGGCGCCGTGGGTGGTGTCCCTGCCGGTGAGCGCGATCGGCATGGACACGTTCGGCGTCTATCCACTCGCAGCGCAGGCCATTGACCTTATCGGCATGCCTGTCGGCACCGACCGGACGTTCCTGCCGTTCTGGCCGGGCGGCTCCGCGTCCAGCATGACGCAGCGGCTGAAGCTCGCCTGGATCTGGCCGCTCATCAGCGCGCCGCAGCAGGGTATCTGCCCGGCGCTGACCAGCGACAGCCTGGCCCGCAGCGTCGCCAGCGGCGGGCGCCTGGACACGCTGCTCACCACGGGTGCCGCCTACTCCGCGCGTGCGCGCCTGACCTGGGCGGTTGACCCGGCGCTGCTCAACAGTGTCAACACGATGACCAGCCCCTACAATGTGGGCGGCAGCCCCGAGTGCACGGGCGGCACCAGGCGGCAGGCCAGCGCCGCGGCGGCGCAGTGGCTGTCCGCATTGCGGACCGCTACCTCACATCAGCAGATGTTCGTCACCCCGTACGCCGACGTGGATGTCGCGGCACTCACTCATGAAGGCCTTGACAGCGACCTGACCAGCGCATTTAACCAGGGCCGCACGGTCGCGAGCGCGCTGCTGGGGCGCTCGTTCGGCTCCTCGGCGGCAGGCGGGACAGCGGGACAGACGAGCCTGCAGTCGTCCGCGCCCGACGCGATCGCCTGGCCGGCTGACGGGCTCGCCGATTCCAGCGTGCTCGGCAACCTCGCGGTCAACGGAGTCGGCACCGTGGTGCTGAGCAGCAGCGAGATGCCGTCCCCCGGCACGACCGGATACACGCCGACCGCGGTGACCACGACACCGACGGCCGCCGGCACGACCATGAAGGTGCTGCTGGCCGACAAGACGCTCACCGGCATTCTCGGCTCGGCGACAGCCGCGCCCGGCAGCTCCTTCGCCGTCAGCCAGCGGTTCCTCGCGGAGACCGCCATGATCGTCGCGGAGGCTCCCAACCTGGCGCGCTCGGTGGTCATCGCGCCGCCACGGGAATGGGATCCCTCGGCCGCGCTGGCCGGCCAGCTGCTGAGCGAGACAGCCAGCGCCCCCTGGCTGGCGCCCACGACCCTCGCCGGACTCGCCGGCTCGTCCGGGACCGCCAGCCAGGTGGCACGCCAGCAGCCGCCGGATGTGCAGGTCAGCCCACAGGAGCTGGGCCGGGACTACCTGCAGCAGGTGAGCGCGCTTGATGCCACCCTGCGGCTGTACAAAAGCATCCTGTACCAACCGGCGTCTCAGTACCTGAGCGAGCTGAACGCCGGGGTGGCGGCCACCGAATCGTCCGCATGGCGGGGCAGCCGGGCAGCTGGTCAGCAGGGCATGAACATGCTGGGCCGCGTGGCCGGTTATCTGTCCGCCGAGAACCGCAAGGTCCAGATCATCCATAACTCCGCAGGGGTGACCCTCGCCGGATCCTCCGGCCAGGTTCCGGTGTCCATCGCGAACGGGCTGCCGCAGAGCATCCAGGTGCGGCTGCAGGTCACGAGGCCGGCCGATAGCCGGCTGACCGTCACTGGCTACCAGGGCGTGATCAAGGTCGGCGCGGGCCAGAAGGTCACCGTCCGGCTCTCCGTTCATTCCGGGGCGGTTGGCGATACCACGATCCAGCTGCGCCTGCTGAGTAAGGACGGCACGGCGCTGCCAGACGCACCGGTATCCCTGAGCATGCGGTCAACCCAGTTCGGCACGGCGCTTCTCGTCATCATCTTCGCCGCGCTCGGCGTTCTCGTGCTGACCAGCATCGCGAGAGCAATCCGACGCGGGCTTCGCGACGAGCAACCAGCCCCTGACCAGCAAGACGATAAGAAAGAACGGCCGGCGAGTACTCCCGTCCCAGTCGACGGAGCCGCTAACGTCGAAAGAGACAACGACGCCACCGATCCCCGTGACCCACCGGAGGCCCCGGATGACTTCGCCGAAGCACGAGACTGGGCCAGGTACACCTGACCGCGGTCTCCACGCTGGCGCACGCGCCGGCGCTGCTCGTCGTGGTGCCAGTGTGGCCGACGGGACGGGACGTGATTCAAGTGTGACCGGCGGGGCGGACCTGTGACCGGCGGGGCGGACCCAGGTGGCGCGGACGCAGGCGCGGACGTCGGCACAGGAAGTGACAGCGGCAGCCATGGCTATCACGGAGCAGGGCCGCCAGACGCCTGGCCGGGTGAGTCAGGCGCCGAGCGGGACCAGCGGCCATACGGGGACCCGTGGACAAAGGGACGGACGCCAGGCTCCGGCCAGCGGGTGGCGGACGGCCCGTACAGCGGCGAAGAGCTGTACCACGGGGGCTCAATAGGGAATTACCGGCAGGACCCGGATTACTGGCATGACGCTGCGCAGCACCACCGAGAGCAACAGCCGGGCCACTCACCTGCCGACCCGTACCCATGGCCGGGCCGCGAGCAGGGCGACCCGGGCTCCTGGCAGACCGAGACCTACCGCGGCAACGGCACTCCCGGCAATGGCGCGCTGCGCGGCCCTGGCCGGCGGGCCGATCAGGCGGACCCTGGCGAACAGCGGCCCGGCGCCGGACGGCGCCCCGGCGCTGGCTCGTCCGATCTGAGCGCCCTGTGGCGGGATCCTGACCCGTGGGCGGCCGATGCGCGGCGGAGGCGGGAGCCGTGGCAGGGCGGCCAGCCCGGTGCCAGCGAGGAGCCCTACCGGCGGGACGCCGACAGCCGTCATGAACGGGACTCACGGCAGGCCGGGGTGTACCGCGACGCAGGCTCCCGGCAGGGCGGCACGCACCGTGATGATCTAGGACGATGGGGCGCTCAGCCGCCTCGCGACGAGGCGCCGCGCTACACCGGCCAGCCCGGCTACACCGGCCAGCCCGAGGGACGGTCCCCGGCCCGCGACTCCAGGAGCAGTCCCGATTCCCCGGCGACCGCGGCCTACCCCGGCCCGGATGACGCGGCCTACTCCGGCCCGGATGACTGGCGCGAAGGTAGGTGGCGCAGAACGGAGCATGATCCCGGCTCGTGGTCTGGCCGGGCGGGACGCGAACGAAGGCAGTCCGGCGACCCGGGCCGCCACGGCGACCCATGGCGGGGATCCGATCCGGGGTCCCGGCAGGCTCTTCCCGGTCCGCTGGGCGGCGACTGGCGTTCCAGGCGCGGCGGCATCCAGCCTGATCCCGCTGGGCCCTCCGAGGCCTACCCCGGCGCAGGCCCGCGGAGCGGCCCGGGCGGAAGGCCTGGCGAGCCGGCGGAGGGCCGCCGTTCCGGCCGCCAGCCTGGCTCGGCCAGCCGGGCTGGCTCAACCAGCCGGGATGCGTGGCAGCAGGCCCCACCGCCAGCGGGACCTCCCCGGCGCCCTCGTCAGGTTCCGGGGCCCAGTCCGGTTCCGGGGCCCAGTCCGGTTCCGGGGCCCAGTTCCGGCACCGGCACCGGCAGAGGCCCGGGCTCTGGCGACCCTGGCCGCGGGAACGAACGGGCCTGGTGGGACGACGCATTCCGCCCCGCCCCCCCACGCCCGGGTCAGCAACGCCAGCCTGCGCCAGGAAGGCCTGCCCAGCCGGGAGGGCCTGCGCAGCCGGGAAGATCTGTCCAGCCAGGACAGCCGGGACGGCCTAGGCAGCCAGGGCAACCGGGACGGCCCCGGAGGCCCGCCGCCCGCGGCTATGGCGTCCCGCCCGGCGAGCTCACCCAGCCGATCCCCATCTACCAGCCTCAGGGCACCTACATCCCGGCCGACGCCTACCGCGGGGATGACCCCTACGACGACGTCGCTTATGCGCCGACCCGCGCGTACCCCCGCCCGGCCCGGCCCGGGCGGGAGGCGCCGGCCTCGGGTGCCAGCCTGGCCCGGTCCACTGGCTCGATGGCGATCGGCACCCTGATCTCACGGGTGACCGGTTTCCTGCGCACGTTCGTCCTCGTCTACGCGCTCGGCGCCGCCAGCCTGGGGAACGCCTACAACAACGCCAACACCATCCCGGTCGCGATCTATGACATCTTGATCGGCGGCGTGCTCACCAGCATCGTGGTGCCCCTGCTCGTCAAGGCGGCCAAGGAGCACCGGGACGGCGGCGAAGCCTACGACCAGCGGATGTTCACGCTGACCGTGATCGCGCTCGGCACGGTGACGGTGGTGGCGACGATCGCCGCCGGGCTGGTCGTCGACCTTTACGCGTCGTCAGTGCATGGTGCCGAGCACCGGCTAATGGTCGTGTTCGCCTACTTCCTCTTCCCGCAGATCTTCTTCTTCGGGATGAACGCGCTGCAAGGCGCCATCCTAAACAAGAGGAACAGCTTCGGCGCGCCGATGTGGACGCCGATCATCACCAACGTCGTCGTCATCACCGTCGGCCTGCTCTTCATCGTCACCATGGGTCTGCACAGGACGCCAGCGAACATCCCGGCGAGCGGCATCCTGCTGCTCGGTGCCGGAACGACACTTGGCCAGATCATCCAGACCATGGCGCTCGTCCCGGCTCTGCGCAAGGTCGGCTTCCACTGGCGGCCGAGGTTCGACTTCCGGCGCGACGAACTGGCCGAGATCGGCCGGATGGCCGTCTGGATGTTCGGCTACGTCGCGTCGACGGGGACCACGTTCGTGGTCACGACCAACGTGGCCAACGCCGCCAGCGTGCACGTCCACAACGCCGGCGTTTCGGCCTACAACTACTCTTACTCGCTGTTCCTGCTGCCATACGCGATCATCGGCGTCTCGGTGACCACCGCCCTGCTGCCCCGGATGAGCCGGAACGCCGCCGAGGGCAATTACCGGCTGGTGAGCGAGGACTTCTCCTACAGCATCCGGCTGTCATCGGTGATCCTGGTCCCCGCCGCGCTCCTGCTGGCCGTGCTCGGGACACCGCTGTGCGAGTTCCTGTTCAGCTATGGCAGCTCGTCGCTGGCCGAGGCCCGGTACATCGGCGAGGCCTTCGGCGCCTTCACGCTCGGCCTGCTGCCGTTCGTCATGTTCCAGCTGCAACTGCGGGTCTTCTACGCCCTGCACGACAGCCGCACCCCAGCCATGATCGGCTTCCTGGCGATGATGGTCACCGTGCTCGGGAACCTTCTCATGCTGGCCGTTCTGCCGCCCGGCCAGGTGGTCATCGGCATGGCCTTCGTCTACGGGATCAGTTATGTCTTCAGCGCCACGATCGCCTGGCGGCTGCTTAACAGGCGTGTCGGCAGCCTGGACGGCCGCGTGGTCACACGCAGCCTGGTCCGGATGCACGTGGCGTCGATCCCGGCGGTCATCTTCGCGTTCGCGGTCAGCGCTGTCGCCGGCACCGTCATCCATCCCGATCCCGGGGCCGTCTACGGGTTCGTTACCGTCCTGATCGGCGGCGGGGGCGGACTGCTCCTGTACATCGCCGCGGCGAAGGCCCTGCGGTTGGATGAACTGAGCCACCTCATGCGCATGGTCGCCGGGCGCTTCGGCGGCCGCCTCAGCGGAAGTGCCGGCCGGTGACCCCGCGCCATCCGGCTGACGACGGTCCGCACAGTTTGCCGCGCGGGAAACGGCATACGGCGAGTGACTGGACCGTGTCGGGTCCATGACACGCTGGGGAAGGATGACAAGCCCATGGGATCAGGGGATATGAGACATCGGCGGCAATCGCGTATAACGGTTTACGCGGCGCCATCCGCCGGTATCCCCGCTGGGACGGCCGGACGTCTTAGCATTGTGGATACATGCCGCACCGTCGGCGATAACTCCACTGACCACCGGGGACCGGAAGGAGGGTCGAGAGCCTGTCCCGCTCTTGACGGGTGATACATGAGCACCTACACCTCTGAACCGGGAACCCGGCTAGCCGGCCGCTACCGCCTCGAAGACCAGGTCGACGCCGGCGGCGGCTGGACGCTGTGGAAAGCCATCGACGAGATACTCGCCCGGGCCGTGACCGTCTTGATGTTCGCGGGGGGCTTTCCCCGCATCCATGAAGCGGTCACAGCGGCGAGGGCAGCGAGCCGGCTGACGGACTCGCGCCTGTCCCAGGTGTTCGACGTCGACGACTCGGGCGAGCGTGCCTACATCGTCATGGAGTGGGTGGCAGGCGACTCCCTCGCTGACATGCTTTCCGAAGGGCCGCTCGAGCCCTCCCGGGCGGTCTCCCTGACAGCAGAGGCCGCGCAGGCCCTCGCCGCCGCGCATGCGGCGGGACTGGCCCACCTGCGGCTGGGTCCCGGATCGCTACGGTGGACGCCGGGCGGCGGAGTGAAGATCACCGGCCTTGGCATAGACGCGGCCCTGGCAGGACTGGGTGCGGACAGCGATGCCCCGGAGGATCCGGCCCTCACCGACACACGCGGTCTCGCCCGGCTGCTGTACGCGGCGCTGACGGGGTACTGGGCCGGCCCGCAGCCCTCGGCGCTGCCGCCTGCTCCCATGCTCGACGGTGCCCCCTGCAGCCCGCGCCAGGTGTCCGCCGACGTGCCAGTCAGCATCGACTCGGTTACCTGCCAGGCACTGTTCCAGCGCCAAGGCCGCAACGGCGCGGTCATCACGACCCCGCTGGAGCTGGCTGACGCCCTGTCCCGGCTGGCGCCCCCCGTGCCGCCTGCGCCGGCGCCCCCTCCTCACCGCGGAGCCGACAGGACGGGCCGTGGGCCGGAGACCAGCCGCACAGCGCGATACGGCGGCCAGCGGCCGGCTCCGCGCCCGGATCCGCCCGCATGGGGCGGCGGGCCGCCGGAGCGGCCCAGAGCGGCCTACCAGCGCGCCGAGACCCGCCGCGGGCGCGGCGCTGCGCTCAAGACCCTGATCGGCGTGGTAGCGGTTCTCGTGGTCGCCGCGGCCGTCGCAACCGCGTGGTCGTTCAGTCATACCTCCGCGCACGGGACGCCGCAGGCGGGCCGCCACGGCACATCAGCCGGCCCGTCGACGGTCGCCAGCGTCCCGCTGAAGCCGGTCAGCGCCCATGGCTTCGATCCGCTGAGCAGCGACCCGGGCAACGAGGATGACGCCGGCGCGCACTTCGCGATCGACGGTAACCCGAGCACGTCCTGGGACACCCAGTACTACGTGGGAAATCCGGTGTTCGGCGGCCTCAAGAAGGGCACCGGGCTGATCCTGGACATGGGCAAGCCGGTCCGCCTCAGCCAGGTGCAGGTCCAGTTCGGGTCGAGCTGCTGTGCCAGCGTGCAGATTCAGGTCGGGAACGACAACACCCGGTCCGCGGCCACCCTCAATACGTTCACCACCGTGGCCAGCTCCACCAAGGCGTTCAACGAGACGACGTTCAACGTCACCAGCTCGGCCAGGGGGCGGTACGTGCTGATCTGGTTCACCAGCCTTCCGCCCATGGCTAGTAACCCCGGCCGGTTCATGGCCCAGGTCTACAACGTCGCCGTGCGCGGGTCGAGCTGAACTCACTGGCCGAGCCGTGACAGATAGCCTGCCGGATCTCACCGACGCTGAGCTCCTGGAACGCCACCTACACGGCGATGGCGAAGCGTTCGGCCAGTTGTTCCTGCGCCATCGCGACCGGCTGTGGGCGGTCGCGCTGCGCACGCTCTGTGACCCCGAGGAGGCGGCCGACGCCCTGCAGGAGGCAATGATCTCCGCGTTCCGGCGGGCCGGTGATTTCCGCGGCGACTCGGCGGTCACCACGTGGCTGCACCGGATTGTGGTGAACGCCTCGCTGGACCGGCTGCGCCGGCGGTCGGCGCATGCGGCCACCTCCATGGGCGATGAGCATGCCCTTGAGGTTCTCGCGACCCAGGGCAAGGTGCCCGCGACGACGGACCCGGCAAGCATGCGTGACACCACGCTGGACGTGGAGGCCGCGCTGCGCCTGATCCCGCCCGAGCAACGTGCCGCGCTCGTCCTCGTCGACATGCTCGGCTATCCCGTCGCCGACGCCGCGGCCGTGCTGGAGATCTCGGTGGGAACGGTGAAGAGCCGCTGCGCCCGGGGCCGTGCCCGCCTGCTTCCTCACCTGGAGCATCTGCGTGGCGGCGGAACAAAGAATCAGGACGCGAAAGCGGAGAATTCGCGGAACCATGCCGCGACTGGCAGCGTCTCACCTGGGCAGGGAGGAGACGGATGAGGCGTCATTCGCCGCACGTGGATGCGGAAGTCCTGGCTGAGCTTGGCGAAGGGCTGATCAGCGGCAGGCGCGCGGCACGGATACAAGCACACCTGGCCAGCTGTGAGCGGTGTGCCGACGTCAGCGCGGGGCTGTCTGCCGTGAGCGTTCTGCTGGCCGCCATCTCGTCGCCCGCGATGCCCGATGCGGTGGCCCAGCGGCTGAGCGGAGCGCTGGCCGCAGAGGCAGCGGCACGCTCGGGTACGGTCGTAGCCTCTGCCCGGCCCGTCAGCGAAAGCTTCCATCTCGCCGAACGGGTCCGCGGTGTCACTTCACGGCCCAGGTGGCGCGGGCTGACCAGCCCGGTCGCGGCCCGTGTCTTCGCTGCCGCGGCAGTGGTGTGCCTGCTCACGGTCGGCGGCTACACGCTGGCGCGGCTTACCGTGCACGGAACGCCGGCGCCATCACCGCACTTCCTGCTTCCGTCCGGCCCGCAAGCCAGTATTTACCGCTCCCCCGGGCTGCCGGGGCCGCTGCCGGAGTTCACGGTCGTCAGGAGCGGCACCGATTACCAGCCGGCGCGGCTCGCCGCCCAGATCGATGCCGAACTCGGCAGAGTGCATAGCCCGCGCGTCGGTGAGACCGAGTACGCTCCCAGCACCAGGCAGGATGACTGCATCCTCAGGGTCACCGGGGGGACGAAGCCAACGCTTGTTGACGTAGCCGACTATGCAGGACATCCGGCCATGGTCATCGCGCTGGACGCAGTGGGCACGCAAATCGGCCAGGCCTGGGTCGTAGGGCCCACCTGCTCGGCTGACAACAGCGACATCCTCACGCACATCGAGCTGCCTTCCTCGGGCGGTTAGCGAGCGCTGTGACCGCCCTAAAGGCGTCCCTGCGGGGCCCGCACGCCCGGCTGGCGGTACTGCCTGCGGGAATCAAAAGCCCCTAGGATCGGTTGAATGCCGGTGCCAGTCTAGGAAGGGCAGCCAGAAATGACCGCGGTGCGCAACGTCATCATCATCGGATCGGGACCGGCCGGGTACACGGCCGCGATCTACGCGGCCCGCGCCCGCCTTGAGCCGCTGATGCTCGAAGGGTCCGTCACCGCGGGCGGCGCGCTCATGCAGACCACCGATGTGGAGAACTTCCCCGGCTTCCCGGATGGCGTGCTCGGCCCGGATCTGATGGACTCGATGCGGAAGCAGGCAGAGCGTTTCGGCACCGAGCTCCTCTCCGACGACGTAACCTCGGTCGACCTGACGGCCAGCCCCAAGGTGGTGCGGACGGCCACGGAGACCTACCTCACCAAGGCCGTGATCATCGCCACCGGCTCCAGGTACCGGGAACTCGGTGTCCCCGGTGAGAAGGAGCTTGCCGGGCACGGAGTGTCCTGGTGCGCGACATGTGACGGGTTCTTCTTCCGCGAGCAGGACATCGCGGTGGTCGGCGGCGGCGACTCGGCAATGGAGGAGGCCACGTTCCTGACCCGGTTCGCCCGGTCGGTGACGGTGGTGCACCGGCGCGACACGCTCCGTGCCTCCAAGATCATGCAGGACCGCGCCTACGACAACCCCAAGATCAAGTTCTTGTGGGACAGCGAGGTCACGGAGGTGCTCGGCGACAGGAAGGTCACGGGCCTGCGGGTGCGGAACGTCAAGACGGGCGCGGAGCACGTCCTTGAGGTGGGCGGCGTCTTCATCGCGATCGGACACGACCCCCGCAGCGAACTGTTCGGCGGCCAGCTAGCCATTAACCCCGAGGGGTACCTGGAGGTCGACCATCCGACAACCCGCACCGGCATCGACGGCGTCTTCGCATGCGGCGACGTGGTGGATCACATCTACCGCCAGGCCGTGACGGCGGCCGGCACCGGCTGTTCCGCCGCGATCGACGCGGAACGCTGGCTGGCCAGCAGAGGAGCGTGATTCAGAACCGGCTAGCTAACACAGGCCCCCAGGTCCATGTTAGCGGCCGGTGCAGGCTGGGCAGCGGCAGCCACAGCGGGTCGTCTGAATCACGCGAACTGTTGAAGAAGGCACAGAGCCCTGAAGACAATCGCAGGCATCAATCACAAGGGAAGTGAGCGGCTTGGGCGCGACCAAGGTAGTGACCGATGAGACCTTCGAGTCGGAGGTCCTGAAGAACGACAAGCCAGTGGTCGTCGACTACTGGGCTGAGTGGTGCGGGCCATGCCGGATGGTGGCGCCGGTGCTGGAGGAGATCGCGGCCGAGCACAGCGACAAGATCGAGGTCGTCAAACTCAACATCGACGAGAACCCGGCTGTCGCGCAGCGTTACGGAATCATGGCTATCCCGACGATGAACGTGTTCTCCGGCGGCCAGGTTGTGAAGCAGATCGTCGGTGCCAAGCCGAAGTCCGCGATGCTCAAGGAACTCGCCCAGTTCCTGTAAGCCACAGCGGCAGGGACCGCTCACGGTGGCGGGGCCTATGCCCGCTCCGGCGGCGCTGACCATGGGAGTTTGCGGTCCGCTGAAGTGTTGAGTGGTGCGCTGGGGGGACACCCCCCAGGCCCCCTGAGCGCCGCCTCCGGGGCATACGGCCCCCAGGCACGGCAAGACCAACAACTGGGGCAGCGATTGGCTCTAGGGCCTCTGTGCGCCTTCTCTGGGGCGTACAGAGGCCCTTACGCGTTGGGCCTGGCCCCACGCGGCCTGGGGGCTGGGTTGGCGTGGCCCCTGCCTGTGCTGGTCAGCAACGCCGCACCGCGAAGTTGTAGCAGCCGTAGCCCACGTTGCGCAGATGCACGAGTGCGACATCTGGCCGTGCGAGCATCTCGTGGATGACGGCCATGGCTTGATCGCCGCTGCCGACGAGCACGCCGTCAGTAATGCGACCGTCGCGGTCATAGGCGCGCACAACCTGCTGGCGGTGGCTCAGCCCGGGAGGGTACAGATGAGGGGTCGGGTAGCCTTCGCAGGGATCAGCGTGGATGAACACCGGGCCGCGTTCGGCGTAGGGACCGCTTGTGCCGGGCGGCGTGTAGGCGATGAGCAGTACCCGGTCGCCAGGGCGGGATTCGCGAAGGCAGCAGCGCAGAGGATTGCCGCCCTCGACGTCAGCCTGCGGGGTGAGCCGGTTGCCGGCCTCATCCAGTCCTGCCGCCCTGATCCTTTCCAGTTCGCCTGGCGGGATTGGCTCGAAGATGAGTGTGCTGGTGACCGAATCGGTGGACATGCAGCTCAGCATGCCAAGCCACTTACGACGATACTGGCGGTAATCGGACACGACGGTTGGGCCGTCGTTTGACCCGCAGTCCGGCGCGGTGGCTGGGAGCTAGGCGGGGCGGAGGGCCCGTTCGGGGGTTCTGGCGGGGGACATTGAGCCCAGTAGGCGCTCGAGGGCTACTTCGACGTCCTCACGCCAGGACATGGCGGTCTTGAGCTCGAGGCGCAGCCGCGGGTAGTGATGGTGCGGGCGCACCGTCTTAAAACCGACGGCGAGCAGGTAATCGGCTGGGAGCATGCAGGAAAGTGGCTCCCAGTTCCGCATTCCAAATGCCTCGATCGCCTTGACTCCGCGCCGGGTCAGATCCTTTGCCATGCTCTGCACGAGCATGCGGCCCAGGCCGCCGCCCGCGAATTCGGTGAGTATGTATGCCGTCATCAGCAAGACGGCATCGCCGCTCACGGGGCTGGTCGGGAAGGCGACGGAACGCGGGACATACGGTGGCGGCGCGTAGAGCGCGTAGCCGGCCGGCACCCCGTCCACATAGGCGATCTTCCCGCAGCTTCCCCACTCGAGCAATACCGAGGAAACCCAGGATTCCTTCTCGAGTTCCGGTTCGCTGGCATCAGCTCTGGCCCGGCTGATTGGATCGAGTTCCCAGAAGACGCAGCCGCGGCATCTCGGCGGCAGATCGTCGAGGTTGTCCAGAGTGATATTGACGAGTCGGCGCGACACCCGGCCCCCAAAATCTCGCATGGCTCCCAGGTTCTGGGTGCCTGTGCCCGTTAGTGCGGGCTCCTCATATGGCAGTATTTTTGATTCAAAAGTTCACGTTATCCAGATTTATACTGCAGTTCTAGCCGCACCGGCCGCTCGCATGGGCTGCTAGCCCGTGCCCGCTATCCGGTATCTGGCTTTCCCTGTATCCGGCTAACTCTCAGGTGCTCCTGGCCCTATGCTGGCATGATACCGAGCACTGGGAGACGAGGCCATGAGCGATGGCGCACGGCACGCCAATTCCCGCCCGCTGGGCTCCAGGATTGACCCTTACGTCGGCCAGTACGCGGAACGTGCCCGCGGCATGGTGGCGTCGGAGATCCGGGCTCTCTTCGCCGTAACCGCCCGGCCAGAGATCGTCTCACTCGCCGGGGGCTCGCCGTACGTCACGGCGCTTCCGCTCGATGTCGTAGGGGACATGATCGGCCACCTGGTCGCCGACTGCGGCAGCGTCGCACTGCAGTACTGCACCGCACAGGGCGATGCCGGGCTGCGGGAGAAGATCTGCGAGGTCATGTCCCTGGAGGGAGTAAGGGCGCATCCGGACGATGTCGTTGTCACGGTCGGCTCGCAGCAGGCGCTTGACTTGATCACAAGGATCTTCGTGGACCCGGGCGACGTGGTGCTTGCCGAGGCGCCCTCCTATGTCGGCGCGCTGGGCTCGTTCGCGGCATACCAGGCGGACGTCGTGCATGTCGCGATGGATGACGACGGGCTCATCCCAGAGGCGCTGGAGGAAACCATCCGGCGGCTCTCGGAGGCCGGGCGCAGGATCAAGTTCCTCTATACGGTGCCGAACTTCCAGAACCCGGCCGGCGTGACGCTCGCGCCGGGGCGCCGTCACCGGATCCTGGAGATCTGCCAGGCCGCGGGGCTGCTTGTCATCGAGGACAATCCGTACGGCCTGCTGGGTTTCGAGGGTGAGCCGCTGCGCGCGCTGCGCGCCGACGATCCCGAGGGCGTCGTGTATCTCGGGACATTCTCGAAGACCTTCGCGCCGGGCGTCCGGGTCGGCTGGGCGGCGGCACCGCCCGCGATCCGCGACAAGCTCATCCTCGCCGCGGAGTCGGCCGTGCTCTGCCACTCGAGTTTCTCCCAGCTGGCCGTGCGCGAGTACCTGGCCACCCAGCCGTGGCGGGAACAGGTCAAGGATTTCCGTGAGCTGTACCGGCAGCGCCGGGACGCCATGCTCGACGCGCTGTCGGCGCAAATGCCCGACGGCTGCCGGTGGACAACCCCGGCCGGGGGGTTCTACGTGTGGCTGCAGCTTCCCGAAGGCATCGATTCCAAGGCGATGCTGCCCCGGGCAGTGTCCTCGCGGGTCGCCTACGTCCCGGGGACGGGCTTCTACGCGGACGGGTCCGGTACGGACCACATCCGGCTCTCCTACTGCTTCCCAGAGCCCGACCGCATCAGGGAAGGCGTACGGCGCATTGCGTCGGTGATCGAGGCCGAGATCGATCTGCGGGCCACGTTCGGTGCGGTACCGCCGCTTGGCGGCGCTGGCTCCGATACACCCGGGCCCGGCGACCTCTAGACGGTGGGTGCTGCGGTGACCGGACTCGACCGTGTGATAGTGCTCGCGGGCGGACTCTCCCCCGAGCGAGAGGTGTCGCTGCGCTCGGGGCGCCAGGTGCGGGACGCCCTGGAGGAGGCGGGCGTTGACGCGACGATCGCGGACGCCGACGCCGGGCTGATTCCAGCTCTCCTGGCCGACCCACCAGACGCGGTGTTTCCCGCGATTCACGGAAGCTACGGCGAGGACGGCGCCATCAGGGAGATCCTCGGCCTGGTCGGCGTCCCATATGTCGGGTCTGTCGCAAGCGCCTGCCGCAGCGCCTTCGACAAGCCGACCGCCAAGGCACTGGCCGCCGCGGCGGGGATAGCGACACCCGAGTCGGTCACCCTGCCACGGGAGATCTTCCATGACCTCGGAGCGAATGCGGTCATCGAGCGCATCATCGCGCGGCTCGGCCTGCCGCTCTTCGTCAAGCCCGCCCGCGGGGGATCGTCGCTTGGCGCGAGTCCCGTCCGAACCGCTGCGGAACTGCCCACCGCGGTCGTGAGCTGCTTCGCCTACGGCGACACGGCGCTGATCGAACGGTTCATCGAGGGCACCGAGATCACGGTCGGTGTCGTTGACCTGGGCAGCGGGCCGCAGGCCCTTCCGGCGGTGGAGATCGTCCCCGGTGACGGCCAGTACGACTACACCGCCAGGTACACGGCCGGCCAGACCGAGTTCTACACGCCTGCCCGGCTGACCGACGCCGCCTCCGACGCGGCCGCGAAGGCGGCAGCGTGCGCCCATACGGCACTCGGCCTCCGCGACGTGTCGCGGACCGATCTCATCGTCAGCCACTCTGGCGAGGTCTACTTCCTGGAGGTCAACGTCTCGCCCGGGATGACGGAGACCAGCACGCTGCCGATGGCGCTGGAGGCGGCCGGACACAAGTTCGGCACGGCATGCTTCACGCTGCTTCGCCTGGCGGCCGCACGCGGCAACTGATCCGCTGCCGCACTGCCTCGCTGGGCAGGCCGGCGGCATCCGCTGATGCCCCGCGGCACCGAGCGCCCTCTCGGGCAATAGGTTATTGACCATGGCTGAGCGCAAAAGTTTCGGAAGTGACAATCACGCGGGCGCCCATGCGGCGATCCTGAACGCGGTTATCGAAGCGAACGCGGGTGACGCGGTCGCGTACGGGGCTGATCGGTGGACTGAGCGTGCGACGGCGGAGCTGCGCCGTCTCTTTGGCGCGCAGGGCGACGTGTTCCTGGTGCTCAACGGGAGCGCGGCGAACATTCTCGGGCTCAGCCTGCTGCTGCGCCGGCACGAGGCGATCATCTGCGCGGAGTCCGCACACATCAACACCGACGAGTGCGGCGCTGCCGAGCGCATCCTCGGCACAAAGCTGCTCCAGGTTCCCGCGCCGGACGGCAAGCTGACACCCGATCTCATCGCGGAGCAACTTGGCGCCCGCGGTGATGACCATCGAGCGCAGCCGGGAGCCGTGGCGATCACCCAGGCGACCGAGCTCGGCACCTGCTACACGCTTGAGGAGCTGCGGAAGATCGGTGATTTCTGCCGCTCGAATGACCTGCGCCTGTTCGTCGACGGGGCCCGGCTGGCCAATGCCGCGGCATTCCTCGGCTGCTCACTGGCGGAGCTTGCCGAGTGCGCCGATGTACTCAGCTTCGGTGCCACCAAGAACGGGGCCATCGGCGCAGAGGCGGTGGTCGTGATGCGGGAGGGATTGTCGGCCGACGCACCGTACCTGCGCAAGCAGCAAATGCAACTGACCTCGAAGATGCGGTTCCTGGCGGCACAGTTCATCGCCCTGCTTGATGATGAACTCTGGCGGCGCAATGCCTCGCACGCGAACAATATGGCCCGGCGGCTCGCTGACGGCGTGCGCGGCCTCCCCGGGGTGGAGGTACGCCACCCAGTCGAGGCCAACGCGGTCTTCGCCCGCCTGGACCCGCGTCACGTCAAGGCCCTCCAGCGAGACTGGTTCTTCCACGTATGGGACGAGAAGACCTCCGTGGTCCGCTGGATGGCGGCCTTCGATACTTCGGAGGCCGACGTTGACCTGTTCGTGGCGAGCGTCAGAGATGCCGTCGCTGGCGGCGCATAGCCATGCTCGTCATGTCCGGGCGGTTCACTTCCCGTCGGCTGATGTGGCGGTCCTGACGCGACACACCGGCACGTTTCACGTGAAACAGAAGCGCCATAGGCGCATCTGCGGCGAAGGACCGCCTCCCGGGCCCGCCGAGGGTCCAGCGCGGCCGGGCCTCGGCGTTTGAATGTGGATCACATCCCGCACAGTGTCCTCACTGGGAGTGTGGTCCGCGACTGTCTGGACGAGTAATTCCAAGGGATGGGCCGTGGAGTTAGCGCAGTTCGATGTTCATGCCTGGGGTGACGACGTCGAGGTCGGCGGGGTAAGCGCGCCGAGCGGCGTCGCGGGCGGCGAATGGATCGGTGCCCGGCCATAGATGGGTGAGTACGAGCTTACGGGCGCCTGCTTGGGCGGCGTGCTCGCCGGCCTGGCGGGCGGTGGACAGGTAGGGGGCGTCCTTTTCGGGCAGTACGTGTTCAGGAAAGGTGGCCTCGGCGAGCAGCACGTCGGCATCACGGGCCATGGCCGTGATATCGGAGCTTGGCCCGGTGTCGCCGGTGTAGGCCAGCACGTGGCCATCTGCAGTAAGCATCATGCCGGCATTACTAACCGAGTTCCTTGGCGTTACGCCGGTGGTTGGCGACGACACCCTTGTGGTGACCGAGCAGTTCCACTTGATCAAGCCCAGTGCTGGGGAAGGTTCCTGACCCACGGCTGCCTATGACAGCATTCCGGTATGGAGCTGCGCGTGCCGGTGGACGGCGGGTATCTCTGGGCCGACGATAGCGGTGGCGAGGGCCTGGCTCTCGTCCTCCTGCATCCGGGCTGGGGTGATTCGTCCATATGGCTGCCCGTCCTGGAGAGGCTGCCCTCGCACTACCGTGTCATCAGGTACGACACTCGCGGATTCGGGAAATCGCCTGCTCCGGCGGCACCTTTCAGCCAGCTTGACGATCTCGCCCTGGTACTGGACAACCGTGGCGCTGACCGGGTGATCCTGGTTGGGCATAGCGGAGGTGGCGGAACGGCGATCGGGCTTGCGCTGGCCGACCCGGCTCGCGTCCGCGGGCTGCTGCTGCTGGCTCCTGGGGTTGACGACTATCCGTGGCCGCCCGACGATCCCTACAGCAGGCAGTTCGACAAGCTCTACGCGGCCGGGGACCGGGATGGGCTCGTCGATCTCGGCCTGCGGACCTGGGCGGCCGCCGGTGCCGACCAGGCTGCGCAGGAGCAGATCCGCGGAGCAGCAGATGCCTATTTCCGGCTGGGCGACCATGAGCGGCCCGACCCGCCCGCATACTCCAGGCTCGGCCAGATCCGGATACCGGCCGCAGTAGTCGTCGGAGACCAGGAGTATCCGATGGTGGCTCGCTGCGCAGCAGACATCGCCACCAGGATCCCCGGCTGCCAGCAGATTCCCGCACCCGGCGCTGACCATCTGCTGCCGCTGCGAGCGCCGTCCATGATCGCCGAACTGATCGGCAAGCTTACGAGCGAGGACCCGCGCACCTAGGGCGCTGTCCGCGGACCGCTGCCGAGTCAGGTGGCCTCCTCCTGACTCGACTGGCGAATCCGCCATGGCTTACACCCCGTCCATCGTCACTGGACAGGCGGGTAAGCCTCCAGCTGAAGGCCCAGCGCCGCCAGGCCCCTGGCGTTAAACGCGTGAACATATCGCGGACCGTGTCCTCATCGGCGGCCACGAGCCAGGTAATCGCCGGCGCCGTTGCCCGTATGTTTCACATGAAACGGGCACAACCCGGCATGTGGCCGTGTTCCCGTGGCGCTAATCCCGCCCGGCCTGGAAACGGCCGGGGCTGGCGGGACAGCGACCGTGGCGCTGGTGTGAGACAGCGGCTCAGAGCCAACCGGCAATGGAAGCCGCACGCCCGCTCACCCCCCGGCAGCACCGGAGCTCGCAGCTTGAGTAGCTGCCGAAAGAACACGTGCCGGGTTAGCCGGATATCGCGGCAGAGGCCGGCTAGTCAGCCTCAGGTGACATCGCCTTCACGATCCGGTCGAGGTCGTCCAGCGAGGCGAACTCCACCACGATCTTCCCCTTGCGCTGGCCGAGCTCGACTTTGACGCGGGTGTCCAGAACATCCGAGAGCCGGTCAGC
>DASQVO010000228.1:0-12407 GCA_035640715.1 Streptosporangiaceae bacterium
TCCCATGTCAGAGGCAAAGCAGCAAGGCCTCTGCCTGAGTTTGCGGCACAGACGAAACGGTCCCCAGTACGAGGCGAAACCAGGACCAGATAGCCAAGCGGCGCATCGAAGACGCGCTACGCGACCCCGGTGAGCCCGGAGGAGACAGCTGAGGCTTGGGCACGTATTGGGCACAGCCAGCCGTAGCCAGCCGGTCTCAGCCGTAGCCAGCCGGAGAACGCAAGACGGCCCCTCACCGCGTTTCCGCAGGTGGGGGGCCGTCTTTGCTGGCTGGTGGAGAGCCCCGTTACGGAATCGAACCGTAGACCTTCTCCTTACCATGGAGACGCTCTGCCGACTGAGCTAACGGGGCACCGCTGACACCGTAGCAGGCGCAGCCAACGCGGCGCGGGCCATCCCACCGGGTCGCAGACCCGATGTCCTTCCCGCGCCAAGTGAGCATACACGGAACCGATCGGGGAGCCGAAATCGTCCTATCCGTAGCCACCACGGCTTCTGGCTGCCCAGTGTCGTATCGCGGTACGGACGCCGGTGACCGTCCGGAACCGGTCTCGAACTGCCGGGCGGAAGGGGTGGCGGCGAGCGCCCCTCTTAGTGTCGAATAGGAGCGTCCGTGACCAAAAGACACCCGTTGTACCCAATGTGACCACAATGCCGAAGAGCAGATCCCCCAGACGTGACAGCCAACACAGACAGGGCGTCCTGATGCCATCCGCGCACACGCGACCGGTCACACTCGGCCTGGCCACTGGCCTCTTCGTGATTTCGAGCGGCGTGACCGCCACGGCCTTGGCAGCCACCCCCACCCCTACGGCTACGCCATCCACTACCGTGAAGCCGTCAAGCTCGGCGACCTCCACCACCGTGAAGCCGTCAAGCTCCGCCAGCTCCACTGCCAAGCCATCAAGCTCGGCGACCTCCTCCAGCACGAAGCCATCAAGCCCGACGACCTCCTCCAGCACCGCGAAGCCATTCGCGGCAGCCAGCCCCAGCGCATCGGCAACAGCATCCGCGACCCCCACACCGACGATGGGCAAGACGTCATCGGGCTCCGGCAGCGGCAGCACCTCGACCACGAGTCCCAGCCCGCCGCCTAGCAGCAGCCCGACATCATCGCCGTCCCCCACACCGACGCTCACGCAGCCGTTCCTCGCCGTCGCAGCCTCCGAGAGCAGCGTGCAGCCCGGCGGCACGGTCCTGTTCAGGATCTCCGCTTGGGCCTCCTCCAGTGAAAAAGGCACGATCACGACGACAGTGAAGCGGAGCGACAAGACGCCGGCTTTCAGCCCACCAACGTTCACTGTCGGCGGCTGCACTAGCAAGGCGAGCTGTACTGTCTCGCTGCAGTCAAACAAGCCGAACACACCGAATGCAGAGGCCGAGCTCGTCGTACCGAAATCCGCTCCGTCGGGCGACAAGATAACGTTTACCACCATCGTCACCGTTGGTAACAGGAGTTCAGCGCTGAAGAAGAGCGAGTCGACGGTTATAACGGTGACCAAGGCGACTTCGGCGTCACAGAGCCCGAGCGCGGGTTCCTCCAAGAGCAAGACAAGCAAGGCTGGCGGGTCAACGGGCAAGAAGACGTCGGCCGGCTCGACGGCAACGACCCCGGGCGTATCAGGGACGACCTACAGCCTCGGCAAGAGCCTTCCTATCGGCCCGCTGCCGGCCGTAGGTGCCACCGGAGTGCCAGGGATTTCGACAACCATCCCGGCTGGCAACGCCTCGAACCTCTTCCCGCAGATCAACCCGTCAGCGGCCCCTAGCCCGGCACCGAGCACGCAGGCCGACCTGGGCAAGCGAGGGGCGCAGCCGGTTGCCGACTCCTCAACCATTCCGCTCTCGCTGAGCAGCTCGGAGTTTGGCGCGCAGATCTTTGGGCTGATCGTGCTGCTGCTCGGGGTCGCGATCGCGGTCACCCGGATCTCGCTGCGGAAGACGCGAACCTCAGGCGGGGGCGGCACCGGCAACTAGGCACGCGCGGCCGGTCCCGACGCGAGGCGGCTGCCCTTATGCGCTGGCAAGCACTGGGCAGCCGTCCCGCGCCCGCGCTGGCCGCGGGACGGTCCGCTGCTGTTACCCGCCAGCTAATGCTTCTTCTTGACGACTAGCTCAACGTCCGGCCGTATCGAACGCATCGTCTTCGCGAGGGCCGTCGCGTTCATGGTGGGAGACACGACCTCGCCGAAGCTGTCGTTATCGAACCAGGTACACATCGCCACGCTGCCCGGCTGGGATGCCGTCGCGTTCACGCACGCGGCGTCGCCGCCCAGCGTGCCCGCGCTTGTGATCTTGGCGCCCTTGAACCGCTGGGTGAAGCTGTTCACCGAGTCAACCGGGGACGCATTGGCCAGGTTCCCGCCGATGAACAGGATGATCTGCGGGGTGGCGCCCGAGACGGAGGTACCAGCCTCGTATACCGCCTCGACCACGTGACTTGCCTGCCCCGAGCTCATGTTGATGACGTCCTTGCGCAGCTGCCCTACGTTCATCTGCTGCTCCAGAGCGGGCCTGCGGACGAACGCGGCTATGCGGTTCGGTGTCACGAGGGAGTGCGCGGGGCCGCCCGGGCCCGACGGGAACGCCGTCACGAGGATGGCCACGATGGCCACCACGGCGGCGGCCATGACACCGCCAAGCGCGATCCAGAGGCGGCGATCCCCGCTGCGGCCGCGGCGGCGGCCCGCGGGCCGGCTGGTAGTGCGGGCGGGCAGGGGATTCCCGATGCGGCCGCCGCGCCCGGCTTTCCCACCACGTCCTGGCCTATCAGCCGGTATATCGATCGACGTGTCCGCAGGACCCAGAGCTTCGAGAAGACCGGCAGCCCCGCCGCGCCCGGCTTTCCCGCCACGTCCTGGCCTATCAGCCGGTATATCGATCGACGTGTCCGCGGGACCGGGAGCTTCGAGAAGACCGGTGGCAGCGTCGTTGCCCAGCACAACCGTGGCGTTCGGCGCCGCGCCGTCCAGCACGCCAGCGGCGGGCAGCATGCCGGTACCGTCGAGCATGCCGGTGCTATCCAGCATGCCGGTGCTATCCAGCCCGCCGGTGGCGGCGCGGTCCCGGCTGACCGCGTCCGTCCCGGTGAGCAGGCCGGTTGCCGCCGGGAAGCCGCGATCCGCGTGGTAGCCGCCGTCGTCATAGGTCGGCTGGCCGTATCCGGCCCCAGCGTGCGAGGCGGCGTCCTCGTAGGCCGGCGCGTTCGCGAAAGCGGGCTCATCCCCGTAAGCAGGGCTATCGCTGTAGGCGCCGGCGGGACGGCCGGCCTCGGCCGGGCCGGCGTCCGGGTAGCGGCTGTAACCCTCGTCGGCGTAGGCCGGAGCGCCATAACCGGCCTGCTGGCCGGACGGATCGCGGTAGCCCGCGTTCGCATAACCGGCATCCTGATACGAGGGATCAGGGTAGCCCGGGCTTTCATGGGCAGGGCCGGGATACCGCGCGTCCCCGTAGCCGGGGTCCCCGTAACCAGGATCGCCGAACCCGGGATCGCCGTAATCCTGGTTGCCGTAGGCCGGATGCTGGTAGCCGAGGCCGCCGTAGTTAGCCTCCCCTGCCCCGTAGCCCGCGCCCTGGCCAGTTACACCGGCCTGCCCGTAGCCCGATTCCTGATAACTCTGGCCGAGTCGGTAGCCTGGCTCGCCGCCTGCGAGGCCAGCCTCGTGGCTGTCACCAATGCCCTGGCCCGGGTAACCCCTGTCCTGGTAACCAGCGTCGTCGTAGCGAGGTTCCGCGTAGCGGGTATCCGCGTATCCGGAGTTCCCGTAGTCCGCGTCCGGGTATCCGGGGCCGGCATCGGAGTCTGTGTAACCCGGCTGGCCGTAGCGCTGCTGGTCGTACTCTGGCGCGGCATATCCGTTCGCGCCGTAACCTGCCGTGCCGTTCGCGCCGTAGTGCCCCGCGTCATCAGGCCGGCCGCCGCCGATGCCGCCGTTCCAGTAGCCGCCCTGGCCGGGACCGTCCTGGCTCATACCGGGCTCGGCGGCACTGCCCGCGCCAGCACCGGGCTGTCCGCTGGCAGGCTGGCTGTAACCCGCGGCGTCATAGCTGCCGCTGCCGTTCCGGGGCGCGGGCAGCGCGGCATACCAGCTGGGCTCGCCGTAGCTGGTGCCGTTGTAGCCGTTGGGGCCGCCGTAGCCGTTGGGTCCGCCGTACTCGTGTCCCAGGCCGCCGCTTTCATCCTCATCTTGCGCGTACTGGGCGTAGCTCGAGTAGCCGCCCACGGCGTCACGCGAGTCGTGCGCCGCGTCGATGACGGAAGCGTGCCTGGCCGGCATCCGCCGACGGTCATCTTCCTCCGGCGGCCATCCGCTACTCATACTTCCGCGTCACCCCCGCACTGTGATAGGGAAAGGCTGAACGACGCTCAGTACATCATTGCGACAAAACAGGCGACTCCGCTACCTCGTCGGCGACATGCGCTCCTCTTCGGTCATGGCATCACACGTTACTGGTCTAACCTCGTGGATGTGGCACGAGACGAACGCGGGGTGACACCGCAGAGCGAAGACTTCTCCGCCTGGTACAACGAACTGGTCTTCAAGGCGGAACTTGTCGACCGCGGCCCGGCCAAGGGCACGATGGTCATCCGGCCCTACGGCTACCGCATCTGGGAGCTGCTCCAGGCCGACCTGGACCGGCGGATCAAGGAGACCGGTCACTCCAACGCGTACTTCCCGCTGCTGATCCCGGAGAGTTACCTGCGGCGCGAGGCCGAGCACGTGGAGGGGTTCGCACCCGAGCTCGCGGTCGTCACCCATGCAGGCGGGAAGGAACTGGAGGAGCCGCTCGTCGTCCGCCCCACCTCGGAGACGGTCATCGGCGAGATGATGGCCAAGTGGATCAGTTCCCACCGGGACCTTCCGATGCTGCTGAACCAGTGGGCGAACGTGGTCCGCTGGGAGCTGCGCCCCCGGATGTTCCTGCGCACCACCGAATTCCTCTGGCAGGAAGGCCACACGGCGCACGCCGACGAGGCGGACGCGATGCGCGAGACCATGCTGGCGCTTGCCTTCTACGCGGCCACGGCCCGCGAGATGGCGGCGATGCCAGTCATCGAGGGCGAGAAAACGCCCGGTGAGCGCTTCGCCGGGGCCAAGCGGACGTTCACGATCGAAGGCATGATGCGCGACGGCCGCGCGCTGCAGGCCGGCACCTCTCATTACATGGGCACGAACTTCGCGCGCGCCTTCAACATCCAGTACGCCGGCGAGGACGGCGCCCTGACGCTCTGCCACACCACCTCGTGGGGGATGAGCACGCGCATGATCGGCGGCGTGATCATGACACACGGTGATGACAAGGGCCTGGTGCTGCCGCCGCGGCTCGCCCCGTACCAGGTGGTCATCGTCCCGATCGGGCGCGGTGAGCAGGCCGGTGAAGTTGCGTCGGCCGCAGCCGCGCTGGCGCGGCGGCTCGCCGACGCCGGTATCCGGGCCCATGTGGACGACAGGCCGCAGCTGTCCCCGGGCTTCAAGTTCAATGACTGGGAGCTGCGCGGCGTGCCGATCAGGCTGGAACTCGGGCCGAGGGACCTGGCCGCCGGCAGCGCGGTGATGGCCCGGCGGCTCGGTGACGGCAAGGAGAGCATCACGCTGGAGGGGGCACCGGCACGGCTGGCTGACGAGCTGGAAGCCTTCCAGGCCTTCCTGCTTGAGCGGGCGACCGCGTTCCGCGATGAGCGGACCGTTACGACCGATGCATGGGACGAGTTCGCCGCGGCGGTCGCGACCGGCTGGGCCCGCGCGTTGCACTGCGGGGCACCGGAATGCGAAGACGACATCAAGGCGGAAACCGGGGCAACGCCACGCTGCGTCCCGCTCGAGGCGGAGGCGGAATCCGGCCCCTGCATTCGCTGTGGCCAGCCCTCCGCCTACGGCAAGCGGGTCATCTTCGGCCGCGCGTACTGAGGCTGCCCACGGCACCCTGCACCGCACCGCCGCACCGCACCGCGCCGCCACATCGCGCCGCGCCACTCGCCCCGCCACATCGCGCTACGCCACCCCCCATCCGTGTACTGCTGTGACATTTACCAGCCCTCTGGCGCTTCACCTCAATGAAATCGTTTTACTCATGAGTAACTAAGGCCAGCTCCACCGGGATGCCCATATGTTCAGCACCAGGGAATTCGCCCGCATCGGCCTGGTGTCGGTGCGCATGCTGCGTAACTATGAGTTCACCGGGCTGCTCCAGCCGACCCGCGTCGACGCCAGCGGCCGCCGCTTCTACGAGGCCGACCAGTTGCCACGGCTCAACCGGATCCTCGCGCTGAAGGATCTCGGCTTCACCCTGGAGCAGGTGCGGACGATCCTCGATGCGCAGGTAAGCGGGGCCGAACTGCACGGCATGCTGCAGCTGCGGCAAACCGAGCTCGCGGCCCGGATCGCGGCCGATACCGCGCGGCTTGAGCGGGTCGAGGCGCGGCTGAGGACAATCGCCAGCGAGGGCTACGTTCCCGGCAGCGAAGTGGTCACCAAGGACATCAAGCCAGTCCGGATCGCGGAGCTTGCGGCCATCGCCGACGGCTACGCCGCCGAGACCCTCGGGCGCGTGATCCGGCCGCTCCAGTCGGAGCTCACCCAGCGCATGTCGGAGGCCGGCCTGGCCCCCGACGGGCCGGCCATCGCCTACTATGACGCCATTCCCGGGTCCGACGGCGACACCGTGACCGTGCACGCCGCCTACCCGGTGAAGGACGAGCCGGACCAGGCCCGGGACTTCACGATCGCCGACCTGCCCGGTGCGGGACCCGCCGCCACGCTGATCCACCATGGGCCGATGAGCCAGGCTGGCACGAGCTTCGAGGCCCTGGCGCGCTGGATCGACGTCCACGGCTACACCAGCGCCGGCTACATGCGGGAGGTCTACCTCGACTGCCCGAGCGACGCACAGGACCGCTGGGTCACCGAACTCCAGATGACGATAGAAGCCGATTAGCCGCCCTCAGGCCCTCCGCCCGCCAGGGGGCGGTCCCGCCCCGCCAGGGGCGGTCCCCAGGGACGCGTGCCGGGAGTCCGCCCGCGCAGCCCGGCGGCGGGCAGCTGCCATGCGGCACCCGTTCGGGCCCGATATCACGGCGGTCTCCCAGCCCGCCGTGCCGGTTCCTGCTGTGCCGTTATCGCGTCCTGCTCGGGACCAGAGTCGCGGAGGTCCCGCCGAATCGCGGGAAATTAGGTCTTGACGTAAGCCTGCCCGGACGTACGATAGCCGTATCCTGCCGACGGTATACAATCCGTCCGGGTAGAAACACCTGGCCGTGCGCGGCCGGGGGTGCCCGGCCGGTCGAGGAGTGACGCCGTGCACCACGAGCTCACCGTCTGGTCCCGCGGAAGTACCACTATTTCCATCCTCCCGTCCAGCGGCCAGTCACGGATTACCTGGCCTCGCGGGGCGGTTCGGCACATGCTGCCGGAACACGCCGGGTCATGCAGGTCGGGGCCAGCCGCAACTGGGAGGACATGGGGATGGATGTGCCGCCCGAACTGTAGGCCGGTGAGGACCCCGAGGCGCATGCGCGGCTGAAGGAAGAGCACTACTCGATGCCGCTCAACCGGGGCGTCGGCGCGTAGCGTCCAGGCAGAACCAAGAACCCGCGGAAGCGGGGCGAGCCGTCGGCGAGAGGAGGCGATGATGCCTCGGGACGAGCGAGGGAACCGGTGATGCCTGTGGCCGACGGGTCACCGCGCGTCCCTGGTCAGGGCCCCAGGGACCCGCCGACCTGACGAACTGCGTCAGGCGTTCCGGCATGAGGGCAAACCTGGGGACACAGGGAGCCCCGCGCGGTCCGTCCGTACTCGATACCTGCTCCACGCCGCGGTCAGCGACGACCGCGCTGGCCCTCACGGGCGATGCACGTCGCAACCCGGCGGCAGAGCATCCGTTCCTGACCGGCGAGCACAAGGCACGACGGGAACGCGAGCTAGCAACATCTCGTCCGAGAGGTATCGGTGGCGATCGATGGCTACAACCGAACCAGCAAGTCTTCCCTACCAAGAAGTAACTAACGCTACCGGCCGCGTATTCCGGGTCGGTGAGGAACCAAAACAGATTCTTGGCTACCCGCGAGGGGCCGTCATCATGGCAGCCTGGCTGTGCATGTGCCTGGCCGGGGTGCTCGAATACACCTGGGGCGCACTATCCGGCTCGCTCCAGAGCGCGCACCACTGGGGGAACGCCCCGACGTTCTGGCTGTTCTCCTTCTACGTCATCTTCGAATCGTTGGTGCAGATAGGCACGGGCCTCCTGCGCAACCGCGGGATTCTCAACGTCCGGTGGGCGACGATCATCGGCGGCATCATCTGCGGCATCGTCGCGTACGGCTGGCTCTCGGTCTCCACCTCGATCTGGACTGCGTACCTGAGCTACGCGGTGCTCGGCGGCATCGGCTCCGGCATGGTGTACTCGAGCTGCATCAACATCGTGGCCAAGTGGTACCCGGAGAGGAAGGGCTGGCGGACCGGGTTCGTGAACGGCGGCTGGGCATATGGCTCCGTGCCGTTCATCATCTGGGCTGGCGGGCTGAGTTCCGGGACCGGGGTCGGCAGTCTCACCACGCATCAGGTCAAGGCATTCATCATCGCCGAGGGCATCATCATGACCGGCGTCATCGTCATCGCCGGGTACTTCCTCAAGGACCCGCCGAAGAACTGGTGGCCGAAGACGGTCGACCCGCTCAGCTGGCACAAGCACAGCACCGCGGACCTCAGGAACAACCCGCCGGCGCTGCGGCACTACACCCTCGCGCAGATGTGGCGGACCCCGCAGGCCAAGTGGATAGGCATGCAGTACGCCTGTTACGTCGGCTGCTCACTGTTCGGTGTGGCCTTCTACTACACCTTCGGGACGGCCATGCACCTGGGCAGCTGGGCTGTGGTGGCAGGTGCGGCCGGCTTCGCACTCGCGGACGGGGGCTTCAGACCGTTCTACGGATGGCTATCCGAGCACATCAGCCGCCGGAAGACGATGATGTACGCGTACTCGGGCAACGTGGTCTTCCAGCTCCTGGCGTTGTGGGCTGGTGAAGCCCACGTGCCGGTACTGTTCGCCATCTGCGCGGTCATCTCCGGTGGCCTGTCCGGGGCCAACTTCCCGATGACGGCCGCGATGGTGGCCGACTACTATGGCGAGAACAACAACGCTGTCAACTACGGGTCCATCTACGCGTGGAAGGCGCTCGGCGGCAGCTTCGCCGGCGGCGGTGCGGCGCTGGTCATGACCGGAACCCTGTATGGCACGTCGCACTACCACTGGCCCCAGGGGTTCTTCTTCGGTGCCTTCCTGGGATTCATCGCCATGCTCATGGTCACGTTCAAGTGCAAGCGGCCGACCGTGGAGCAGATGGAGGCGGCCGTGAACGCCGCGCCGGAAAAGGCGGCAGCTCCGAAACCAGTGACAGCGTGAGCGAGGCGATCGCAGGCGCGGATTGACAACGGTCCCGGCGGGCGGGTCGGCTGTGCGGCGGCCCGCCCGCCGGGATCACGGAAGGAGGGCCGTGCCCGGCCGCTACCCCTGCGAGCTGAAGCTGCCGCTCGCGCCGTACCGCTTCGAACGGCGGGACGAGCCGACGGTGGACGCGGAGAAAGAGGCCACGGGGTCCCACAGCGAGGAGCGTTACCGGCACGGCGCGGCAGGCTCAGCCAACGGCGCCGGCCGGGCGGTGGTAAGCGGTCCGCGTGCGCTCATTGTGCGCGCGTGCGATCCCTGCCGCCCGTTCCTCATCGCCAGCCTCAATCGCCTCGATGAGCTGCTGGTGCTCGGCCCACGACTCATGGCCACGGGCCGGGGCCACCAGACGGTAGTACCAGCGCATCCGGCGGCTGACGATACCGGCCAGGTCGGCGAGCACATCATTGCCGGCGAGCGCCGCGATCTCGGCATGGAGAGCGCTGTTGGCGGCGACGACACGATCGACGTCGCCCGATTCCGTGGCCGCCACCCCGTCCTGCCAGATAGCCCGCAGCGCCGCTACCGCCTCGGGCGTGACCGAACGTGCCGCGAGGCGCGCGGTCTCCGCCTCCAGCAGTTCCCGTACATCGAGAAGCTGATTGACCTCACGGTCGGTCGGCACGTGCACGAACGCTCCCTGGCTGGGCCGCAGATCAACCCAGCCCTCGGCCTCCAGGCGGTGCAGGGCCTCGCGGACCGGCTGGCGGCTCACACCGAGCTGGCGGGCCAGGTCAGACTCGACGAGATGCTGACCCGGCCGGAGACCGCCACCCACGACGAGCTCCACCAGGGCCTCATAGACCGACTGGCGCAGCGGGACCGGCCGCTCCACGGGGCGGATGGGCCGCACCTCGGCAAATTCCGTTGGGCGCACGACGTAAGTATATAGACGACTGTATGCAAAATGCGATGTGTGATGAATGACTCTGCTCACACCACCGTTCCTGCCGGAGCCCTCGCCTCGCCAGGCACGCAGGCCTGCGATATCCGGGCCGCCATGCGGGAGGGCATTCCGGTCCCGGTCGCGTCCGGCCGCCATTCCGCCGCCGGTGACGAGGCATGCCTCATGGAATTGGCGTCCCTCTTCGCATCCGAACCGTGGAGCGATCACCCCGCCAGCGTCCATCCGGTGCTGGCCGCCGTGGCGCGGGCCGTCAACGACCGGGTCAGCGACGGCGCACGGGAACTCCTCTCGCCGCTCGTGCCGCAGATGACCGGTACGGCTGACGTGGGGCCCGATGGCCATACGCGACCGGAACGTTGCGCCCGGCTCGTGCTGCTGTGCGCGCGCGAGGCGCTCGCGGCCAGCCCGTTCATGGCGGCCGAGATGGAATCCGCGCGGCTCACCGCCCTCAGCGTGCTGTCACGCCCTGGCGCGGCGGCGCCCACGGATGCCGGGGAGAGCGGGACCGCGGTGCGGCGCCACGCGGCGGCACTGCTCGACCGGCTCGGCCTGCTCAACTGGCTGTATGCGAGCCAGGCCGCCGTCCAGGCCGCTCAGGCCATATCGGTCATCGCCGGGGCAGCGACCGGCCCGGCCACCCAGCGCGACGCGCAGCTATGCCAGCTGCTCCGCGCATGCACGGCCCTGTGCGCCGGCGACGCCGCGGTCCAGCATCCGGCCAGACAGGCCGGCGACAGCCCACGCGGTTACCAGGCCGCCGCAGTTGGCGGTGAGGTGCGGCAGCACGGGCGCGGCCAAACTGCCGCGGCGCCAGACAATCCGTCCCGTGACGCAAATGTTCAAGAGCCGTTCGCGGCTGGCGTCTAAGGTGATAGTGATCAGTCGCAGGCGGCGGATGGAGGTAGGGCGGTGCCGCGCGACGAGCTTCCGGTCATGGCCTTTGACTCGGCTGAGGCGCTCGACGGCTGGCTGGCCGAGCATCACGCTGCCTCCCGGGGAATCTGGCTGAAGATCGCCAAGAAGGGCTCCGGCCTTCCCTCCGTCTCCTACGCCGAGGCGGTCGAGGTCGCCCTCTGCTATGGCTGGATCGACGGGCAGAAGGGGCGGCTCGATGATGATTGCTGGCTGCAGCGGCTGACGCCCAGGAAGCCGGGCGGCCGGTGGTCGAAGATCAACCGCGGCAAGGCCGAGGAACTGATCTCCAGCGGGCGGATGAAAGCCGCGGGGCTGCGGGAGGTCGAGCAGGCGCAGGCGGATGGCCGGTGGGACGCGGCCTATGACGGCCAGCGCACGATGGAAGTCCCGCCCGACCTGGCAGCGGCGCTGGACGCCAGCGACCGGGCCCGCGCGTTCTTCGCGACGCTGAGCAGCGTCAACAGGTACGCGATCCTCTTCCGGATCGGCGGTGCCAAGCGTCCCGAGACCCGCGCGAAGCGAATCGCGAAATACGTCGCGATGCTGGAAGAGCACAAAACGATCTATCCGTGACGCATACGGAGTTCACGGCGCGCGGCCACCGTGTACGCGGCCCCGCCGGCCAGGAGTGCCAGGGCGAGCGTCAGCGCCAGGACCCACCATCGGTCCCCGGCGAACGGCCGGGCGAGTTCCGTGCAGCCCAGAGCTTACGGCGCCGGGACGTCTTTTTCCGGGAGCGTGAACTCGCCGCCGAGATAGCGGAACACGGGATCGTCGGGGTCGATCCCCCCGCCGGCGAGGACCTCGTCTGCGTAGGCCTCGGCGTCGTCACGCGGCTCGTAGCCCAGCGCCTTCGCCTCGTTCAGCGAGACCCAGCCGCCCCTGGTGTTGGCGGACACCCCGAAGATCACGCGGAATCCGGGCCGCTCGGCGGAAAGGCACGCCTCAAAGAGCCGGCCCGCGTCGTCGGGTGACAGCCAGGTGGACAGGGCGCGGGCGTTCACCGGGCGCTCGGCGCAGGTCAGGATCCGCACGCAGATCGCGTCCATGCCGTAGCGGTGGTGGTACATGGCGGCGAGCGCCTCCGTGGCCGCCTTGGACACGCCATAGAAGGTGTCCGGCGCGGGGAAGGCGTAGTCGGGGA
>DASQVO010000229.1:0-4789 GCA_035640715.1 Streptosporangiaceae bacterium
CGAGCGTCGTAGCAGCCGAGACGACCACCAGGGCCGCCATGACCGCGGCCAATGCCCCTCGATGTCCAAGTGCTGTGCGGGCGAACCCGGCCAGACGTCGCATCGCCTGATACCTGCCTTTGCTTTCCGGTCGGCCTGCCCAGCCGCGTTATCGGCGCGCGGTCACGTGCCTGTCGTCGCGGTGCATCCCTTGAGCGCCGGCTTGGCGGTGGTCTACTCCTCGAAACGGCCGCCGAGGTGGCGGGCCAGGAAGCGCTCGGCGGCGGCGTAGAACTTCAGCCGGTTCTCCGGCTTGGCGAAGCCGTGACCCTCGTCGGGGAACAGCATGTACTCGTGGTCGATCCCGGCTCTGGCGAGGGCAGAGACGATCTGCTCCGATTCGGCCTGCTTGACCCGGGGGTCATTGGCCCCCTGAGCGATGAGCAGCGGGATCCGGATGTCACGTACCCGTGACAGCGGCGACCGTGACCACAGGAAATCCTCGTCGGTCTCCGGGTTGCCCACCCGCTTGTAAAGCTGGGCGATCATCGGCGTCCAGTACGGCGGGATCGTCTCCAGCAGCGTCTTCAGGTTCGAGGGGCCGACGATATCGACGGCGCAGCAGAACACGTCGGGGGTGAACGCGGCGCCGACCAGTGCGGCGTAGCCGCCGTAGGAACCGCCATAGATCGCGATCCGTTCCGGGTCGGCCCAGCCCTGGCCGGTGACGTAGTCAACGGCGTCGATGAGGTCGTCGTGCATTTTAGCGCCCCACTCGCGGTCTCCCGCGTTCACGAACGCCTTGCCGTACCCGGTGGAGCCGCGGTAGTTCACCTGGATGCACAGGTAGCCCCGGTTGGCGAGCCACTGTGCCTCCGGGTTGAAGCCCCACATGTCACGGGTCTGGGGGCCGCCGTGGACGTTGATCACGGCCGGGAGGCCCGAGCGGCCCGTGCCGGGCGGGAACGTGGCGTAGCCGTGGATGGTCAGCCCGTCCCGCGAGGTGAACTGGAACGGCTCCATCGGGGCAAGCTCGTAGCGTGACAGCTCGGGCCGGGCGGTGAACAGGAGGCGCCCGCTGCGGCTGGCATGGTCGTAGATGAAGAACGGGACCGGGCCCGAGTCGGTGGTGAAGGCAACCAGCCAGCTGGCATCGGCGTCGTCGCGGTCCTGGACCATGGGGTCGCCGGGGTGCAGTGCGCGGATCGCCTTGAGGTCGTCCTCAAGCAAGTCGTCCAGCGTGATGTATTCGGCCCGGTCCTTGAGCAGCGTGACGATCTGCGGCTCGCGCGTATCCGGGTGGACCAGGACATCGGCCACGTCGGCTTCCGGATCCTCGGCCAGCACCTCGGTCTCGCCGGTGGCCACGTCAATCTTGACCAGGCGGCCGGTGTTCGCGCCGACGGAGCTGGCCGCCAGCAGCGACCGGCCGTCGGCGCTGAAGGTGACGACGTTGCCGGTGGCCGCATCGTCGGCGGGAATGGTCAGCAGCCGCCGCCATTCATCCTCTGCGTGGTCGCGCACCACGAGGTGGAGGCCGCCGTCCGGCAGCGGCGCGAGGCCGGCGCGTACGATCATGTCCTCATCAGCCAGCCAGCCGACGAAGCCAGGGTTCTTCACCTCCAGGGTGAGATCGCCGGTGAGCAGGTCGAGCCGGTAGACGTCGTGCAGCTGCGGATTGTCCCGGTTGAGCCCCACCAGGATTTCCGTCGGGAACCGCTTGTTCATGGCGACGATCTGAGCCTGGACCCCCTTGAACGGCGTGAGGTCACGCCGGTGCATAGTCTCCAGGTTCACGTCGTGCAGGCGCCAGTTCTCGTCCCCGCCGGTGTCCTGCATGTACAGCAGGTGCCGTCCGTCATGCGCCCAGGCGAACCTGCGGATTCCCCGGTCCCTGTCGTTGGTGACGACCCGGGCCGCCGACCAGTCCACGGCCTCATCGGAGGCCACGCGCACCGGCGCGACCCAGACATTGAGAATGCCGTTGTCGGGCGCGATCCACGCCAGCCGGGTCCCGTTGGGGGACAGGAGCGGGCTGGTCCGTTCCGGGTTGCCAAACAGGACGCTGCGAGGAATGAGATCGGTCATGCCCCTTGCCTACCACACGCCGCGAGAGCATGATTACTCGCCACGTCGTGTAGTAATACCCGTACACTCCGCTGCCATCGTTTCGCTGCCAGGCGGCCAGCGGCAAAGTGGCGGATCATCCCGAATCGCGCGCCACGCCGCGCTGGCCTGGCTAGCCGAGGCCGATGGCGAAGATGTGCATCGCGGTGGCGCCGCTCACGGTGTCGCCGATGTAGGGCAGCGTGACCGAGGCGACGGTCTTGCCCGCGGCAGGCTCACCTCGAACACCGAGACCGTCAGCTGCTGCGAGGTGCTGACGTCGGAGCTGCGGTGCTGCATGGGCCCGGGCCGTAGAGGGTAGCCCCCCACTGACCTTTCCTGCCCGTTCGGCCTCATGCTGCCCCCTGGGACCTCATCGTGCCGCCCCGGATCTCAAGAGGATTTATGCCCGCTCCGGAGACACCTTCGTCGCAGGGGCCTGGCGCCTCTGGGGTCATCGCCGCGGCTCCCGCGGCCGGCCGCGCAGCCGCTGAGCCGGAGAGGTCACGCCCGGCCAGCCGACGGCGGGCCCGGCGGGGCGCGGGGTGGGCGTGGCGGGGCGCGGGGTGGGCGTGGGCCGCCGCTTTCGCGGCCGCTGCGGTGGTCCTCTTCGTGTGTTACCTGCGGCTCTCGCGAACGCAGCCGGTGGTCTCCGATGGCGCGTCGAACGCGCTGCAGGCGTGGGACATGCTGCACGGTAACTGGCTGCTTCGCGGCTGGACCGTGTCGGACGTGTCGTTTTACACTACCGAGCTGCCTGAGTACGTAGCGGTGGGGCGGTGCGCGGCCTGACCCCGGACGTGGTGCACGTGGCGGCGGCGGTGACCTACACGCTGATGGTCCTGCTGGCCGGCCTGCTGGCCAAAGGGCGCTCGACCGGCCGGGAAGCGGTCGTCCGGGTCCTGGTCGCCTCCGGGATCATGCTGGCGCCGCAGCTCGGCAATCCCACTTTCGTGCTGCTGCTGTCGCCAGACCTATGGTGCTGCGCAGCCCGCGCAGCCAGCCCACGACCAGGATCTGGCCAACTGGCTCTCCTCCCACCACCTCACCGTGGGACTTGCCGAGTATGCCCAGGCGAACAACATCACGCTCGACAGCCGCGGTCAGGTCATGCTGCTGGCACCGTCGTGGCACCGGCCCAAGCCGGCGGCGCGCGCGGACGAAGACAAGGTGTCCTGGTTCGACCCCCGGCTGCACAATGCCAATTTCATTGTCTCGACGACTGCCGACGGGCCTCGTTCCGCCCTTCCCTATGCGGAGGTAGTCGCTACATTCGGGCGGCCACGGCAGACCTATCACTTCCGCGAGTTCACCATCATGGTCTGGGACAAGAACCTGCTCCGCGACCTGTACTGGCCCGCAGTAGCCGCACCCTGATATCCGCTTCACCAAGCAAGTCAACGTTCACAGGAGGCTACCCACCCAGGAACGAACACTAGCGGGTACGAAGGCATGCCCGCTGGCAGAATGACTGCGTGACAAATCCGGCCTTCCAGCCAAAGTCTGCTGATCGCTCACATCATGGCGAAGCGCCCACCTCCTTGCCGTCACGCCGGGCGATCCTGAGAACCGGGGCTCTTGGCGGCGTCGCGCTTGCCTCCCTGGCCGCGTTCGGCTGGGTCGAGGCCCAGGAGGCGGGCGGGCGAGATGACAAGACAACCGGCGCATCGGAACGTTCGAAGGTGTCCAGTGCATTGGACATCGACGGCTGGGGGACCTACAACTTCAACCAGGACTGGCTGTTCGGCGGCGTCTACGTCGCCGGGGCGGAGAGGGCCAGCTATGACGACAGCGGCTTCGTGAGTGTCACGCTTCCGCACACGGTCACGCCGCTGTCGTGGGGAGACTGGGACCACACGGCCTGGGAGAACGTGTGGATCTACCGGAAGCATTTCGATGTGTCCGCAGTCAGCGGCGGCCGCGTGTTCGCCGACTTCGACGGCGTGATGACCAACGCGGCCGTGGTGGTCAATGGCGTCACGGTCGCCACGCACAAGGGTGGGTACCTTCCGTGGTCCGCCGAACTCACCCGACACCTGGTGACGGGCGACAATGTTCTGGCCGTCATTGTCGACGCGCGCTGGCTGGACGTCCCGCCGGACAATCCGGCCGGGGGCGTCAGTTCGGTTGACTACCTGCAGCCAGGCGGGATCTACCGGGACGTCGCCCTCCGGGTGGTGCCAGAGGCCTTCATCGCGGACGTATTCGCGAAACCACTCGACGTGCTCACCTCGGACCCCAGCGTGGAGATACTGGCCACGATCGATGCCGCCAGGGTGCCGCGCGGCCCGGTAAGGCTCACCGCGGAACTGCTGGACGGGTCCCGCCGGCTCGCCAGCGCCGCCGTCACCGCGAAGATCACCGCGGTGGGCACTACGGTCGTGAAGTTCGGCATGACCAATGTCGGCGACATCACCCTGTGGTCGCCGGAAACCCCCCAGCTTTATACAATCCGGACAACATTGTCCGATACCGGTGGGCAGGCGCATGCCTATCAGGTGCGGATGGGGTTCCGCGAGGCCAGGTTCGAGCTGGACGGCTTCTACCTCAACGGCAAGCGGCTGGAGATCTTCGGGCTGAACCGGCACCAGCTGTTCCCCTACCTCGGCATGGCGGCGCCCGCGCGGCTGCAGCGCCGCGACGCCGAGATCCTCAAGAACGAGCTCAACTGCAACATGGTGCGCTGCTCGCACTACCCGCAGTC
>DASQVO010000230.1:0-14789 GCA_035640715.1 Streptosporangiaceae bacterium
CGGGTCGATCTCCGGATGCATCGGATCCTGGCCGCCGACCGCGCGCAGCAGCCACATCTCCTCCTGGTTGGCGATGTGCGCCAGGTCCCAGACCAGCGGCGACATCAGCGGCGAATGCTGGCGGATCAGGTCCGCATCATCGACGCAGTCGGTCAGCCCGGCCGTGCGGTTCCTGGCCACCGTCAGCACGTCCGCGATCAGGTCCCGCAGGTTCTCTGTGGTCGTTGATGCGGTCGCGATCTGGCTGGGTGGTGTGTCCTGTGGCGATGTCAATGGATCCCCTCGAGTTGGTCGTCTGCTGGACATCGGCGTCTGAGCACGTAACGTTCGGTGAATTCGGCCACCCGCTGGCGGATCTCCGCTGGCACGTCCACGCGGCTGAGGGCGGCGTTGGCCGCTTCGAAGCACTTCTTGGCGGCACGGGCCAGCACCGGATCAGCCAGCCCGTTGCGGGCCGCGCGCAACCATGGGTTCCCGTCCGGCGCGCGGTTGCTGGCTTTACTGCCGTTTCCGCCCGCCCGGCTGGCGGCGCCGTGGTGGCCGTTACCCAGGGAACCGCCCGTGCCGTCGCGAGGAACCGCCCCCGGTGCTGCTCTGTGCCCCGTGCCGTCTGCTCCTGCCCAGAGAGGGCCGGCCGCAGCCGTGGCCGCGTCGGCCGCCTGCGGGTCCTCGAACAGCGCCCAGGCGACTGCGGCCGGCACGATCCAGCCGTCGTCCGGCTGCGCATCGATCATCCGCAATTCGAGGTGCCCTCGCGGGCGCACCGGCGGGAACAGCGTCGAGAGGTGGTAGGTGAGATCCTCTTTGGTAGGCGGGCGCTCGCTGCCGCCGCCGCGCAGCCAGCCACGGAAGGTCAGCCCGGGCGGGGCCGTCCAGGACGGCGAGCCCGCCCTGCGTACCAGCATCAATTCGGCGTCGAGGGAGTAGTTCGCCCACGCGCAGCGGGGATCCGCGTCGGCCGGCGGCGGGAGAGTACGGCCCGGATCGAGCCGGCTCCAGACCTCCTGGCGCGTCGACCGCCAGCCGGACGGCTGTCCCTGGCGCAGTGGCGAGTTGGCGAACGCTGCGACCAGGACGGGGCCGATATCGTGTGCCAGCCGCCAGCGCCGGCGATACCCCCTGGCCCCGGCCTCATCCAGGCCGGCGTCCACGCATACCTGCACGGACGCGGTGCTGCACATCATCTGGCGGCCCCATGGGCCGTCGCGGTCGAAGAATTCCTCCATGGCCGCATACCGCGGCAGATCGAGCACGCGGCGCGGCGGCCGGAGGGGATCGAAACCATAACCCTGGAGGGCCAGCCCGGCCCGGCGTATCGCGTCACGCAGGGCTGTCATGTCACGCTGCACGGCCGTCACGCACCCGCCGAGGCTGTCGGCGGGCGCGGAGCTTAGTTCGAGCTGGCCGCCGGGCTCAACGGTGATCAGGCTCCCGGACGGCAGCACGGCAGGTTGGGGGAGAACGGCCGGCGCGGTGAGATCGGCAACAGCCGCGAAGATGCGATCCGCCGGTATCGGCAGCGCCGGATCGCGGACGTCGCGGACCAGCCACTCAAGTTCGACGCCGATGCAGCGCGGCGGTCCGGTCTTGAAGCAGATGCCGTGGACGTGGGCCTCAGCGTCGTCCTCGGTCAGCCCGCCGTCCAGCGGTCCGTCACCAGGCCGGGTCACAGCCACCCCATCCGTCGTGATGAGCAGAGATCCGTACCGAACGGTAACAGAGAGGTCCGACACAATAGGACCCGTCCCCGGCACCTGCACTAGCGAGCCGGGCGGTGTCGCAGGAGTTGCTGATCAGGCGCGGGGGCTCCGTTCTGGTGACCGCGTTCAGACCAAATGTAACAACATATTCAGCCGATGTAACAACAAGGGCACAGAGCTCTAGATTCCCATTATCCGGTCAATTCAGCCCCGATGGGCACAATTTGTCACTGCAGGCACTCACGGCGGCGGGCGCAGAGACGGCACCTCACGCCACATGCGTCACAGTGTGGCGCGGACGGCGATGCGGCCGGGGGAACCGGGGCGTACCGTGCCGATGGCCGCCGCCTCCACCCCGCGCCTGCTCAGGTCCGAGCAGAGCGCCTCCTCCCGTCCCGGCGGCGCGGCGATCAGCAGGCCGCCTGACGTCTGGGCATCGTGCAGCAGCACCGAGGTGATCCCGTCCACGCCGGGCTCGATGTCCACCAGGCCGGTGAGGTAGGACATGTTGGCGCGGGTGCCGCCCGAGATGAAGCCCGCCCCGGCCAGCTCCGCCGCGCCAGGCAGCAGCGGCACGCGGTCCGCCCAGATTTCGGCGCTGACCCCGCTCGCGCGCAGCATCCGGTGCAGGTGGCCGAGCAGGCTGAAGCCGGTGACGTCCGTGGCCGCCAGCACCCCCGCGCGCAGCGCCGCCTCGCTGGCGGGCGCATTCAGCGTCGTCATGGCCCCGACGGCAGCGGCCAGCACGTCGGCTGCCGCTTCACCCTGCTTGTGCGCCGTGGCGACGACGCCGGTGCCGATGGGCTTGGTCAGTACGAGCGAGTCGCCGGCGCGTGCGCGGTCCACGGTCATCAGCTTCCCCGGATCCGCGAGGCCGACGACGGCCAGGCCATACTTGGGCTCGGGATCGTCAATGGTGTGCCCGCCCACCACCAGGCAGCCCGCGGACGCGGCGGCCTCCGCGCCGCCCCGCAGGACGTCGGCGAGTATCTTGATGGGCAGGCGCTCGCCCGGCCAGGCCGTCAGGTTGAGCGCGATGACCGGCCGGCCGCCCATCGCGTACACATCCGAGAGCGCGTTCGTGGCGGCCACCCGCCCCCAGTCGCGTGGGTCGTCAACGATCGGCGTGAAGAAATCGGTAGTCAGGACGAGCGCCCGGTCCTCATCGAGGCGCAGCACCGCCGCGTCGTCCCCTTCGGCCGCGCCAACCAGCAGGTCGCCGGCCGCAGGGGCCAGGATGTGAGCGGGCCCGTCCGCCCGGCCGGCCTGGCCGGCGGGGGTGCCGAGCGTGGTCATCAGCTTATCCAGGGCGGCCAGCGGCAGCTTACAAGCGCAGCCGGCGCCGTGTGACAGGGACGTGAGGCGGATACCGTCGGCGCTCTGCTCGCTCAACCGTGGCTCCCGGGATGGTTCGGTTCTGGCGCCGGCGGTCCGCGGCGGGCCCCGGCGCCCGGCTTCTGACGGCTGCCAGCCTATAAGCGGCCTGCCCGCGCCTGCCCCGGTCCGCCCGGGAGCGCGTCCGGACGCGGGGAGCCCCCTGCGGCCTGATCACCGGAACACTCGCCGGCCTGCTGCATTATTGACGGCAGCAGCATCTCTTTTCCGGCGCCCGGGACCGGGCACCATCGACGGCCTACGATCTGTGCGAGATCTGTAACATGCCGTAATCGCCAACCTGACGGCATGTGGTTAGGGGCTCTGGCAGGATGGAACGACGATGAAGGTGCCGTCTGTAAGGTTCCCCGTTGTCCGCCGCGGCAAGCTGGACGAGCTGCCCGGGGTGGTCGCTACCGCGCGCCTCGACCGCAGGACGAAGAACCTCACCAAACGGCTCTGCCCGGGTGACATCGCCATCATCGACCACGTCGACCTGGATCGCGTTGCCGCCGACGCGCTGATCAGCCGGAAGGTGGCCGCCGTGGTGAACGCCGCGGTGAGCATGAGCGGGCGTTATCCCAACCTGGGCCCGCAGCTGCTGATGGATGCCGGGATCCCGCTGATCGACGACGTCGGGCAGGATGTGTTCAGCCGGGTGCACGAGGGAGCGACCGTCCGGCTGGACGGCGACACCCTCTACCTGGGTGACCAGGTCGTCGCCAAGGGAACGCCGCAGACGGGCGAATCGGTTACCGCAGTGATGGCCGAGGCCAAGGCCGGGATCGTTACGCAGATCGAGGCATTCGCCGCCAACACGGTGGAGTTCCTCAAGCGCGAGCACGAGCTCCTCGTCGACGGGGTGGCGGCTCCCGAGCTCCGCACGGTCATGGAGGGCCGTCACGTGCTCGTGGTGGTCCGCGGCTACCACTACCGCGAGGACCTGGCGGCGCTGCGGCCCTACATCCGCGAATACCGGCCCGTCATGCTGGGCGTCGACGGCGGCGCGGACGCGCTCATCGAGGCGGGGTACGTGCCCGACGCCATCGTCGGCGACATGGATTCCGTCTCCGACGAGACACTCCATTGCGGCGCCGAGCTCATCGTGCACGCCTACGCCGACGGGCGGGCGCCGGGGCTGAGCCGCGTCAACGACCTCGGCCTGACCGCGGCCATCTGCCCCGCCGCAGGTACCAGCGAAGATGTGGCCCTGCTCCTCGCCGACAGCAAGGGCGCGAGCCTGATCGTGACGGTCGGCACGCACTCGACGCTGGAGGAGTTCCTCGACAAAGGCCGTTCCGGGATGGCGAGCAGCTTCCTGACCCAGCTCCGGGTCGGCACCAAGATCGTGAACGCCAAGGGCGTCAGCCGGCTGTACCGCAGCAGGATCTCCAGCTGGGCCCTGGTCCTGCTCGCCGTGGCCGCCGCCGTGACCGTGCTCGTCTCGGTGGCCGCCTCGCCCGCGGAGCCGATCCTGTCGAGATACTTCGACGCGACCTGGCATTCGTTCGCCTCCTCTTTGACCGGACTATTCACGTGATTGATTTCCGTTATCACCTCGTCTCCATCGTCGCGGTCTTCCTCGCCCTCGCCATCGGCATCGTGCTCGGCTCGACCGAGCTCCGGGGAGCAGCTTTGAGCGCGCTGGACCGGACGTCGAGCGCGCTGAGCGCCAAGCTCAACGCCGCCAACAGCGAGAACAACGCCCTCCAGCTGGAAGTCAGCGGGGATCAGTCGTTCGCGCAGGCCGCCGAGCCGGTCCTGCTCGCGCACCTGCTCGACGGAAAGCGTGCCGTCATCATCACCGCGCCCGGCGCACCGGGCGGCGAGGTCAGCGGCCTCACGACCGCGCTGGGCCACGCCGGCGCGACCGTCAGCGGGCAGGTGTCGCTGACCACGAAATTCGCCGACACCAGCGCGAGCACCCTGAACGTCCTCGACCAGCTCACCCAGCAGGTTGTGCCGTCGGGGGTGAGTCTCGTCAACGGAAGCCCGCAGCAGCAGGCGGCCCAGGTGCTGGCCAGCGCCCTCCTGTCGTCCAAGTCGCAGCCCGCCGGCCAGACGACCAGCAGCCAGACGAGCGCCGGCCAGGCCGGGAGTTCCCCGCAGACCATCCTGTCGAGCTACTCGGCCGGCGGGTTCCTTACGGTCAGCGGGCAGCCGGCCTCCGGCGCGACGCTCGCCGTGATCGTCCCGGCCAGCGGAAACACCGATCCGGCTAACCAGGCGATCGTCGCGCTGGCGCGGGAGTTTGGCACGGCGAGCCAGGCAACGGTCGTGGCCGGCGCGTCACCCCCCGCCGGAGGCGGCAGTGCGATCACGGCGGTGCGCGCCAGCGGCGCGGCGAACAACGCGTCCACCGTCGACAATGCGGACACCGTCAGCGGCCAGATCGTTGCCGTCCAGGCGCTGGAACAGCAGCTGAGCGGGCATAAACCCGGCAGCTACGGCGTCCAGCCGGACGCCGCATCCGCCGGGCCCAGCCCGGCACCGACTGCGTCGGCGTCTGCCACGGCGACCGCGAAGGCGGCATCCGGGAAGGGGAAGAAGTGATGACGACCGCCTGGCGCGGCACTGCACCGCCCGTCCTGGCCGGACTCGTCGCGGCGGCCGCCGCGAGGGCCGCCTACGCCGCGCTCACCCGGTACCCGCCCGGCGGAGCCGTGCGGTGGACGCGGACGAACCACCGGGGCGAGCCGGTCACCCTGCTGGAGGGACCATCGGCGGCCATCGCCGGGACCGCCGCGGCACTGGCGGCCAGGATCCCGGTGCGGTCCAGGGCCGCCATGACGATCGCCGCCACCGGGGCCGCGGCATTCGGCGGCTACGACGACATCGCCGGATCGGGGGACCGGCGCGGGTTCCGGGGGCACCTCGGCGCGCTGGCCCGCGGCGAGGTGACGACCGGCGCGGTGAAGATCGGCGGCATCGGCGCCACGGGGATCGCCGCGAGCACGCTCGCTGGCGGCCCGCCCACGGACATCGCCATCAACGCGGCGCTGATCGCCGGGACGGCGAACCTCCTCAACCTGTTCGACCTCAGGCCCGGACGCGCCATCAAGGTGGTGCTGGCCGCTGGCGTCCCGCTTGCCGCCGCGCAGCTCACCGCCCGGCATGCGCCGCGCGATCCCGCCAGCCACCAGGCTGCCGCGGTGGCGGCGCCGCTCGGTGCGGCGCTCGCCCTCCTGCCCGAGGACCTGGGGGAGCGCGCCATGCTCGGGGATGCCGGCGCCAACGCGCTGGGGGCCATGCTCGGCGTGGCTGCAGCCGGCGGCCTGGCGCGCAGCAGCCGGATCGCGATTCTCGCGGGGATCATCGCGCTGACCACGGCAAGCGAGGTAGTGAGCTTCACCAAGGTCATTGAACGGACGCCGGTGCTGCGCTGGCTCGACATGCTGGGCCGCCGGCCGGCCCGCGCGTCCGCCCCGGCTCCGGCGGAATCTGGTGCGGCGGCGGCGTCCGCCGCACTGCTGGCCTCGGCAGCCCCGGCAGCGGCCACGTCCGTCCCGTCCCAGGACACCCCGGCCGGAGCGGAAACCCGCGAGCCTCCCGCACTGGCCACCCCGTCTTTCACGTGACGGCGCCGGTAGCCGAGCGAGGGGCGGCGCGGCAGTCAGGCACGGGAATCGGCCGGGCTGCCCTCGTCATCGGCGTGCTCACCGTGCTGTCCGGGATCGCCGGCTTCGGCCGCGAGCTCGTTTTCGCGCATACCGTCACCGCCAGCTGCGTCGGCACCGCCTACATGACCGCCAACCAGGTGCCGAACATCATCTACGACATCATGCTCGGCGGCGCCCTTACCAGCGCGGTAGTGCCGGTGCTGGCAGGCCCGGCGGCGCGCTCGGCTGATACAGCCGGCGACGGGCCCGCGCAGACCCGCGTGATCGCATCCGCGCTGCTGACCTGGACGACAGCCCTGCTGGTACCCGCGGCCGTCGTGATCGCGCTCGTGGCCGGGCCCGTTACCGCGCTGCTCATCCCGGCCGCGCACGGGTGCGGGCATGCCGCCACGCTCGCCGTCAGCGCCCGCATGCTCGCGGCCTTCGCCCCGCAGATCCCGCTGTACGGCATCGCGGTGGTCCTGTACGGAATCCTGCAGTCGCACCGCCGTTTCACCGCCCCCGCGCTGGCGCCGGTGCTGTCCAGCGTCGTCGTGGCGGGCGCCTACGCCGGATTCGAAGCCCTCGGCAACGGCTACCAGAATCGCCCCGGCGCGCTTCCTGGCAGTGCCGAGCTGGTTCTGTCACTGGGCACGACGGCGGGCGTGGCGGCCCTCGCTCTCACCGCCGGCATCCCCGTCGGCAGGCTGAGGCTAGGCCTCCGGCCGACGCTCCGGTTCCCGGAAGGAGTAGCCGCCCGGGTGCGGAGCCTCGCGGCGGTGGGCGTGATCACGCTGATCGCCCAGGACCTGTCATCGGTCGCGGCGATCGTGCTCGCCAACGGCCACGGCGGCAGCGGGGCGCTCGTGCTCTACAGCTATGGCTGGCAGGTCTTCTTCCTGGTCTACGCGGGGCTTGCGGTGCCGGTCGTGACAAGCGCGTTCCCCGTGCTGTCCGCGCAGGCCGGCGACGGGGCGGAGGCCTCGCGCGCGGAATTCGATCAGACCAGCGCCACCGCGACCCGCACCGTCACGCTGATGTCCTGGCTGGGGGCCGCGGTGCTGGCCGGCACCTGCCTGCCCCTCGCGCGCGTGTTCGCCACCCGCGACACCGCGCAGGCCAGTCAGCTTGCCGCCGCGCTCGCCGCGTTCGCGCCGGGCCTTGCTGGCTACGGGCTGATGGCGAGCCTGTCACGGATCATGTTCGCCGCCGGGCGCAGCCGGGAGAGCGCCGCCGCGGTCATCGGCGGCTGGCTGCTGGTCATCGCGGCTGACATCGCCATCGTCCCGTTCGTTCCGCGCTCCTGGGTGGTGCCTGCCCTCGGTCTCGGTACCACGATCGGCCTGTCCGCCGCCGGGATCGCCCTCTTCGCCACGGTGGCCCGCTCCCAATGCCGCTCCGCCCTGCGCGGCGTCCCCCGCGCGGCGCTCGCCGGGCTGGCCGGCGGGATCGCCGGCGCAGCGGCGGGGACGGGGGTCTCCGCGGCGGTACCGGTGCGCGGGTTCGTGCTGAACGCCGCGGTCACGCTGCTGGCCGCCGCCGTCGCCGCGCTGACGTTTCTCGCCGTGGCCGCCGTAACCGACGGCGGTGACCTGCGGGCCCTCGCCAGGCAGCTGCGCGGCCGGGCACGCTGGCGGCTTAACAAGGCACAAGTATGAGCGCGCTGGAGGGGCGCGGCAGGGCGGCCCGGAAGCGAGCGGGAGGCACCGCATAAGGGCGCGAGTGAAGGTCGCGTTCGTGCTCGGCACGACGACGGGCGGCACGGGACGGCACGTGCGGATGCTCGCGGCCGGATGCGCGGCACGCGGCATCCCGGCCGTGGTACTCGGGCCGGAGAAGACGCAGCGGGACTTCGCGTTCGGCGGGAGCGGCGGCGCTGGCGTCGTGTTCGAGGCGGTGGAGTTCGGCGACAGGCCGCGTGTCGCGCGGGACGGGCATGCGGTGCTCCGGCTCCGCCGCCTGATCGCCGCCTACGGCGCTGATGTCGTGCACGCGCATGGGCTGCGGGCGGGTGCGCTGACTGCCATCGCGCTCGCGTTCGGGCCGCCCGGCAGGCGAGCGCCGCTGGTGGTCACGGTGCACAACGCCCCGCCGTCGGCGGGTGCGGCCGGCGCGATCTACCAGGTGCTGGAACTGGTCGTCGCGCGGAACGCGGCCGCTGTCCTGTGCGTCTCACCCGATCTCGAGAAGCGGATGCGGCGGGCCGGAGCCCGTGACGTTGGCCGCGCCGTGGTCCCCGCGCCAGCGCGGGGGGCGGGCGCAGTCCCGGCTGATGCGGTCGACGGGGTCAGGAGAGAGCTCGGGATCGGCGGCAGGGACACGGGGGCTGGCGGGGGAGCGGAGACCGGGGACGTGGAGGCCGGGAACGCAGAGGCTGACGGGGACGCGCAGGCCGGCGGAGGTGCGGGGAAACGGCCGCTGGTCCTTGCGGCCGGGCGGCTCGCCCCTCAGAAGGGGTTCGCCGGCCTGCTGGAGGCGGCGCGGCAATGGCAGGACCTCAGCCCGCCGCCGCTGCTCGCCATCGCCGGCACTGGCCCGCTCGCGGGGACGCTGGCCGGCGTGGCCGCGCCGCTCGGGCCGGCGGTGCGCTTCCTCGGCCAGCGGGACGATGTCCCTGCCTTGCTGGCCGCCGCTGATCTTTTCGTCGTGCCCAGCGTGTGGGAGGGTCAGCCGCTCGTCCTCCAGGAGGCCCTGCGTGCCGGCCGGCCCATCGTGGCGACCCGGGCCGGCGGCATCCCCGATCTCACCGGTGAGGACGCGGCCCTGCTCGTCCGGCCCGGTGACCCGGATGAGCTCGCCGCGGCCGTCCGCCGCGTGCTGACCGACGGCGGTCTCGCGCGCCGTCTCTGCGCGGCCGCCCTGGAGCGCGCGCGCACCCTTCCCACGGAGGACGACGCCGTCGAAGCAGCGCTGGCCGTCTACCGCCGCCTCACCGCCGCCGCGCAACTGACGAGCGGTGACCAAGCCGACTGAAAGGCTGGTCCCGCTCTGCCGCGGGCGTGTCTTTCATGATCCTGGGTGGCTTGCCACTAGATGCGCGGTCTTCGGCCCACGATCAGTGCGGGGCCAGGGTTGGCCGTCGTCAGGCGGGGCGGGCGGCGGGGAGCCAGTCGCCGGCGATCTGCTGGGCGAGCTTTTCGAGGAGCGGCCCGGCGTTCGTCATGCAGGACTGCACGTCCGGCTCGATGTCGGTGAGGGCGTAGGCGGCGGCGATGCCGGCGCGGGTCAGCAGGGCGGCGTCGAGTGAGCAGCGGCCCGCGACTGCCACCACCGGCGTTCCGGGGGAGGCGGCCGTGGTCGCCCGGGCGACGCCGGCCGGCGCCTTGCCGCGCAGAGTCTGCGTGTCCAGGGCCCCCTCTCCCGTGACGACCAGGCTGGCGCCGGCGACGCGGCGGCCGAAGGAGAGCAGGTCGAGCATGACCTCGATGCCCGGGCGCATCCGCGCGTTCAGGAACGCCAGCGCGGCGAAGCCGAGGCCGCCGGCGGCGCCCGCCCCCGCCTGATCCCGGAACCGGGCTGTCCTCACCTGGTCCCCGGACCGGGCCTGGCCCAGCGCCGCCTCGGCGATGTCCGCCCAGCGGGCGAGCCCCTCCTCAAGGACTGCCACATCGGCCGCGGAGGCACCCTTCTGCGGGCCGTAGACGGCTGCGGCCCCCTCCGGGCCGAGCAGCGGGTTGTCCACGTCGCTGGCGAGGAGCACGTCGACGCCGGACAGGTCGCGCATGCCTGTCATGTCGAGGTGGTGCAGTGCGGTGAGCGCCGCGCCGCCAGGCGCGATCTCCCGGCCGGCGGCATCGAGCAGGCGGCCGCCAAGGGCGCGCACCAGCCCGGCACCCCCGTCGGTCGTCGCGACACCGCCGAGGCCGAGCACGATCCGGCGGGCGCCCATGTCGACCGCGGCCGCGATGAGCTCGCCGACGCCATGACTGGTCGCGGTCAGCGGCAGGGGGTGCCCGCCCGGAAGCCTGCTGAGGCCGCAGGCCTGCGCCGACTCGATGACGGCCACATCGCCGGAGATCGCGAATGCCGCGCTGACCGGCTCACTGGCCGGCCCGCGGACGCTGATCCCGGCTCGGCGGTAGCCCGCCGCGACGGCGGCGTCCACCGTGCCGTCCCCGCCGTCGGCGACCGGGAACTCGTCCGTCACGACGCCCGGCACCGCCGCCGCGAGGCCCCTGGCCACGTGCGCGGCAACCTCCGGAGCGGTCAGCGTGCCCTTGAACTTGTCCGGAGCTATAAGTACACAACCCATGTCAGCCTGCCTGACCTGGGGCGGCAATGCAGTGGAGGAAGCAGGATGGCGAGAGTTCTCGGGACCACCAGACTCAGTCACGACACTGATTCAAGCACGTCGATAGAGCGGCAGCGCGAGTCAATCGAGGCATGGGCCAAGGCGCACGGGCACACGGTGGTGGCCATCACCGAAGACACCGACATGTCCGGGGGCATCGCCCCGCAGGACCGTGACGACCTTGGCCCGTGGCTGACCGACCGGGCCAAGCTCGCGCAGTGGGACATCCTCTGCGTTGCCAAGCTGGACCGGCTGACCCGTTCAGTGCGCGACTTTGACGATCTGCGCATCTGGGCAGACGAGCACGGTAAGACCATCGCATCGGTGGCCGGGTCGCTGGACCTGTCCACGAGCACCGGGCGGATGTTCGCCAACCTGCTCGCGATGTTCGCTCAGTTCGAACGCGAGAGGATGTCTGAGCGGCGCGCAGAGGCATCGAGGAAGCTCTACTCGCGCGGCGGGTACAACGGCGGCTTGCACGCCAAGCGCCGCGTGCTGATCGATGCCGGCGTCAGGACCGAAGCCCGGCGCGAGGTACGGGACACAGCGGAACCCTTGACCGACCGGTGGATGTCTCTGTCCAGCGACCACGAGCGCGGGGCGCTGCTCCGGTCGATGCGATACCGGATCATGGCCAGGAAAACCGGGCCGGGCAAGGTGCGTATCCGGCTCCAGCAGGTGCGGGACGGCGACTTCCGGCACTGGACGGAGATGGTGGACGAGATGGACGAACTCACGGATCAAACTGAGCAGGCCGACCTGCGGAACCTGGCCTGGAACGCCTGACCAGCACATAGAACAGCCCCGATGCCCTCCCCGCCCATGGGCACCGGGGCTGTTCTATGCGTCCTGGCGCGAGACTCGCTCCTCCAGGGCGTCCAGGAGGTCGCGAAGTTCCGGATAGTCGTGCAGCTCGTCGCCAATCACGGCATTCACCGCGTGCCAGCTCCAGGGGTCGCGTTCGCACCAGATAGCCCAATGTGGATGCTGCACCTCGAACCTGTTTCTTCGCACCACCTGATCGACAGGTTCATCCTTCTCGGCTCCAAACACCGGCCCGTTCATCCGGTCTCCTCCTGAGCGCCACTAGCTGAACACGTAAGCCTAAGTGTCGTAGGCGATGTCGGTAATGTCGGCAACGTAGGCGACATAATCGCAGGTCAGGCGATGTCTACGATGAGCACGTGTCGCTACCGGACAAGAGGTCGAGAATCGACCACCGACAGCCGCGCCTGCTGTGGCGTCAGGTTTATGACGACCTGCGCGCGGAGATCGAGTCCGGGGAGCTTCAGCCGGATGCCCGGCTGCCAGGCGAGTTTGAGCTGGCTGAGCAGTACGGTGTGAGCCGCGACACGATCCGGCGGGCGATCCAAGAGCTTGTGTCAGAAGATCGGCTCGTGGTGCTCCACGGCCGGGGGACGTTCGTCAGGAAGCAGTGACTACACCTGCGGCCGGCGGATAGTTGCGGTGCGCCCCTCTACGTAAAGCGCCCCGCCAGCCGTAGCCAGCGGGGCGCATCATCCAGAACGCTAGGAACACTTCACGCTCACGTCGGTGACGTACTGTGCGCCTTCTTTCGTGATGGTCAGGTTGTCCACGAACGTCGTTGTCGCGCCCGGCGCCATTGATCCCTTGAGCGTGGCGACGTCGACTCCGCTGTAAGCGCCGGATGGGTCCTGGGCCTGAATGGTGCACGACGGCGTCCCGGCCTTCTTGCCCATGTTGGCGACGTGGACGGCCACGGCCAGGTCGGCCGGGTTGATCACGGTGCCCCCGTCGGCGCTGGCGTGGTAGGTGGTGCCACCGCCCGGGGCGGCGATGGTGATCGCGAGGGCGATGACCACAAGCACGACGAAGGCACCGAGTCTGGGGTGGCGCTGGCGCGATGACGACCTAGGCGACGGAGCCGGGGACGGCGGTTTCCATCTGGTCGCTCGCGGGGGGCTGCTCCGGGGCGTCATTCTTTCTGGCCGAAGCGAACGCCAGGCCCGCCGCGAGGCAGGCAAACGGGAGGACGGGCAGCAGGTAGCGGTAGTCGAAGTCGGCGACCGCGATCGGCGCTACGAGCAGCACGACAGCGGTGATCCACGGCAGCATGCTTGTGCCGCGGACCTCCCAGCGCAGCCGGAAGGTTCTCGGGTCCCAGCCACGCCGCCGGACGCCGATGACGCCGCCGAGGCCGACAAGGAAGATCACGGCGAGCAGCGGCCCGTAGGTGAACACCACCCGCTGGTAGAGCAGGATCGGCACCGCGAACACCTCGATCACCTTGCCCGGCGCCTGATGACCGTAGCTGATCCAGTCCTGGTAGGCGGTGCCGCCGGGGATCCACTCGTGCTTCGGATTGTTCGGCGGGAGCAAGTTGTACTTCGCCGTCTTGTAGTGCAGGTGGAAGTCGTAGTAGTAGACCGTCCCGGCGCCCGGATAGTTGATCCGCGGGAACCCGAACGACAGCAGCACGTCCTTGACGACCGTCTTGGCGTAGGCCAGCGGCTGCGCCTCGACCGCGTGGATCGCGAAGCCGGTGAGCAGCGTGTTGTTCGCCGGGGTGACCGGGCTGCCGGTGATGTGGGGAGTCTTCTGGTGAGGCTTCGGGTGGAGTTCCGAGGCGTGCCAGACGAAGTTGCCGGGCGGGGTCCGCTTGGACAGCGGCTCCCTCGGGCACGCCGCCGCCTGCGCGCCGGTGGGCTTGATCACCGCGCAGTCGGCGAACGATGACACCCGGCCCCACAGATAGAAGCCGTCGGACAGCGTCATGTTGTACTGGCCGGTCCGGTGGTGGAACCACGACGCGTAGGCGCCAACCGGCATCAAGATCCCGACGCACATCAAGATCGCCGCCGCCCAGCCGCTCAGCGTCTTCCAGCTCCAGCCGCGGATCAGCAGGAACAGCGGGAAGATCACGAGCACGATGGCGCCTTCGGTGCGCACGATGGCGGCGTAGCCGATCAGCAGCCCGGCGATCAGCGCAACCCACCAGGAGACCTTCGGCCGCCACAGGACGAGCAGCATCCCGACCATGAGCAGGAAGGTGAACAGCGCTTCGGTCATGATCAGGTGCTCGTCCTCGATCATGTACCCGTCGAGCAGCACCGGCAGCATCGCGATCGTGGCCCACTTCTTCGACACGCCGTTGCGCCGCAGCAGGGCGTAGATCATGACCGCATCGGCCAGCCCCATCAGGTGCTGCAGCACCACCACCAGTGTCAGGCTGTGAAACGGGAGCAGCAGCCGCAGGAACAGCGAGTACCCGGTCGTCTTGGACAGGTTCGGCTGCGGCCGCAGCGCCGCGCCGATGTAGACGTAGGAGTCCCCCGCGAACCACAGCGCGCCCGGGTAACCCAGCATCGCCACCAGCCGCAGCACCGCCCCGGCAGTAAGCGCCCAGGCGAACAGCTTGTTCCTTCCGGCGAGCGCGCGCAGCCGCGCCACGGTGCGACGCGGCCATCCGGTAACCGGCACCCGCGCGCTGGATGTCTGGTCGGCCGTCACGGGCATGATCCTATTCGGCGTGTCCGAACCCTCATGTTTCGCGCGCCTGTACGGCGTTGAGCGGCATGTGGACGCCCGGCCCTACCTGAACCCTGTTAGGCGCTCCACGGCCGACGTGGCGCGACACGCGCATGAGATCACGGCGGCAAGGCCGCTGCCGACCGCGTCAAAGCGTGGCTACCGACTTGCCGGCAGTGACATCGACGCCGATGCGGGTGTCGCCGCCATCTGGCTGGCGCGGCGCGCAGGATGGCCAATTGCCGTGAACGGAGTCTGCCAGTTCGAGCGCGTTGGGAATAGCTGGCAATGTGTGAGCGGCGGCGGCACCGGGGA
>DASQVO010000231.1:0-5072 GCA_035640715.1 Streptosporangiaceae bacterium
GAGCCGTATGGGGTGCCGTGCTGGAACCAGTCAGACAGCTGCTTGACGATCCCGCTGGGCTGGCCCCAGAAGAACGCGGGGACGATCTTCATGCCCGTGAACAGCTGCCAGCCCCCGATCACGATCACGGCCGTCGCGGCCCGGGCCGCCCAGAGCAGAATCCGGCGGCGGCGGGCCCGCCCGCGGACGCCGGCGGTGACCGCGGCCTCGTCCGCCGCGGCTTGCGAGCCGATCTCCTTGCCGTGCCGGGTGGGCGTGCCGCCGGGCGTGCGATTCAGCGAGAAAGCGCTCATGTCGTGTCTCCCGCTCGCTTCCGGGGCGCCTGGAGGCGCCGCCTTCCCTCGTCGCTCGTGTCTCGCTCCTCAGTCCAGGCGACGCCGCGCCCCTCCAGCTCACTCATGACTTTCCTCCCTCAGCAGCCGCGGCCGACGCGGTGCGGGAGTACGCGCGCTGGACTTCCTCGCGCAGCGACTCCCAGATCTGGTGGTGCAGTTCGAGGAAACGGGGCTGGAACCGTATTTCCTGCACCGCGCCCCGCGGCCGGGGCAGGTCGATGTCATAGACCGCCTTAACGGTCCCCGGCCCGGCCGTCATCACCACCACCTGGTCGGCGAGGGCGATCGCTTCCTCCAGGTCGTGGGTGACGAAGATGACGCTCGGCTTGGTCTGCTCCCACAGGCCGAGCAGCTCGTTGGACATGATCGCCTTGGTCTGCACGTCCAGCGCGCCGAACGGCTCGTCCATCAGCAGGATCGACGGCTCGTTGATCAGCGCCGCCGCGAGGCTGACCCGCTTACGCATCCCGCCCGAGAGCTGATGCGGGTGATGGTCCTCGAAGCCGGCCAGGCCGACCCTGCGCAGCCAGTCGCGTGCCCGGGTCTGCGCCTCCTTCTTCGGGACACCGCGGAATACCGGTCCCAGCGCCACGTTGGCGAGCACGGTCTTCCACGGCAGCAGCGCGTCGGTCTGGAACATGAAGCTCGTCCCGGCGGCAATTCCGTTCACGGCCTGCCCGCCGACGCGCACTGCGCCCGCACTCGGCTGCTCCAGGCCGGCGACCATCGTCAGCGTGGTGGACTTGCCGCACCCGGTCGGCCCGACCACGGCGCAGAACCGCCCCGGGCCGATGGTCAGATCGACATCCCGCAGTGCGGTGAACATCGATCCGGATGGGGTGACGAACCGCTTCGTCATCCCGGTCAGCTCAATCTGTGCCGCGGCCGCGGCGGCGTCAGTACTCCCGCGTGCGCCATGACCGGCACGCGAGCGCCTGGAAAACGTACTTGCCACCGTCATCCTTTCCTCGGTCACTTAACTCTTCGATCCACATCAGCTCGTGAACTCGTGAATGAGTCACCAAGGTAAAATCGGACTATGCGGACGGCAAGGCTTGTGCTGGTTGCGCGATTAAGCCGCGTTTCTGGATGTTTTGCGCGTTATGCTCACGCTGAATCCGCGTTTCAGGTCCGCGTAACCGGCGGCCGACAGGTGCCCCCGTACGGGCACGCCGGCGACCGCACTGGGCCGGCGGGGCGCTACCGTGAGGTCGTCAGCGGAATGAACGGCATGGCAAAGGCAAGGACGATGTTGGCATCAGGCCCCGGATCCACGCGGGGACGATCGCTGCCCCGGCGGGCAGCGGCGGCGCTGGCGGCCGCATGCGCGGCCGTGGCCGCGATCCTGGCGCTTTCGGGCTGCGGCGCACGGGCTTCCACGACGATCTCCATCGCGAGCGCTTACATACCGCAGCCGACGACACCCGGAACGACCGTCGCCTATCTCGATATCCGGAACAACGGCACCACCGCCGACCGCCTGGTGTCGGCCAGCACGAGCGTGGGCGGCCATGTCGGCTTCCTCGCCCCGGACGGCATGCGGGACGGTACGATGCTGATGAAGGTGGTACCGGATATCGCCATTCCCGGCAACCAGATGGTACGGCTGAACCCCAACAGCTTCCGTCTGCGCATCACCGGCGCGGGCCCGATGCATGGCGGCAAGGACGTCATCCTGAAGCTGACGTTCGCCCACGCGGGCTCGGTCAACATCGTCGCGCTCGTCACCGATCCAGAATCCGGCGGCGGCAGCTACTTCCTCAACTGACGGCCCCGGCGACTGCCTCAGCCGACCGCCTCGGCTATCACTCCGGCAGCCCTCCCCCTGGCCCGCACGACAGCACGCGCCCAGACAGAAGCTCGTGCCAGCGGATGGCGCGGCGAGATTAGCTTGCCGCCCACCTGTTCGCGATATATCGTGCACTTACTTGGTCCGCTCCGCTCTGGGGTACGGAGGCACGATGGCTACGGGATTCAACGTTCGTGTGGGGGACGCCGACCGGGACGCCGTCGCCACGCAACTGCGTGAGCATTACGCCGACGGCCGGCTGACGCTGGATGAGCTCAATGAACGGCTGGATCAAGCCTTCGCGGCCCGCACCCGGGCGGACCTGAACGCGGTCACCAGGGACCTGCCGCCCCACATAGGCTGGCCTACCGCCTCTCCGCCGGGTCCCGCCGGGTGGCACGCGGACTGGAACAGTCAGTCGCGCCAGGGTGGCCCGGGGGACGGCTCCGGGAACGCCGGGCCGCGGCGGAGCGGACTGCTCGCTACCGCCGCGCTCCTGCTCTCCGTGCTGATAGCGGTAGGGGGCTTCCTGGCCCTCGCCGGCCTCTTCGCGTTCGGGTTCCCCGGCGGGCGCCCGCTGGGGATCGTCTTCTTTTTTGCTGCGCTCGCCATGATCCGGAGGATGTTTGGACGCCGCCGGCGGTACGTACGGGGTTACGGCCGCTGCGGCAGGCGCTGGTAACTGCCGGCGCTGCATGCGGCCGGCCCACGCGGCCGGCGGAGGAAAGGCGGCCCGTCGGCGGAGGAAAGGCGCCCCGGCGGAGGCGGGGCCGAGCCGCCGTCTGCACGGAGCCACACTGGCCACTTCCGCACATCCTGAGTCTTCCGTCTGCACATTACCTCTTGGAGACAACTGTCGTGCGAGCGGACTTATGGTGGAAGGAAGGCAATCCAGTCTGGCGAGCATAGGAAGCCCCGTGACTATGCGAAACGACGTCCGCGCATCAGACGCGGAACGCGACTCGGCAGCGGCTCAGCTGCGCGAACACTTTGTCCAGGGCCGGCTGACCCTGGACGAGCTGAAGGGGCGGCTTGATACAGCTCTGACCGCGAAAACGCGGAGACAGCTCGACACCGTGCTGGCCGATCTTCCGCCACATGCGCAGCGATCCAGAGTGCCGCAACCGGTGCAGCCGGCCTTCCCGGGCCGTTATGCGGCGCTTGCCGTCCTGATCATCGTGATGGCCGTATGGCTCTTGGCCGCCGCGTGGTTCTCTCAGCACGGCTATGGCGGATACGGCCCGCGCTGACAGGCCGCCGCGGCCCGGACTCATTCAGGCAGGACGGCAAGCCGCGACGGGCACGCGGGGGCCTGTGCTGACGCGAGACGGCGGTTGACGCGGGCCGCCCCGGCGTGGGTCTAGGCGGGCGAGGAGCGCGGTGGAGCCTGCGGGTGCTGGGAGGCCGCGGTGGCCGGGTCGAGGTCGGACCGCTGGAGAAGATGGTGGGGAACCGCCGGGAACGGCGTGCTGCTGACGATCTCGAGGTTCTGGCTGACGTGCAGCAGCTCTCCCGGATCGAGCAGCCGCCAGGCAGGATCGCCGTCCATCCGCTCGCTGGCGATGATCACGGACGGGCGGTCCGCGAGATGCGGCGACGTGGCGCGGATCCGGGTGCTCGCCGCCTCCAGGGCGGTGCTGGTGCCGGTGCCCCCAGCCGGGCGGTGGAGCACGTAAAGCTCATGGGTCGCGGGATAGCGCAGGGCCCACAGTTCGGTCGCCGTGGCCAGGACCAGGTTGACGGCGTAAACGGGAAGCTGATCGCTGATCCAGCCGATCGCCGCGGTGATGCCCCTCGCCAGGTCACCGCCGTGCCGCCTGGTCTCGGCGGTGATCAGCGCGAAGACCCGCTCACTATCGGTTTCGCCGCGCACGAGGTCAGCCGCGTCCAGTTCCGAAAGCCGCCGGTCGAGGTCGGCAAGACCCTGCACCACGCCGTTGTGCGCGAACAGGCGGCCGTCTTCCAGGAACGGGTGAGTGTTCGCCACGGTGTGCTCGCCAGTACTGGCATAGCGGACATGGGCCACGAATGTCGTGCCGCGCAGGCGGCGGGCCATGGCGGCGAACTCGGTGTCCTGCCAGGCCGCGATCGGCTGCTTGGAAACGGTTGGCTTGCCGTCCGCGCCGAAGACCCCGATCCCGGCGCCGTCAGGATTGTGGCGACTCTGCGCGGACAAGCTGTCCGGTGCGTCGATGAGCCAGAATTCCGCGTCCACCGCGGCACCAGCGTGCAGACCGAACAACCGGCACATCCGTGATCACCTCCTGCCATGCCGTACGAGGCTAGCTTCGGCCTTTCATGCCGGTGGCGGTTACACGGGTCTGAGATGCGGAGACGTGCCTTGCCTGTAAGGGAAGACCGAACTGTTGACGGGTCCGGTGATCCCTAACAGGAAGGCACTCCTGGAGTGAAGCGTAGCGGTCTCCCAGGAGGAGGCCCAGCCACGTGCCGGCTGCGCAGCACATCCCCGGTAAGACCGGCTGGCCTCATGGGTCGCGGCGGCGGACACGGGCTGGTCTCCTCGGCCGTCCGATCAGCGCTGGTCGATGGCCTCGCCGTTGACGACCGTGGCATCCTTGGCGAGCGCCATCGCCGGGCCGCCGCCGGCTACCGCACCCGCGGCCGCGACGCCGCGACTTTCCAGATCGTCTTGTCCGGGTTTCATACGACGGCGGAGTGGCCGCCCCGCAGCGCGTTCGCGGCCGGCTTCAGCGGCCTGGCGCTGGCTCGGCGCTGGCGTCGGGGCCGGCGCCGATGACGCCGTGGATGAGTGATCTCGTGTCAGCGCCTCACGGTACGCGTCTGTGCAGTTCATGGCTGCGAGCGCCGGGCGGCTCAGCGCTGCTCCTGAATGCGGATCAGGTTGCCCGCGGGATCGCGGAAGGCGCAGTCGCGAACGCCGTACGGTTGGCCGGTCGGTTCCTGGACGACCTCGGCGTCGCTGGCCT
>DASQVO010000232.1:0-45438 GCA_035640715.1 Streptosporangiaceae bacterium
TGGAGGTGGCGGGAATCGAACCCGCGTCCTTCAGTGCGTCACCAGGGCTTCTCCGGGCGCAGCCTGCTCTGCTTTTCTCAGCCCCGGCGTTCACGCAGGCAAGGCGCCGACGGGCTCAGTCGCTGTTTGATGTCCCGGCTAGTCCCGCGACCGGGCTAGACGGTGATCCTCCTAGCTGATGCCAGGCACCGGGTCGGAGGCATCCCCGGGCTGACAACCTCTAAACTCGCGTCAGGCCGCGAGAGCGAGGTCAGTGCGCGTAGAGTTGGCACTTATTGGTTTACGGTCATGTGATTAACGAGGTCACAACCGCAACCCTCGGCCCGCTTCCCCTGGATCAACCACCGAAGTCGAAACCGTTCACCCCCTCTTGAGTTGTCAACCGGGCTCCGCAGGCGGTGACCTGCTTGACCCGACCGTACACCTGTAACGCCGCGGCGCCAAACGAGATTCCCGGGGACATGGGGTACTGCCCGGAAGCGGGCACCCGGCGCGGGCAGGGGAACGACCCCCGTGGGCGCTGGCGGTGGCCAAAACTGCGCCCACGGGGGTCAGCCGGCAGGGTCGGTGCCGGCCAGGATGCACGGGTCTCCCCGGGATGAGACCCGGTTCCTCTCACAATGACTGGGTCGCAACCCCCAAGCGAACCCCAGTCACCTATTAAGACGCCATAGAGTAGTCGCATGGTTGCTTGAAGTTACGAAAAGAGATAACAGTTTGGTAACAGAGGATTCTTCCGGGGCGATCGTGGGAAGCGCCGGGCCCTCTCGGGCGCGGCCGGAGCGGGCCAGCTACTCCGACCGGAGCGAGGCAGCTCCGCGTGACCGCCGGGTCAGTGTGACAGCTGCAGCGCGTTGAGGAACTGCGCGGCGAGCACGGACGCCGACACCTGTGATGACTGATTGGATTCCAGGACCGCGAACGCCACGTTGCCACGGAAGCCGACGAACCAGCTATCCCAAGCGCTGCTCCGGCCGCTTCCGGTCTGCACCAGGCCCGTCTGGCCATATACCGGCGCACCCTGCACATCCGCGCTCTGGGCCGAGCCGGATGTCACAGCCTTGCGCATCATCTCACGCAGCGAGGTGAGGGCGCCCGCTGACAACGGCGACTTCCTCGCCACGGACCCGTTGGGCGGGCTGGTTACGAGCACTGGTGAATGTGCGACGCCCGACTGTACTTCGGCGGCGACCATGGCCATGGCCAGTGGGCTCACCTGGACGCCCTGGCCGATGGTCTCCGCGGCGAGTTGCCCGTCGCCAGTTGCCGCGGGCACGGAGCCGGAGAAGGACAGCAGCGGCAGCTGCCAGTTCGCGCCGATGCCGAAGCCGCCCACCACCTGACTGAAGTCACTGCTGGTCAGCCGCCTCGACAGGCCCGCGAACGCCGTGCGGCAGCCCTGGGCGAAGTCTGTGCTGAACGACGTGTTCCCGCCCAGGCCGGACGCGAGCTGCCCGCCAGTGAACAGCTCGCCGCCGACATTGGTCACGCTGGTACACGGAATCTCGGTGCCCGCGGAGAATCCCGTCTTCAGCAGGGCGGCGGCCGACACGATCGTGAATGCCATCCCGGGTGGCACGCGCCCGTTGAGCGCGCCGCCGGCTGGCAGCTTCCCGCCGGGCGCGTCATGCCCCGCGACAGCCAGGATCTTGCCGGTGGACGGCTGCACGGCGACGATCTCCGCTGCCGCGTCAGGCGCGGCGCCCAGCGCGTCAAGAGCCGCCGACTGGACGCTCCTGCTGATGGTGGTTCGCACCGGCTGGCCTGCCTTGCCCTGCCATTCCCGCAGCACGGAGACCTGCCGTCCACCACCATCCTCGATCACCACCTCGGTGGTCGGTGAGCCGGCGAGCATCCGCTGGTACGTGGCCTCAAGGCCGGTGAGGCCGACCGTGGTGCCCGGCTGGTAGGCGGCGCCCTGGGCCCGGAGCACGCTGGAGTTCTCCGTGCCGACCGTTCCGACGATCTCGCTGGCATAGGAGGAGAACAGCCGCTGATGGGTGCCGTGCACACGCAGGCCCGGGACCCGCGCTAGCCTGGGCGCCAGCTGGGCGTAAGAGCCGGGATCAAGCGAGAGCAGCCTGAGGAACTGCCCCGGCGGAGCGGCCCGGATCTGGCCAAGCACCTGGGTGGAGTTCAGTCCCGTCACCCTGGCGAGGCCGCTCGCTGTCGCGGCCGGATTGGCAAGGCTTCTCGGCCACACCCCGACCTCGTACACCGGCGAGGGCACCTGGAGCGGCTGCCCTTCCGCATTGAGCACCGGCGCCCGCGGCGGGACCTTCGTTACCACGGCGAGCCGTTCGCCGGGCCCCAGCCGGGGGTTGATGACGCTCGGCGCCCACTCGACCTTCCAGCCGGAGCTCAGCCTGCGCAGCGTGAAGGCTCCGGCGTAGGTCCACTGACGGCCCTGCGCGCCAAGATTCACCGAAGCGGAGAAGTGAGCCACGGCGGTGTCGCCGTGCTGATCGATGCGGCCCATGGACAGGAACAGGGAGGTCGCGTTCAGTTGGGTGAACGCGTCCGCGAGGGCGGCTGACACCACCGGCATGGCGCCGGTGGTGTAGGAAGCGGCGTCGCGGTAGTCCTGCTGCTGCCAGGCCAGCAGGAAGCCCTGCACCGTCGCCTCCGGGGACGGCTCCTGCCCGAAGCCGTCGATGAAGCCCGCGATCACGACCCCGATCGAAACGAGAGCGGCTATCAGGCGGATTCCCCGTGCGCGCATCGGCAGGCGCCGCGCCTGACGTTGCCTGCGCCCGGGTGCGGCGCTACGGCCCGGAGGCAGGGACCGCTGGCCGGGCAGCGCGGCTCTCTGGCCAGGGTGCAACGCCCTCCTGGCCAGGTGCCCGCGGCCGATGCGGCTGTCCCGGTCATGGGTGCGGGAAGACACTGCGCTCCTCCCCGTCACCGTCGCCGCCGGAGAGCACGGTCCACCTCCCTGGCCGCATCCCGACTCGCCAGGTCATGACGCTTGTCGTAGGTCCGCTTACCGCGCGCCAGGCCAAGCTCTACCTTGGCCTTGCCGTCCTTGAAGTACAGCGAAAGCGGAATCAGCGTCAAGCCCTGCTCAGCGGTCCTGCTGGTCAGTTTCTCGATCTCCTTGCGGTGCAGCAAGAGCTTCCTGGTCCGCCTCGGCTCATGGTTGGTCCAGGTGCCCTGCACGTACTCGGGAATGTGCACGTTGTGCAGCCACACCTCTCCATCAGAGACCTGGCCGAAACCATCCGCCAGCGATGCGCGCCCGGCACGGAGCGATTTCACCTCTGTCCCGGTGAGCACCAGCCCTGCCTCGTAGACGTCCTCGATCCGGTAGTCGTACCGGGCGCGGCGGTTGCGGGCGATAACCTGGCGCCCCTGCTCCCGAGCCACGTCCCTCCTGTCTGCATATGTCACACACGCAGGTAACGGCGGAGCGTAAGGAACGACGTTGCGCCGCACAGCAGCACGCCCACGCACATCGCGAGAATCACGACCTGGATCAGGTCACTCGCGCTGAGGCCCACGTTGAAAGTGAAGTATTGCTGTAGGTTATCCAGCCACAGCGACTTCACGGCAACAAGCAGGCCGGCGGAGATCAGCCAGCCGAGCAGGCCGGCGATGACGCCCTCCAGCAGGAACGGCAGCTGGATGTAGAAGTTCGACGCGCCGACCAGCCGCATAATGCCGGTTTCCCGGCGCCGGTTGAATGCCGACAGCCGTATCGTGTTCGCCACCAGCAGGATCGCGGCCACGAGCAGGATCACGGCGATGATCACCACGGCGTTCCGCGCGCCGCCGAGAAGCTTGTAGAACTTGTCCAGGATGGACCGCTCGTCGATGACCGAGTCCACGCCGGGCTGGCCGGTCACCGCATTGGCCACGGCGCTGTAGTCGGCCTGAGGGTTCTTGAGCTTCACCCGGAACGAGTCCGGTATGTCACCTTGCTGGACGGTCGACACGAACGACGGGCTGTTCGAGAATTCCTGCTTGAATTGCTGGTAGGCCTGCGACTGTGACTGGTAGTAGACCTTCGCGACCTGCGGCATCGACTCGAGCTCCTGGCGGAGCTGCGCGCGCTGGGCGGCCGTGGCGGCCGTGGCCACACCGCCCCGCATGCACTGGACGCTTACGCTCTGCTTGGTGCACAGATAGATGGAGATCTCGACCTTGCCCTGCCAGTAGGTCCGGGTGGCGTCCACCTGCTTGACGAAGAGCAGGCCCGTGCCCAGCAGGGAGAGGCTGATCGCCACGACCACGATGAGCGCGATCGTCATGGTGAGATTCCGGCGCAGGCCGATCCAGATCTCCTGGAACACGAACTGTGCACGCATGCTCGATAATCCCTCAAGTCCTCGGTCGTAGCGGTGGTGGCCCCGACGGACGCCAGGCTACGGCACCTCAGTAGGCCTGGCCGTACACTCCGCGAGACTGGTCCCGGACAACCTTGCCGTACTCGAGCTCGATGACGCGCTTGCGCATGGAGTCGACGATCGCGGCGTCGTGCGTGGCCATGACGACGGTCGTCCCCGTCCTGTTGATGCGGTCGAGGACCTTCATGATGCCGATGGACGTCGCCGGGTCGATGTTTCCCGTCGGCTCATCCGCCAGCAGGAGCATGGGACGGTTCACGAACGCCCGCGCCATGGCCACTCGCTGCTGCTCGCCACCGGACAGCTCATCCGGCATCCGGTCATGCTTCCCCTCGAGACCGACCAGGTCGATCACTTCGGGAACCACCCTGCGGATGAAGCGGCGTGGCTTGCCGATCACCTCGAGCGCGAAGGCCACGTTCTGATAGACGTTCTTGTTCGGCAGCAGGCGGAAGTCCTGGAACACGCAGCCGATCCGCCGCCGCAGGTGCGGCACACGCCAGTTGGACAGGCGCGCCAGGTCCCGGCCGGCCACCCGGATCCTGCCCTCTGTCGGGCGTTCCTCCTTCAGGACCAGGCGAAGGAACGTGGACTTGCCCGACCCGGACGGGCCGACGAGGAAGACGAACTCGCCCTTCTCTACCTCGATGTTGACGCTCTCCAGGGCGGGACGGCTCTGGCTGGGGTAAATCTTGGTGACACTATCAAAAATGATCACAGGACCATCACAGCGAAGTCGGGAATGAGGGACGCAACGCCTTTTGCTCACGGTTCCGGTCGCGCAGCGGCGCGGCCGGCCGGCACTTGGCCCGACGGTCCGCCGTAGTCGCGGCCATGCCAGGCAACCAGCAGGTAGCCTGGATTCGTCAAGGGATCAGTGTAGGGGGAAACTAGCGGTGAGAGCCCGATAACTCTCCAAGTGGAAGGCACCCGGATAACTCTCCAAGTGAAAGGCACCCGGCCGGCCAGAAGGGACGCCGCGGGCGCCGGACTGGACCCGCTTGAGGCCCGCGGGGGCCGTTGCGGCGTTCCGGCGCCGGGGACCCGCCTTCCTGCTGTGCCTGCTGGCGCGCCCCGTGCGTCAGGCCGAAGGCATGCCGGACAGCACCGTCAAGCGAAGCGCCCGCGAGGAAGGCAGAAAATACTGTGAGTTGCGAACACCTGATCTGCGCGCGCTGTGCTGGACCGGTGAGTGAGGGCCGCTGCCCTGCCTGCCGCGCGGCAAAGGCTGAGGTGCACCATTCCCCGTCCGGCTACGGCCCGCATGTACTGGTCGCCGCAATCCTGCTGCTCACCCTGCTGATTGTCCTGGCGGCCCATGGCTCGCTGTGATTCGGGGGGCTAGTTCTTGTCCCCGTTCTGGCCGCGCCGCAGCCAGCGGATCTCGGCCTCGATGAAGTCGTCGATCTCCCCGTCAAGCACGGCGGTGGTGTTCCCCGTCTCCATGCCGGTCCGCACGTCCTTCACGTTCTGGTACGGGTAGAGGACGTAGTTGCGGATCTGGGTGCCCCAGCTCCCCGTGGTCTCACCGCGCAGCGCGGCTAGCTGCGCGGCCTCCTCCTGGCGCCTGCGCTCAAGCAGTTTGGCCTGCAGGACGGCCATCGCGGACGCGCGGTTCTGGATCTGACTTCGCTCGTTCTGGCAGGACACGACGATCCCGGTCGGAAGGTGCGTGATCCGGACCGCCGAGTCGGTCGTGTTGACGCCCTGCCCGCCGGGGCCGCTGGAACGGTAGACGTCGACCCGGATCTCGTCCTCGTTGACCTCGATGTGGTCGGTCTGCTCCACCACCGGGACGACGTCGACGCCGGCGAAGGAGGTCTGCCGCCTGCCCTGATTGTCGTACTTGGAGATCCGCACCATCCGGTGCGTGCCGTGCTCGCCGCGCAGAGTGCCGTAGGCGTAGGGGGCCTTGACCGCGAACGTGGTCGACTTGATGCCGGCTTCCTCCGCGTAGGAGATGTCGTACACCTCGGTCGGGTAACCGTGCCGCTCGGCCCAGCGCTGGTACATGCGCATCAGGTTCTGCGCGAAGTCGGCGGCGTCGGCGCCGCCGGCCTGCGCGTTGATCGTGACGAGAGCCTCGCGTTCGTCGTACTCGCCGGACAGCAGGGTCCGGACTTCGAGCTGATCGATCTCCTTCCGCAAGGACGCGAGGTCCCGCTGCGCCTCGGCGCGGGTCGGCTCGTCGTTCTCGCTCTCGGCAAGTTCGAACATCACCCGGGTGTCGTCCAGCCGCTGCCGCAGGTTCTCCAGCCTGGCCAGCTCGCCCTCAAGGTAGGAGAGGCGGCGCGTGACCGACTGCGCGTGCTGCTGGTCTCCCCACAGGTCGGGATCGGCGACCTGCTCACGCAGGCCCGCCGCCTCGGCACGCATGGCGGCGGGATCGAGAACTGCCTCTACGCTAGTGAGCTTCGACGACAGTTCCGAGATCTCATCAGCGGGATCGGTAGCTGCCATGGCGGACAGCCTATGCGAGCCGGTGCGCTGTAGCGCATGCCGGCATAACGGCGCCGGGAAAGCCGGTATCCTGCCGATCGGGTCCGTCCATCGCCGGGCCGCCGGATGTCCCGCCCTGTCACTGGCGCCCGCGCCTCACGGGCTGGTGTAAAGAGAAACGGGCGTCAGGCTTCCGCAAGCTGACCGCGAGAGCACGACTGCGAGGATAAGGCCGGGCACACGGGCATGTCCCGGATGTCCGGCGGACACGACATGAATGCGACGATGGTCAAGGTTCTTCTCGGCCCACTGGTTGCCATCGGGCTGCTGCTGTCCATACAGGGCTGCGATACCACCGCTTCAGCCACGGCCTCGGTCACCGGGCCCACCCCGGCGGCCGCGATGCGGGTTTTCAATTCCTACGTGACCGCCGAGAAGGTCGCACTCGCCAGCCACGACGAGACGCTCGCGCTCTCGCTTGCGACCGGCGCGGAGTACAGCCTTGTGACGGCCTCGTTCAGCATCGCGGCCCGCTCCGGCCAGGCCGTACCCGCCGCTGCCTACGGGCGGCCGACGCTCTACGTGCCCCGGCAGACGACGTACCCGCAGTGGTTTGCTGCCGTCGCGCCGGAGCATCCGGCCGCGGGCGGCCCATCCCGCACCGCCGTGCTGATCTTCGAGCGGGCCAAAGCCGGGTCGGCATGGGCGCTGAGCGGATCCGTGCTGCTCGGCCGGGGCGCTCCCGCACTCAAGGTGGCGACCAGCGGCAGTGGCTACGCGAGCGCCGTGGCGACCTCGGACCAGGCGCTGAAGGTCCGGCCGGACGTCGTCGGCGCGATGCATGCGACGATCGTCGACGACGGCCCTACCAGCGAGGCCGCCACGGCTGTCGCCGCCGGGCCGCAGACCACCGGGCTCTACAGCGCCAACTCCACGGCCGCGCGCCAGGCCGCTGCCCTGCATGAGTCCTACCGGTGGCAGATGGACGGGACGAGCTACCCCGAGTTCGCGCTGCGCACCACGGACGGCGGCGCGCTGGTGTTCTACACCATGTACCTGAATACGACCACCGAGACGACCAGTAAGCCGTCCGCGCACAGCAAAGCCCCGCTGCCGACTATCCCCGTTCCGGCCGCGTACCAGGCCCTGCTGAAAGCTAACCAGCCGCCCCTGCACCATCAGCTGACGGCCGACCAAACGCTGCAATTCGTCGCGCTCGACCCGCCCGGCACTGCGCAGGCCGCCAAGATCCAGGTCATCGGCGCCGGGGGCGGCCCCGCCTACGCGCACGGGTACTGAGTTAGCCCGGGGGGGCGACCCCCCGGAACCCCCCGTCAGCTTTCCCGGGCTGGGGTCCGATACACCGGCCACTCGCCGGGCCTGAAGGCCCGGACTCGCTGGGCCGGTAACGATCGCCTGTCCATAGCCTGCGCCGGTTGCTCGCCGATACACCGGCCACTCGCCGGGCCTGAAGGCCCGGACTCGCTGGGCCGGTAACGATCGCCTGTCCGTAGCCTGCGCCGGTTACTCGCCGGTTACACCGGGTGCGGCAGCGAACTTGAGGCTACGAGCGCCCGGACCGCGCGCAGCGCGACCGAGAGAGTCGTGAACGTGAACCGCTCACTCTCCCAGATCTCGCCCAGCGTCCGGTTGGCGCGGGCCACGGCGGCCTCGTTCCGCTCTGCCCAGGCGGCGAGCCGCTCTTCGGGCGTGCCTGGGCCACCGACGCACAGCACGTCGCGGGTGAGGGCGGCCTGCGCGGCGTAGAGGTCGTCCCGGAGGCCCGCCCGGGCCATGCTGCTCCATCTGTCGTCACGCGGCAGCGACACGATCCGGTCACGCAGCCTCGCGATCTGGAGCCGGCTGGCGAGATCGAAGTAGACCTCCGCGGTCTCCTCCACGCCGCGGGAGGTCGCCGCGGCGCTTTCCACGATGTCGAAGGCTGAGTACGACGGCACCATGCCGGCCACCGTGTGGGCCAGGTCCGATGGCACCCCGCGCGCCGCGAACGAGTCCCGCCGCTCCTCGAAGCTCTCCATGTCCCGCCCGGTGAGCAGTTTCGGCAGGCCGGAGCGCACGGCGAGGACCCCGCCGGAGAAGTGGTCCACGCAGCCGGCGATGTCGATCGGCGGCCGCCGGTTGTACAGCAGCCACCGGCAGGCGCGCTCGACCAGCTTGCGCCCTTCCAGCAGCAGCGTGATCTGCGTGCCGATATCGATCTGCCGGTACAGTTCGGTGACCTGCCGCCAGAATTCCTGCATGCCAAAGACGTCGCGGGCCACCAGCCACGCGCGGGTGATGTCCGGCACCGAGGCGCCCGTCTCCTCGTTCAGCCGGAACGCGAAGGTGGTGCCGGACGTGTCGACCATCTCGTTGACCACGGAGGTGGTGATGATCTCGTGGCGCAGCGGATGGGTTTCCATCCGGCCGGCGTGCCTGGCGCGGAGCGGCGCGGGGAAGTAACCGGCCAGCTCGCGGCGCAGGTAGGGGTCGTCGGCCAGGCCGGAGGCGAGTACCTCCTCGGCGGAGGCGATCTTGGTGTGCGTGAGCAGCAGCGCCAGCTCCGGGTTGGTCAGGCCCTTGCCGGCCGACCGGCGCTCGGCGATCTCCTTCTCGCCGGGCACCCCGTCCTGGCCGCGCCGCAGCCGCTTGTCCAGTTCCAGTGCGCGCAGGTAGCGGGCGTGGACGTGGAGCATCTGCGGTGCCTGCGCCCGGGAGGTGGCCAGGGCCATGTTCTGGTGGTAGTTGTGCCGGAGGACGAGCGCGGCGACCTCGTCGGTCATCTCGTGCAGCAGCCGGTTCCGGTCGCCGTGCGGGATCTCCCCGCCACGGACGGCCTGGTCGAGCAGGATCTTGATGTTGACCTCGTGGTCGGAGGTGTCAACACCGGCCGAGTTGTCGATGAAGTCGGTGTCGATCAGCCCGCCGCCGAGCGCGTACTCGATCCTGGCGGCCTGGGTGAGCCCCAGGTTCCCGCCCTCCGCGACCACCCGAGCGCGCAGCGACGACGCGGCGACGCGGACCGCATCGTTGGCCCGGTCGCCGCAGTCGGCCTGTCCTTCGCTGCTGGCCTTCACGTAGGTGCCGATGCCGCCGTTCCACAGCAGGTCGACGGGTGCGGTCAGGATCCGTGAGATCAGCTCGTCGGGGGAGAGCGCCAGCACCGCGGGCTCGATGCCGAGCGCCGCCCGTGCCTGCGGCGACAGCGGCACGGACTTCACGCTCCTCGGCCAGACCCCGCCGCCCGCGGAGATCAGCGACCGGTCATAGTCCGCCCATGACGAGCGGGCCATCGCGAACAGCCGCTGCCGCTCGGCGAAGCTGGCCTGCGGATCGGGGGCGGGGTCGATGAACACATGCCGGTGATCGAACGCAGCGACCAGCTTTATCTTCCGTGACAGCAGCATCCCGTTGCCGAACACGTCGCCGGACATGTCGCCGATGCCGGCCACGGTGAACTCGTCAGTGTCCGGGTTCATCCCCAGAGCGGCGAAGTGGCACTTCACCGACTCCCAGGCGCCGCGTGCAGTGATGCCCATCTTCTTGTGGTCATAGCCTTCCGACCCGCCGGAGGCGAAGGCGTCGCCGAGCCAGAACCCGTAGCTGACGGCGATCTCATTTGCCACGTCGGAGAATGTCGCGGTTCCCTTGTCGGCGGCCACGACCAGGTACGGGTCATCGCCGTCGCGCCGCACGACCTCCCGCGGCGGATCCACCCGCCCGCCGTGCGCGTTGTCGGTCACGTCCAGCATGGCGCTGATGAACATCTTGTAGCAGGCCAGCACCTCGGCCTGGTATGCCTCGCGGTCCGCGGGATCGGGCAGTCGCTTGCACACGAACCCGCCTTTCGCCCCGGAGGGGACGATGACCGCGTTCTTCACCTGCTGAGCCTTTACCAGCCCGAGAACCTCCGTGCGGAAGTCCTCCAGCCGGTCAGACCAGCGAAGCCCGCCACGCGCCACGCGCCCGAACCGCAGGTGCACCGCCTCCATCCGCGGCGAGTACACGAAGATCTCGAACTTCGGCTGCGGCGCCGGCAGGCTGCGGACCCGGCCGGGGTCGAGCTTCACCACGAGATAGGGGGCATACGCCGACTGCCCGGCGCCGCGATAGTAGTTCGTTCGCAGGGTGGCCTCGATCAGCTCAAAGTAGGAGCGCAGGATCCGGTCGTGGTCGAGGCTCATGACCTCGTCCAGTTCGCCGCGGATCTCCTCGGCGATCGCCTCGCTGCGCTCACTCTCGCCGCCCTGGCGTACCGGGTCGAACTGCGATTCGAAGAGCCTGATGAGCAGCCGCGCCACTGCCACGTTAGACCGCAGCGCCCGCTGGATGTAATCCTGGCTGAACCGGGTCCCAGCCTGGCGCAGGTACTTCGCGTAGGCGCGCAGCACGACCACTTCGCGCCAGGTCAGGCCCGCGTCGAGGACCAAGGCGTTGAAGCCGTCATCCTCGATCTCGCCTCGCCAGAGCGCGGCCAGCGCCTCCTCGAAGTGCTCCCGGTCGGCGCTGCCGCGGGAGCGTCCCCATCGCGGCGCCGTTTCCACCCGCAGGCCGAAGTCATATATCCAGAACGGGTTCGCGGTGGCACTTCCCGCGAACTCATACGGATGCTCGTCGACCACCTCAAGGCCCATGTGCTGGAGCCGGGGCAGCACGTCGGACAGGATGATCGGCGCACCGGAGCGGTACACGCGCAGCCGCCACTGCCCGCCGCTGGAGCTGTCGGCCTGCCGCAGCCGGACGGCGAACGCGTCACCGGCTTCACGCAGCCGCTCGATCCGGCGGAGGTCATCAACGGCCTCGGCCGCCGTCACGTCCGCCTTGTAGGTCTCGGGGATGGCGGTGGCGAAGCTGTCGAGCAGGTACCGGGCGCGCTCGCCGCCCAGGGCGCGCGCCGCCTCCTCTTCGAGGTCCTCGTCCCAGGAGCGGACCGCCGCCGCGAGCTCCCTTTCCAGGGCCGCGGCGTCGACGTCCGGCAGCGGGCGGCCCCGCTCGCCGCGCACGACAACATGCAGGCGGGCCAGGGCCGATTCGCCTATCATCGTGCTGTAGTCAACGGCAACGCCGTGCAGTGCCTTGCGGAGGATCTCCTGCGCGTGCAGCCTGACGGCGGTGGTGTACCGGTCCCTTGGCAGGTACACCAGGCATGACATGTACCGCCCGTACACGTCCCGGCGCAGGAACAGCCTGGTCTGCTTGCGTTCACGCAGCCGGAGAACGCCGAGCGCGATCTGGGTGAGCTGCCCGACCGAGATCTGGAACAGCTCCTCACGCGGGTAGCTCTCCAGGATCTCGATGAGATCGTTGCCGTCGTGGCTGTCGGCGAACAGGCCGGCCGCCGTCAGCACGCCGGAGAGCTTGCGGCGCAGCACCGGAATGCGGGCGATGCTCTCGGTGTAGGCCGAATGGGTGTAGAGCCCGAGGAATCGCCATTCGCCGACCACGCTGCCGTCATCGCCGAGCTTCTTCACCGACACGTAGTCGAGGTATTTGTTGCGGTACACCGTCGACCGCGAGTTTCCCTTGGCCAGCACGAGCCGGTGCGGTTCGCGCGCCTTGGCACGGATGTCGGGCGGCAGCGCCGCGAACGAGTCTGAACCCTGCCTGTCGTGGCGGAGGATGCCGAGGCCGGTCCCGGGCAGGGCGCGCAGCGTCATGCCGTCCTCGCCGGGTGCCAGGTCGTACTCCCGGTAGCCGAGGAAGATGAAGTGGCCGTCGGCGAGCCAGCGCAGCAGTTCGCCGGCCTCGTGGTCGCCGGCCTCGGGGGGCTGGCCCGCGTCGGGGAGCTGGCCCGCCTCGGCGAGCCGGCCGGCCAGGGCGGCGGCGACCGACCTCATCCGCGGCTGGTCCTCCATCGTGATCCGGACGTCGTCGAGCACCCGCCGCAGGTCCGCCTCCAGCTGGGCGAGCGGGACGCGGTCGCCGAGTGCGCCGAGCTCGATGTGGATCCACGATTCGGTGATCTCGCCGGGCCCCGCGTCCGCGGCGCCGTCGTTGGCGTGACCGGACACACGGTGCAGGACCCCGGTGACATCACGGCACGCCAGCAGCTGCGGATGCAGAATCAGCTGGATGCCCGCGTGATGCCGGTTGAGCTCCATCGTCACCGAGTCCACCAGGAACGGCATGTCGTCGGTGACGATGTCCACCACCGTCCTGACGGGGCCGAAGGCCGCCATAGCCGCCGCGCCCGCGGGCGCGGCCGCCCCGGACCCGGCGTCGGCCTCGATCACCCGCACCAGGGCGCGGCCCTGTGGCCGGCGCCCGCCAAGGTCCGCGTGCTGTGCCGCTACCGCGGCGATCCGCTCGGGACCGAACGAGGCAAGGTCCTGCGTCGCGACATGGCGATAGTAGGCGCGCAGGTAGCCGGCCACATCACCAACCGTGCCGCGGAGCGCTTCGCCGGGTGTGCCGCCGGATGGAGCCGGTGGTCCGGCCCGGCCAGGGGCCGCCGCCTCCCCGCCGGCCTCGGCCGCTGCCCTGACGGCCTGCGCCGCCTGGTCCAGCAGAACGTCCCTTGACTCATCCGCGCTCTCCGACATCGCTGTCCGTTCCTCAACCGTTCCGCAGGCCGTTCCGCCAACAGCGTCGCGCCTGGCGGGCGCGTGCCGACGATGGCGGCTCGCCACCGCATCAGGGGCATATGCAACTTCCGCACGTTACGCAGATCCATATGTCAGTTTTTATGTCTCAGCAGCCCCCGCCCCGTGCCGCCGAGGATCACGCGACTTACATAGATCGTGACCGTCATATGACGATGGGGAGGCGGAAGGGGCCTGGCCCAATAGGCTGCCGGACAACAGGAAAGGTTACCGGTCACCGCGGGTTCCCGCCCCCCGCGGTATCTGCCCGGGGGGACAAACCCCCCGGAAGGAAGTGCACCAGCACGTCAGGATTGGCCAGCGCCTCCGGGTCAGCGGCCTCGGCGACCGGCGTGCCCTGCAAGATCTTCCGCACCGGCACCTCGAGCTTCTTACCCGAGAGCGTTCGCGGTATACCGGGGACCTGGTGAATCTCATCCGGTACGTGCCGGGGCGAGAGCTTCGCCCGCAGCGCGGCGCGCAGCCGGCCGGCCAGGTCCTCGTCAAGTTCCCGCCCCGGCGCGAGAGTGACGTAGAGCACGAGACGCCCCTCGCTGCCGAGCTGTCCCGTGTCGACGACGAGGCTGTCGGTCACGTCGGGGAACGCCTCGACAACGCGGTAGAACTCGCTGGTGCCCATCCGCACGCCACCGCGGTTCAGCGTGGCATCCGAGCGGCCGTAGATCACGCATCCGCCGTCGGGCAGCATCTTTATCCAGTCTCCATGCCGCCATCTGCCGGGATAGGCGGCGTAATAGCTGTCCCGGTAGCGCGCCTGCCCCGGATCGTTCCAGAACCCGACCGGCATGGACGGCATGGGCTCGGTGAGCACAAGCTCACCCACCTCCCCGACGACCGGCTGCCCGGCCGCGCCGAGCGCCTCCACCTTCGCGCCGAGGCAGCGGCCCGCTATCACGCCCGAACGGACTGGCAGCAGGGGGCACGGCCCGACAAAGCCGGTACACAGGTCGGTTCCGCCGCAGAACGAGCCGAGAACAAGGTTGGGCTTCACCCGGTCGTAGACCCAGCGGAATCCCTCGGGCGGCAGCGGTGACCCTGTCGAGCCGACCCCGCGCAGCGCCGACAGGCCCAGCTCACGCCCGGGCTCCAGGTCCGCCTTGGCGCACGCCAGCAGATAGGGCGCACCCACGCCGAAGTAGGTGACGCCGGCTTGCTCGGCGATCCGCCACAGCGCATCGGTACCGGGGTAGGTGGCGCTCCCGTCATAGGTCACCAGGGTCGCGCCGACGAGCAGGCCGCCGACGAGGAAGTTCCACATCATCCAGCCGGTGGTGGTGTACCAGAAGAAGACGTCACCGGCACCGAGATCCTGATGGAACGACAGGGTCTTGAGATGCTCCAGGACGATCCCGCCGTGCCCGTGCATGATCGGCTTGGGCAGCCCCGTGGTGCCCGAGGAGTACAGGATCCACAGTGGATGGTCGAACGCTACGTCCTCGAAGTCCGGTTCGGCGCGGCCGCTTCCCGTACCCAGGTCAGCCCACTCCAGCAGCCGGGTCCCCACCGGGTGGGCCGGACGCGCCGGGGGCGTCCCGGGGCCGTCCACCATGATCACCGCGGCCAGGTCCGGGAGCGCCGCCGCGATCTCACTCACCACGTCGCCACGGCGGTATTCCTTTCCCCCGTAGGAATAGCTGGCCACGGCGATCAGCACCTTGGGCTGGATCTGCGCGAACCGGTCAATAACACTCGCCGGGCCGAAATCCGGTGAGCACGACGACCAGATCGCGCCGAGGCTCGCGGCCGCCAGCAGCGCGATGACCGCCTGCGGGCCGTTCGGCAGCAGGGCCGCGACCCTGTCGCCCTTACCAACGCCGAGGGAGCGCAGCCCGTCCGCGACCCGGGCCACTTCCGCCGCCAGTTCGCCGTAGCTGATGCTGCCACCAAGCTCTCGCGGAGAGCTGTCACCAAGCTCTCGTTCGGTACGGAAAATGAGTGCTACACGGTCGGGATCGGTCTGCGCAGTGCGCAGTGCGTTACGGGCGTAATTGATCGTCGCACCGCTGAACCAGCGCACGTCGGGCATGGGGCCGCCGTCCAGAACGGGTCCTGGCCCGCGGTCGCCCCGCACGTCGAAGTAGTCCCAGATCGTGCCCCAGAAATCGGCGAGCCGGCTTACCGACCAGCGCCATAGTTCTTCATAGCCGCCGAAATCCAGGCCGCGCTCGGCCGCGAGCCATCGCAGGTACGCGGTGATCCGCGCACTCTCCACGTCGTGTGCGCTCGGCTCCCAGAGCACGTCGCCGTAGCCCTGTTCGGTGAGCCCGGCGCCGCGCGCGCCGTCCGCAGTCTCGGTGATCCCATCATTGGTTGGCATACTCCCAAGCATTTACCCTGGTCGGCGTCCTGGCAAAAGAACAGCCGGCTTGGCGCGAGCATCACCGAGAGATGCATCGCCCCAGAGAGGAGCGAGCGTGGCTGTCAGTCGGCGCCTCAGCGGGTTACAGCCAGGCGTTCGTACCGGCCCAGCGAGTCAGGACAAGCCGTAACATCTGGCAATCAGGGTATAGGGCGGGTGAGGCGCTCGACCACGGCCGCGACCTCCGCCGCGTCGGTGAGATCAGCGAGCACGGCATCGGCACCGGCCGCCCGCAGCTCGGCGGCTGTCGAGCGCCCGCTGGTCACCGCGGCCGAGGCAGCGCCGCCCATCCTGGCCGCCTGCACGTCACGTACCGAATCGGCGATGTAGACGCATGCGCGCTCGTCGAGGGTGACGCCGTACTTTTCGGCCGCGCGCAGCCGTGCCACCCGCAGCAGGGCCCCTTTCGGATACGGCTCCGAGCCGTATCCGCCGACGCCGAAATCGAAGAACTGCTCAAGCTCGAAGGTGCGCAGCTTCAGCAGGGCGTTTGGCTTGCTGGTACCGGTTAGCACGGTCTGGATGACCCCGTCCAGCTTCCCGACCGCCGCGAGCGCATCGCTGGCACCCGGCAGCGCCTGGCCGTCTTTGCGCAGCAGGTCGCGGCGTGACGCGAGCGCGGTCGCGAGCTCACTGCCGAACGGTGCCAGCAGCTTCTCCGAGGGACCGACATCGCTGACGTCGACGCCGTTGAGCGCCAGCGCCTCAAAGAAGATCTCCGACTCTGACCGGCCTGCCATCTGCGGCAGCCGCACCAGCGGGCGGCCGGTCACCCGGCGGAAGGCCTCGACGTAGGCCTCTCGCATCACCCGTGTCACGTCAACGAGCGTCAGGTCGATGTTCCAAAGGACCAGGCGGTGAATGGATGCCTCGCTCTGCTCTCTGTCCACTGCGGCGTTCACTGGTCAGGCCGGCAGCACGGGCTCTGGCCGCCTGTGGTGACGCTGCGGTGATAGCTGTTTACGTTTACATGAGACACGCTACTCCGATGAGGATTTCCCCGGACCGGCTTCCCGGGACCGGTCGCACCATCGCTGCCCAGGCAGCAGCTGTCCCGGTGTCAGCCCATGTGGGGATACCGGTAATCGGTCGGCGGCACGAATAGCTCCTTGATGGCGCGAGGGCTTACCCAGCGGATCAGATTGAATACGGAACCGGCCTTGTCGTTGGTGCCGCTTGCCCTCCCCCCGCCGAACGGCTGCTGGCCGACCACCGCGCCGGTGGGCTTGTCATTGATGTAGAAGTTGCCGGCCGAGAACCTCAGCGCCTGCGTCGCGGCAGTGATCGCGGCACGGTCCTGGGCCAGGATCGAGCCGGTCAGGGCGTATGGTGCGACATCCGCCGCCTGCGCCAGCATCTCGTCGTACGCGTCATCCGGGTAGGGATACACGGCGAGGATCGGCCCGAAGTACTCGGTTCTGAAGACTTCGTCGCCGGGATCGGTGCATTCAAGCACGGTGGGCTGGACGAAGTAGCCCTCCCTGTCGTCGACCCGGCCGCCGGTCAGCACCCGGACCGACGGCCTGCTGCGTGCCCGTTCGAACGCGGCAGCGTGCTTGGCGAGGGCCCGCGCGTCGATCACCGCTCCCATGAACAGCGACAGGTCGGCCGACACGTCGCCCATGGTCAGGGACTCGACCTGGTCGATGAAGTCGTCGCGGTGGGCGTCCCATATGGAGCGTGGCACATAGGCGCGGGAAGCCGCCGAGCACTTCTGGCCCTGGTATTCGAAGGCGCCACGGATCAGCGTCGTCGCGAGCGCGTCCACCTCCGCGGACGGGTGCACGATCACGAAGTCCTTGCCGCCGGTCTCGCCGACGAGCCTCGGATAGCCGCGGAAGCGGCCGATGTTCTCGCCGACGGTGCGCCACAGGTGCTGGAACGTCGCTGTCGAGCCGGTGAAATGGATACCCGCCAGGTCGGCATGGGACAGCGCCACGCGGGACACCGCCTGCCCGTCTCCGGTCACCATGTTGATCACGCCGGGCGGCAGCCCAGCGGCCTCGAGCAGGCGCATCGTGTAGTGCGCGGCCAGCTGCTGAGTCGGCGACGGCTTCCATACCACGACATTGCCGAGCAGCGCCGGCGCGGTCGGCAGGTTCCCCGCGATCGAGGTGAAGTTGAACGGGGTGATCGCGACCACGAAACCCTCGAGCGGGCGGTACTCCAGCCGGTTCCACGTGCCCGGCGCGGACTCCGGCTGCTCAGCCAGCAGACGCCGTGCGTAATGCACGTTGAAGCGGAAGAAGTCGATGAGCTCGCAGACCGCGTCGATCTCTGCCTGATAGGGCGACTTCGACTGGCCGAGGATGGTGGCGGCGTTGAGTATCGCGCGCCACGGCCCGGCGAGCAGGTCGGCGGCCCTGAGAAAGACCGCCGCGCGGTCATCGAACGACAGCGCCCGCCAGCCGGGGGCGGCGGCGCGGGCCGCGTCGATCGCGGCGGCCACGTCCTCGTCGGTGGCGTTGCCGAGGCGCCCCAGGACCTGGCGGTGGTTGTGCGGCGCAACCACGTCGATCAGCTCGCCGCTGCCCATCCGGCGGCGGCCGCCCACGGTCATGGGAAGCTCGGCCTGCTGGCCGGCGAGCTGCTTGATCTTCGTTTCCAGCACGGCTCGCTCGTGGCTGCCCGGCTGGTACTGCCTGACCGGCTCGTTGACCGGCGCTGGCACGTTCGTGACGGCGTCCATGACGGTCGTCTCCCCTGCTGTTATGCGGATGCTGGGAGGCTACCCGCATCTCCGGGACGCTAGCCAGGCACACGGGTGCTCGTGGGGGATCTGCTCACCGCACCGGACGCTGCCGGTCAAGGTGAGGTCCGACGGCAACCCGGTCACGTCGGTGGACACCGCGGGCAACCCCAGGGGCGCATACAACGCCGCGTACGACATCTGGTTCTCGAAGGGCTACTACCTCAACGGGCAGGACCACGGTGCGGAGATCATGATCTGGCTCCGGAACACCCTCGGCGGGGACTATAGAAGATGGCCGCTCGTCCGGGTGGACGGCGCACTCTACCGGTTCCTTACCTGGCGGGCGTACAACCCGCTCGGGTCGTGGAACTACATCCAGTTCAGGAAGGTCCGCCAGGTCAACGACCTACAGGGGATCCACGTCAACGACTTCATCAAGGTCGCGGAGCGCCACTGCCTGATCAATCCGAACTGGTACCTGCAGAACATCACCGCCGGGTTCGAGATGGTGAGCGGCGGTAAGGGCCTGCAGATGTGGGGCTTCTCGGCCATCGATAAGTGCGGCCCAGATCGATAAGTGCGGCCCAGGGAAAAGGAGATAGAGCTCCTGGGTGGCGTACCACAGCAATTCATGGCCTTCGGCCCCGTCCACCGTGAACCTCGCATCGTCGTCACCGTCGTCCGCGGCCACCAGCGCGGCGACCGCGGCCCGGACGTCGTCAGCGGCGTCCGGGTCGTCGACGTGCCCGGCCGCCACAGCGGCCATCGGCACGGGGCTCAGGACCAGGACCGCGGCCGGGTGGACCTGATCATCGGACCGGCCGATCTGTTCATCGGGGACCTCACCGGCCAGCACGACGCGGCGGGCCGGCGCGCCGGGATCCGCTGCGAGGAGCCGCAGTGACGCGCGGGCCGCCTCCATGAGCGCGACGTATTCGAGTTCCTCCAAGTCCCCGCTTGCGTACCACTCGCGGAGTGCCGGCGTGACAGCGAAGCCCGTGGCCGGGGCCGGCCCGATCTCACCGGCCCGCAGCGTGGCGGCGAGCGCCGGAAGTGTCGACGGCAGATATACACGCATCAGTTCCTCGCAGGATCGCGGAATGACCCGCCATGGCCGGCTCAGGCGGTCGCGAACGCCCCGCCACTGCGGGGCTGATCAGAGTGTGACAGGTCCGAGGGCGCCAGGTCGCAGAATGCCGGTCAGCGCGGCCGGTGCGTTACCGGCTGCCCGGCTCGGCGCCGTTGGCCATGTCGGCGCCGGAAGCTGCGTCCCCATCAGCCCGGCCCGCAGGGGTCCTGCCGAGCGCGGCGACAACGGCGGCGACGGCGTCGTCAAGCGGCACATGCTCCCACAGCCGGACGACCTGCCAGCCGGCGAGTTCAAGCGCGGTGTCGGCGGCGCGGTCCCTTTCCACGTTCCTGAGCAGCTTCGGCGCCCAGTAGCCCTGGTTGACCGATGGTTTCGAGCCATGATCCGGGCAGGCGTGCCAGAAACATCCGTCCACGAAGACCGCGACCTTCCGCGCGGTGAACGCGATGTCGGGCCGCACGCGCCGCCCGCTGTCGAGGTCAAGCCGGTAATCCTTGCGGAAGCGGTACCCCATCTGGTGCAGCGCCCGGCGGAGCGCCAGTTCGGGCTTGGTATTGGTCCGCCGGATGGCGCGCATGTTGGCCGAACGCCCCTCGCTGGAGGCCTGCGGGTAGTCCGCCATGGCTGCCAAGGCTAGACCAGCCGCGCCGGGAGCCGCTACGCGGCCAGCGAGATGCCGAGAAGCGTGGTGAGCCGCTCGGCGGTCAGCCGCGGATCCTCGTGCCGGACACCGGCCATGCCGCACGCCACCGCCGCCGCCACGTTCGCCTCGATGTCGTCGATGAACACGCACTCGTCCGGCGTCAGGCCGATCAGTTCGGCAGCGTGCAGGAAGATCCGGTGCTCGGGCTTACGCATGCCGACCTCGCCGGAGATGACCACGGCGTCGAACAGTTCCGGGAAGTCCTCGCGCTGATAGTCGCCCGGTCCCCATGAGTTCGACAGCAGGCAGGTACGGAAACCCGCCGCACGGAGCGCGCGCAGCATGTCGTACATGGCCGGCACCGGCAGGCTCGCGGCGAACATGCGCCGCAGCAGGCCGTCGGCCGGCACGGTCCCGCCGTCGGCCCGGATCAGGCGGGCGGCGAACATCTGCTCGAACTCCTCGACGGTGCACTCACCGCGTTCCAGGGCATGGACCGGGTTGCCCGTGGCGTCCGCGTAATAGGCGTCTTCCAGCCAGGGACGCATGACGGCGGCATAGCTTTCCCAGGCGACGCCTTCGGCCTCCAGCCAGGCGGCCACGGTCTCCCGGATGGAATTGGTCAGCACACCGCCCCAGTCGATGATCACGCCGCGCAGTCCCGCCGCAGCCGCCGCCGACAGCGCCCCGTCCTGGTCCGGTACGGCCGCGAGCTTTCCGTCTGGCGTGGGCGCAAGTCCGTCCGGCGCGGGGTCGCAGCCGTCCGGCGCAGGGTCGGGGGCGGAACCGATCATGTCGTGATATTGAGACACATCTGCGATCGTAGGCGACCGAGCCGAACCTCACCGATCGGCCGCGTTAACAGCCGGTGACGCGTCCCGCCCCGCGAACCGATCCGGCACCTGACCTATTCCCTATATTATGAGTTGACTTAATAGAGAAGATCGCCCAACATGGCGAGAGCATAGGAAGGGAGGTTCAGCCGTGTCCGTATCCACCGGCACCGCCGCGACCAGGCGGGGCAGCCCGGCAGAGCCAGCAGCCGGGGCGGGAAGCCTGCCGACCCTCGGCGTCATAGTCGGTCCGCAAGCACGGCCGGCCGCTCCCGACCGCAGCCGCCGGCGCCGGGGATGGCTCCGCCTGATCAGCCCGATCGTGGTCCTCGCGCTCTGGCAGATCGCCAGCACGACCGGCCTCGTTTCGCAGCAGAAGCTTCCGTCGCTGACCACGCTGTGGAGCACCGCGGTCCACCTCATCACGACGAGCTCGCCGACCTACGGGACCCTGCAGGGCGCGATGGCCATCTCGCTCGAACGGATGGCGATCGGTTTCGCGATCGGCGGCAGCATCGGCGTGATCCTCGCCGTCCTCGCGGGGCTGAGCCGCCTCGGCGAGAACTCCGTCGACCCGATCATGCAGGCACTGCGGACGCTGCCGCTCTTCGGCTTGATCCCGGTGTTCATCGTGTGGTTCGGGATCGGTAATACGCCGAAGATCACGCTGATCGCGCTCGCCGCGGCCATCCCGCTCTACCTCACCACCTTCGCCGGCATCCGCGGCGTGGACGGCAAGCTCGCTGAGCTGGGCCAGGTCCTCGGGCTGCGCAGGCGCGAGCTGATCCGGCACGTGGTGCTGCCCGGCGCGCTGCCGATGATCCTCGTCGGGCTGCGGCAGAGCCTGGGCGCCGCCTGGCTCGCGCTGATCGTGGCCGAGCAGATCAACACCAACGCAGGCCTCGGCTTCATCATCAACCAGGCTGAGTCATTCCTCCAGATGAACGACATCTTCGTGGCCCTGCTCGTCTACCTGGTTCTCGGACTGCTCACCGACTCCCTTGTCCGGCTGATCGAGAGGAGGGCGCTGGCATGGCGACGCGGAATCATGGAACCATAGCGGCCGAACGGGGGCCCAGTGGCACCGCCAGCCCCGCCGCGACGGGAACCGTGGCGCAGGCTCAGGGCCTCAGCCGCTCCTTCGGCGATCACACCGTCCTCGACAACCTGGATCTGGAGATCGGCCAGGGCGAGTTCGTGGCCATGATCGGCCGCAGCGGCACGGGGAAGTCCACCCTGCTGCGCGCCCTGGCCGGGCTGGACCGGGACGTGACGGGCGAACTCGCCACCAGCGGGCCGGTCTCCGTGGTGTTCCAGGAACCGCGCCTGGTGCCGTGGAAACGGGTCTGGGCCAACATCAGCCTGGGCCTGCGGGCGTCCGATCCCAGGGGCGTGGCCCGGGCGGCCCTGGACGAGGTCGGGCTCGCGGCGCGGGCGGAAGCCTGGCCGCTCACCCTGTCCGGTGGTGAGGCCCAGCGGGCGGCGCTGGCCCGCGCCCTGGTCCGGGAGCCGGGCCTGCTGCTGCTCGACGAGCCGTTCAGCGCGCTGGACGCCCTGACCCGGATCAGCATGCACAACCTGGTCCTCTCGCTGTGGGAGCGCCATCAGCCCGCCGTCCTGCTGGTCACCCACGACGTGGACGAGGCGCTCGCGCTCGCCGACCGGGTGCTGGTCCTGTCCGACGGCAAGATCGCGCACTCCGCCGCTATCACCCTCGACCGCCCGCGGGACCGGGACCATCCGGACCTGGTCGCGCTGCGAATCCGCCTCCTCACCGAGCTCGGCGTGACAACCCGAGATGTGACATGACCTTTGAATAGGACAGGGAACGATATGACCAGCCGAGACACCGCCGGCACCAGCCGGCACCCCGGGCACAGCGGCCTGGAGCGCCGTGCCGCGGGCGGTGCCTTCGTCCGTGCCGTCGCCACCAGCCGGTCGCGGCGCGGCCGCCGCGCGCTGCTCGCCGCCGGCGGGATAGCGGCCGTGCTCACGGCCGCCGCCTGCTCGTCGTCGTCCACCCCGGCGGCCAGCCCTTCCGGGTCGGGCACGGCGGGCACGACGAACGTCTCGTCGGTGACGCTGAACATCGGCGACCAGAAGGGCACCGGCGCGCAGGCCCTCCTGCAGGCGGCCGGCCTGATCAACAAGCTCCCGTTCAAGGCCAGCTGGTCCGACTTCACCTCCGGGCCCCCGATGCTCCAGGCCATGGGCTCCGGCTCCGTCGACATCGGCGGTGTGGGCGATGCACCCCCCGTCTTCGCCGCCGCGGGCGGCGAGCAGGTGGCGATCGTCGGGGCCCGGGAAGCTCCCCCGAACGGGGCCGCACTCGTGGTGCCGAAGAACTCTCCGATCACCTCGATCTCCCAGCTCAAGGGCAAGAAGATCGCGGTAGCGCAGGGCAGCTCGGCCGACTACCACCTGCTGACCGTGCTCAACAAGGCCGGCATCACCACCAAGCAGGTGACCCTGGATTACCTCCAGCCCGCCGCGGCGCTGGCCGCGTTCAACTCCGGCCACGTGGACGCGTGGGACATCTGGTCGCCGTACATCGAGCAGGTCACGGGCCAGGACAACGCGCGCATCCTCGTCAACGGCAACGGCTACGGCGCCCCCTACTCCTTCGAGGTCGCCTCCCGCGCCGCGCTGGCCGATCCCGGCAAGACCGCCGCGATCCGGGACTACCTGAAGATCCTGAACCAGGCGTACGTCTGGTCAGAGAGTCACACCCAGACGTGGGCGAAGCTCTGGGGCGACGCCACCGGCCTGCCGAACAGCATCATGGTGAAGGCGGCACAGGACGCCGTGAACAAGCCGACCACGATCACGCCCGGCGTCATCAGCGCCGAGCAGCAGCTGGTGAACGCGTTCTACTCCGCCGGCCTGATACCGGCCAAGGTAAGCATGTCCAGCTACACCGTGACCACCTTCAACGACACCGTGCCGGGGGGATCGTCGTGACCCTGAAGTTCCACTGGTTCCTGCCCACCTCCGGCGACGGCCGCGCGATCATCGGCCGCGGGCACAGCGTCCCGATCGACAGTACTGGCCTCCCGACTCCGTTCGCGGCGGCTTCCGCCGCCGCGAACGCCGTGCGGCCCCCGGACATCGACTACCTGGCGCAGGTGGCCCGGGCGGCCGAGCAGGCCGGATTCGAGGCGGTGCTGACCCCGACCGGGACCTGGTGCGAGGACGCCTGGCTGGTGACGGCGGCGCTGATCCGCGAGACGCAGCGGCTGAAGTTCCTCGTCGCGTTCCGGCCCGGGATGACCTCGCCGACGCTGGCGGCCCAGATGGCCGCCACCTACCAGCGCATCTCACGCGGCCGCCTGCTGCTCAACGTGGTGACCGGAGGGCAGTCGGACGAGCAGCGCCGGTTCGGTGATCACCTGCCGCATGACGAGCGGTACGCGCGCACCGGTGAATTCCTCGCGATCGTGCGCGGCACCTGGAGCGGCGAGCCGTTCGACTTCTCCGGGGACCACTACCAGGTGGAGGGGGCGACCGTCATGCAGCCGCCCGAGCCGCACCCGGACATCTACTTCGGCGGCTCGTCGGCCGCCGCGGGCCCGGTCGCGGCGAGATATGTCGATGTGTACCTGACCTGGGGCGAGCCGCCCGCTCAGGTGGCGGAGAAGATCGCCTGGATCCGCGAGCTCGCGGCACGCGAGGGACGGACGCTGCGGTTCGGGATACGGCTGCACGTCATCACCCGGGACTCCGCGGGGGAAGCATGGGCGGAGGCCGAGAAGCTGCTCAGCTACCTCGACCCGGAAGAGATCGCCACCGCGCAGAAGGCTCTCGCCAACAGCGAGTCGGTCGGCCAGGAACGCATGCGGGCGCTGCACGCGAACTTCCGCACCAGTGGTTCCGCCGCCGACCTGGAGATCTACCCGAACCTCTGGGCCGGTGTCGGGCTGGTGCGCGGCGGTGCGGGCACGGCGCTCGTCGGCAGCCACGCGGAGGTGGCCGACCGGATCGAGGAGTACGCGTCGCTCGGGATCGAGGAGTTCATCCTGTCCGGCTACCCGCATCTGGAGGAGGCGTACTGGTTCGGCGAGGGCGTGCGGCCCGAGCTTCGCCGCCGCGGCCTGCTGGACTCACCGGCGAGCACCGCCCCCCAGCTCGTCACCGCCTGACCGCTCCGCTCGGGTGCCCAGCGCCGCCAGCGCCCACATTCAGACGGGGACTACGGATACGTTCTTCATGTCTGCGGTGAGGGCGCTGAGATCGTCCACGTCTCCGGTGAGGATCCGGACGCTTTGCCCTAGTCCCGCAGCAGTGATGGCAACGATCGCGTCCACGGTATCGGCACGCCCGGTCTTCCCCAGCAACTCGCCAGCCGCCCTTCCCTGATCTGAGGTGACTGGCTCTTTCTTCACGGCCTTGAGCAGCGCATGAATGCGGGCGTCGCGCGGGCTGCCGCGCAGGGTCTCGGTGAGCGTGACGGCGCTGACATGCACGGTCGCGCCGAACTGGCGGGCCATTATCAGCTCGGCACGGGTCCGCGCGTTGCCGGATGCCCTGCTCAGGCCTTCGGAGTCGAGGACCACGGCGTCCGGCAGCCGCGGATTTGCGGGCGGGGCTCCGGCTCTCAGCGCTGTATTGCGGCGTCGCCCAGCCACGCTGCCCTCACCTCTGCCATGACCTCGTCAGGTACCGGGCCGAACTCGGCATCCTGGCTGGTCAGCCACGCCTGCAGTGCCTCGCGGCGTTCTTCTTCCTCCAGGGCGTGCGCCACGTAGCCGGACAAGCCGCGCGTGCCGACACGCTGCCGGATCCTGTCAAGCAAGCCCGCCGGTAGCGTGACAGAGACCTTGGCGTACTCAGTTGCCATACAAGAATCCTACTGCGAGTAGGATTGAACGTCAAAAGGACGTGATTGTCCCCCCATGCGGCTGTGGGCTGGTTCGGCTACAAGCCGACCGCGCCGGCTGCGCGCGGAGCCAGATGCCACCACGGCGCCAGGCTTTCTGGGCTGCCGCCCGGCCGCCCCTCCGCTCAGGCCGTCTGGGTGACCTTGCTGAGGCCGCGCGGGCTGTCGGGGTTGATGCCGAGCCGGCGGGCCAGGGTCTCGGTGAGCAGCTGCCCGCCGGTGATGAGGCCGATCGGCGCCAGCCACTCGGGAAGCCGCGGGCCAGGCAGCGCGTGACCGGAGACTCGCGCGAGAGCGGGACCGCCGCCGATGCTGTAGACCCGCGCGCCGACGCCCGTCACCCTCCCGGCCACGGCGACCGCGCCGTCCAGCGCGGGGCCGGAATCCGCGGCCATGATGATCGCCGGGGTCTGCGCGTCCACCACCGCGATCGGGCCGTGCAGCAGGTCGGCGAAGGACAGCCCCATGGCGTGGAGGTAGCACGCCTCCTTGAGCTTGAGCGCGAACTCCAGTGCGGCGGAAGAGGCGAAACCGCGGCCGGATACCACCACGCCCGCGACGTCGGCCAGTTCGCTGACGATCGGATCGAGGTCCATTCCCGAGGTGAGCAGGCGCTCGATCTCGTCGGGCACAGCGCGTAGCTCGTCGGCGTCAGGCCGGTTCCCAGCGCCGCCCCCGGTCCCGTCCGCCTCGTCCGCCAGGCCGATGCCGATCACGGCGAGCGCTGCCAGCTGAGTGGTAAACGTCTTGGTCGCCGGCACGGCGCGCTCGATCCCTGCCTCCGTCACGAACGCCACGTCCGCCGCCTCCGCGAGCGGCGACCCGGCGCCGTTGGTGACCGCGAGCGTCCGTGCCCCGCAGTCGGCCGCCCAGCCGAGCGTCTCCACGATCTCCTCGGTCCGCCCGGACTGCGACAGCGCCACGGCGAGCACGCCGGACAGGTCCATCCGGCTCCGGTAGGTCGTGGCGACCGACGGCGACGCGAGCGTGGCCAGCCGGCCAGCCCGTACCTGGACCAGGTAGCTGCCGTAGACGGCGGCGTTGTCCGAGGTCCCGCGGGCGATGAACAGCACCTGGCGTGTTTCGCGGGCGAGCGCAGCGATCTCGCCTACGCGCGGCAGCAGCGCGTCAAGCGTGGCCCGCAGCGCCTGCGGCTGCTCGTCAATCTCCGTCCGCATCCTGGTGACGGGGGACGTCGTCGGCACGGCGACACCACTCTCCTCATCGTTTATCGAGTGTAAACAAGTTCACCGGCTACCCATGTGGCACGGGTCCGCAGATCATCATCGAGCCAGGCCAGGTCCGCCAGCGCGCCCGGCGCGATCCTACCGAGCTCAGGGCGGCCGATGAGGTCGGCCGGTATCCGCGTCGCGGCCGCAATCGCCTCGGGCAGGCTGGCACCGGCGCTCACCATGTTCGCCACGGCGACGTCCATCCGCAGCGCCGAGCCCGCCAGCGTGCCGTCGGCACGGACCGGCGGTACCCCGTCCCCCGCTGGGAGCTCGATCGGCTCGCCGCCGAGCATGTACTCCCCCGGCGGCATGCCCGCGCATGCCGCGGCGTCTGTCACGAGGCAGATCCGTCCCGGCGCGGCCGCGAACGCGATCGCGCAGACAGCACGCGCGACATGGCCGAAATCGGCGACCAGCCCGCTGACCAGGCGCGGGTCCGACAGCGCCTGACCGACCACGCCTGGCTCCCGGTGATGCAGCGGCCGCTGGGCGTTGAACAGGTGCGTCACCATCCGGGCGCCCGCGCCGACCGCGGCTGACACCTGGCTTGCGGTCGCGTCACTGTGACCGACACTGACCACGACGCCGGCGGCGGCGAGCCGGCTGGCTGCCTCCAGCGCTCCGGGAAGTTCGGGGGCCAGGGTGACGATCCTCAGGATCCCCGAGCCCGCATCGAGCAGCTGATCCACCGCCTCGGCCGATGGCTCGATCATCCAGTCCTTGTTGTGGGCGCCGGCGCGCAGCGGCGAGATGAAGGGTCCCTCCAGGTGCACCCCGAGCACCCTGGCCCCGGCCGCTCCCCCGCCTGCGCGCCGGCCCTCGGCCGCCTGCGCGCTCACGGCTGCGCGCAGGTCCTCGCCCCCTTGCGTGTTCCCGGCAGCGCCCGGGTCCTTGTCTTCTTGCGCGTTCGCGGCTGTGCCCGGCGGGACGGGCGGGATAGGCGGGGCGGCAAACTCCAGCGCCGGGGCCAGCCGCGAGGCCACACGCAGCGCCTCGGTGAGTTGCGCGATGGGGGCGGTAATGAACGTCGGCATGAAAGCGGTCGTCCCGGTCTCTGGCAGGCGGGACGCGACCATACGCCAGCCGGCCGGGCGCACGGCGTCGAGTTCTGCCCCGAAATAACCGTTCACCTGGAGATCAACGAATCCGGGGACGAGCACGCCGGAAGAAATGTGCACGTCCGGAGCGCGTGGCGCCCGCCCCTCCCCGACCGCCGCGATATACCCGTCGCGAAGCAGAACATAACCTGGCGAAATAATCCCGGATTGTCCGACGCGCGCTGGGGGCGAGTCATGGAGCGCCGAGGCAGTGGGCACGATACGTCCGGCCGCAATGAGCGTCTCGGCCATTCCCGCGTGACTCCTTTCAGTCCCAGCCCGGTGGCGATCGGGGTCACAGACCGGATAGCCAGGCGCCCAGACCCGCAACCGCCGGATGGCCCCGGCACCCGAAGCCGCAACCGCCGGATGGCCCGGTTGGCTGGAGCCGCAGCCAAGGCGGCGCGCCGCCGTCGGCCACTCCCGGATGGATTAGACCAGTATGCACGAAACCGTCTGCCTAGCGAGGATGGGACACTGCCAGGGCGCCACAACGGCTTCCACGCCCGTACCAGCGGAGTATCGCACGGCGGTTCATCCTGGTGGCACAGGGCTCTGGGGCAGCGCGCGAATCGCGGGCGGCGCTGGGTGCCTGGCCTTGCGCCGCGGGCCGCTCAGCGCAGCACCGCACATCACGGGCCGCTGGCAGTGTTTTCCATGATCATGGGTCATTTTCCGCTAGCCTGAGCGCCTTCTTTCATGATCGTGGGCCGTTTTCCGCTATATACACGGTTTTTGGCCCATGATCATGGAACCTGAATGGCGCCATAGGCCGAGGAGGCCTGGACGATGAGAGGATTTGCGCCAGTCACGGCTCATGTGGACCCAAAATGTCACTGCCCCCCGGTAAAACACGTGTGTGCCAGGAATACGGCACGATCAGCACAAAGCCTCCTAGCTTGCACCCGGCAGCCATGCCGTCGTGCGGCTTACACATTTATCTGGCTTCCCGGGAGGGACCATGCCGACACAGCGTCGCCCGCCAGCCCGCCAGACGCTGCCGAAGCCACAGGGCACGCCACCGGCTAGTAGCACGCGGCCCGCCGACAGCACGCCACCCGTCAAGGGCGCGCGGCCCGCCGACAGCACGCCGCCTGCCGAGCGCGCGCCGAGCAGCCAGCCGGATACTCCTGGAGCCCCGCCAGGGCAGGTTCCGCCGTGCCCCTGTCATTCTCCAGCAACCGGGCGGCCCCTGCCCGACCTGACCGCGCTCCACCTTGCTGCCGTACCCGATTCCTCTCCCCCGTACGACGATCAGCTCCGTACCGGTCCGTCCCTGTGGCCGGGCGAGTACGCGCCTCTCGGCGTGGCACCGCACGCGGAGGTGTCACCGTACGCCGGGGGACCACCGCACGCCGGGGGACCATCGCACGTGGGGACGCCACCCCACGCGAACGGATCACCGTACACCGGGGAACCATCGCACGCGGGGACGCCACCCCACGCGAACGAGTCACGGTACGCGAACGGGGCACCGCACGCTGGAGGACCAATGCGCTCGGGGACGCCGCTGCCCGCCGTGGATGCGCAGGGAGGGACTGCGCCACTGGGCCCGGGCGGGAAAGGGGGTGTGAACCAGCAACCCCGCGACGACCGCCAACCGCGCGGTAGCGCGGAGAAAGCTCAACGCAGGGACGGCGAACGTTCCCCCGGCCGGCACGGCGAACCAGCACTGGGCGGGTGCGCCGCCGGGCCAGCTAAGCACCGGCCCGGGAACGGCGGCGGCGCGGAGCCTGGTGAGTGGCCGAGCCAGTTCGCCCAGGTGCTGGCGGAGACCCTCGCAGGTTCCCGGCCCGCCAGCCAGATCGCGCCCTGGACGACCGAGCGCGCCCGCGCGCACATCCGCCGGCTCGGGCCGTTGCTCGCGGTCGAACAGCGCCCTCGAGTGCAACGGGTGATTACCTCACGCCCAGCGGAGGATGTCGTGGAAGTCGCCGCCATCATCGGGTTCGGGCCGCGGACCCGTGCGCTGGCCGCACGGCTGGAGCTTGCACGTCCGCGCGCAGCGGTGCCAGGCCGGCCAGCCCGCGAAGCCCGATGGCTCTGCACCGATATCGAGTCGGCCTAGCAGCCCGAAATTCCCCGGATGAGCTGACGTGCGTGTTCACCAGAGGAAACGGGATGGCCAGCAATTAAATCTTGATATATATCAATGGATTGAGTTACCGTGACATGTGCATGATTTCTCGGTAGTCGTCCAGGCCCGCATCGACGGCGAGCAGCGCGTTGCCGACGCTGAGCGGCTGGCTGCTGAATTCATGGAGGCCATTCAGCCGTATCGCGGTGTGTGCTCCGTGAACGAGGACCGCTGGGAGGCGATCGTGTCGGTGGATGCGGCCGACGCGATCGATGCCGGAGCGGTCGGAGCGACGCTGGTGCGGAACCTGGCCGGCGCGGTCGGCCTTCCGGGATGGCCGATCGTACGGGTGGACGCGGTTCGCAGCGATCTGCTGGACGATGAGCACAGCCGCCCGCAGCCACCCGACCTGGTGTCCGGGCCGGAGGCCGCCGAGATTCTCCAGGTCTCGACCCAGCGCCTGCACCAGCTCGCTTCCGAGCATCCCGAATTCCCCAAGCCTGTCTACGACCTGAAGGCCGCGAAGCTGTGGTCCCGGGCCGCCGTCAAGGCCTTCGGCGAGGGATGGGCACGCAAACCGGGCCGCCCGCGCCGGAACACGGGTACGCAATAGCCACGGCGATTAGGGCCGCCCGGTTGCCGTCAAGGCGCGCCCGGGTCACCCGCTATAACCGGCAACCAGTACCTGCCAGGGCCAAGCGTTCCAGAGTCGCGTACGGCCATCACCGACCACCAGCAGCACTTCTACGGTCTGAGCTTCAACCCACGGAAATCCGGTCTCACCGTAACGCGGATGCCTGCGGGCTGGGGAGCAGGCGGATGCCTGCGGGCTGGGCGGTCAGTCCGTGGCGCGGGTACGCGGGTCGCCGTGGCAGCGCTTGAATTTCCGGCCCGAGCCGCATGGGCACGGGTCGTTGCGGCCGACGCGGGAGAACTCGCCGTCACCGGCGGCTTCTATATGGCTCTCCACGTGGGTGCCGCCGTCCACCGACGGTGCCGTGTACTGCAGCTGGGCCGTCCTCTTCGGTGGCGCGAATCCCGTCGGTACCTGCGGGGACGGCGCATTGCCCGCGCCGCGTGACGTCCCGCGGTGCCGGCCGGGCGCGGCGCCACTGCGGTTCCCGGCCGCAGGCCCACGAGTGCCGGCCCCTGCCCCCCCATGGGAGGCATCACCCGGAGCCGAACCCGCCTGTGGCCCAGCCATAGGCCCGGCGGCCGGCGGCGGCGCGACCGCCACAGGCCCGACAGCCACGGGCCCGGGCGGCGGCTGCGGCGCGGCAGCCATGGGCCCGGCCACCCCGGGCTGCCCGTCAGCGTCGGGCGTCTCCTCGGTGATCGGGTTCTCCTGCAGCTCGACCTGCAGGTTGAACAGGGCCCCGACCGACTCTTCCTTGATCCCGTCCATCATGGCGTTGAACATGTCGAAACCCTCGCGCTGGTATTCCACCAGCGGATCCCGCTGCGCCATGGCGCGAAGGCCGATGCCCTCACGCAGGTAGTCCATCTCGTACAGGTGCTCACGCCACTTGCGGTCGAGGACGGACAGCACCACCCGGCGCTCCAGCTCCCGCATGACCTCCGGCGTCAGCTCCTCCTCGCGGCGCTCGTAGGCGGCGTGCGCCTCCTCCGTGACGACTTCGGTGATCAGGTCCGCCGAAAGGTTCGCCTTGTCGCCCGCCTCTTCCACCATGTCGTCGACGCTGAGGCGGATCGGGAACAGCTGGCGGAACGCGAGCCACAGCTTGTCCAGGTCCCATTCCTCCGGGAAGCCCTCGCTGGTGGCTCCCGTGACGTAGGAGGCGACGACCTCATCGACCATGCGGAGGACCTGCTCACGCAGGTCCGCGCCCTCCAGCACCTTGCGCCGCTCGTCATAGATGACCTTGCGCTGCCGGTTGAGCACGTCGTCGTACTTGAGGACATCCTTGCGGATCTCGAAGTTCTGCTGCTCCACCTGGGTCTGCGCCGACCTGATCGCACGTGATACGACCTTGGATTCGACGGGGACGTCCGCCGGAATGTTCAGCCGGTCCATGATCGCCGCGACCCGGCCGGAGTTGAACATCCGCATCAGGTCGTCTTCGAGCGACAGGTAGAACCGCGTCTCACCCGGGTCGCCCTGACGGCCAGAACGCCCGCGGAGCTGGTTGTCGATCCGGCGCGACTCGTGCCGCTCAGTGCCGAGCACGTACAGCCCGCCGGCCGCGACGACCTCCTCGTGCTCCTCCGCCACGGCCCGCTTGGCCTTCGCCACCGCCTCGGGCCAGGCGGCCTCGTAGTCCTCCGGCGTCTCCAGCGGTGACAGGCCGCGCTGGTGCAGCTCAAGGTCGGCGAGGAAGTCCGGGTTCCCGCCGAGCATGATGTCGGTACCACGGCCGGCCATGTTCGTCGCGACCGTGACGGCGCCCTTCCGGCCAGCCTGGGCGACGATCGCCGCCTCCCGCTCGTGGTACTTCGCGTTCAGCACCTCGTGCGGCACGCCTCGCCGCTTGAGCATCGTGGAGAGGATCTCGGACTTCTCCACGCTCGTCGTCCCGACGAGCACCGGCTGCCCGTGCCGGTGCCGCTCCACGATGTCCTCGACGCACGCCTCGAACTTGGACTGCGCCGTCTGGTAGACCACGTCTGACTCGTCGCGGCGGATCATCGGCTTGTTCGTCGGGATCGGCACGACACCGAGCTTGTAGATCTGGTGGAACTCATTGGCCTCGGTGAGGGCCGTGCCGGTCATGCCGCCCAGCTTGTCGTACAGGCGGAAATAGTTCTGCAGCGTGATCGTGGCGAGCGTCTGGTTCTCGTCCTTGATCTGCACGCCTTCCTTGGCCTCGATGGCCTGGTGCATGCCTTCGTTGTAGCGCCTGCCGTGCAGGATACGGCCGGTGAACTCGTCCACGATGAGGACCTCGCCGTTCATCACGACGTAGTCCTTGTCGAGCTTGTACAGCTCCTTGGCCTTGATCGCGTTGTTGAGGAAGCTGACCAGCGGCGTGTTCACCGGGTCGTAGAGGTTGTCGATGCCGAGCCAGTCTTCGACCTTCTCGACGCCGGACTCCAGGATGCCGACGGTCTTCTTCTTCTCGTCGACCTCGTAATCGCCCTCGCCGTCCTCGCCGCGGCGCAGCCGGGGCGCGATCTTGGCGAACTCGACGTACCACCGGGCGCTCTGCTCCGCGGGGCCGCTGATGATCAGGGGCGTCCGCGCCTCGTCGATGAGGATCGAGTCGACCTCGTCGACGATGGCGAAGTGATGCCCGCGCTGGACGCAGTCGTCCAGGCTCCAGGACATGTTGTCGCGGAGGTAGTCGAAGCCGAACTCGTTGTTGGTCCCATAGGTCACGTCGGCCGCGTACTGCTTGCGGCGCTCCTCCGGCGACATCTCCGACATGATCACGCCGACCTCGAGGCCCAGGAACTGGTGGATCCGGCCCATCCACTCGGCGTCGCGCTTGGCCAGGTAGTCGTTGACCGTGACCACGTGCACGCCCTTGCCGGTCAGCGCGTTCAGGTACGCCGGGAGGACACAGGTGAGGGTCTTGCCTTCACCGGTCTTCATCTCGGCGATGTTGCCGAGATGCATCGCGGCGCCGCCCATGAGCTGCACGTCGAAGTGGCGCTGGCCGAGCGTCCGCTTGGACGCTTCCCGCACAGTGGCGAACGCCTCCGGCAGCAGGTCCTCGAGTGACTCGCCGTCAGCGTAGCGCTGCTTCAGCTCATCGGTCATGCCGCGCAGTTCAGCGTCACTCATCGCGATGAAGTCGTCTTCGATCGAGTTGATCTGCCCGGCAATCCGCTTGAGCCTGCGCAGGATCTTGCCTTCGCCAGCGCGAAGGACGCTGTCTATGATGACTGGCACTTCTTTTCGCGCTCCTCGCGGATCGTGTGACCTGACCTCGTCGGCGCCCCTTCGGCCTGCGCTTATCGCCGGGCAGGCACTGGTACGCGGGGACATGCGCCCCGACAGTCATCGTAGGCGAGTCGGAGCCGGAAACCGAGCCCCGCGCGGCGAAGTCGCTAAGCGGCGAGACCGGGCCGGCCGACGAGCGAGGGCCGGCCGCAGCCACCCCCGCACTCCCGGCCACAATAATATGTGTCGCAGCAATATGTGCCGCAGCGCAGTCGCCGGGCAGGCCCTGCACATGCCGCCATCCTCCCGGCGGTGCGCCGAGGGTGGGTGAACGGCCGAACAGGCCGGAGGGCCGGCCAACGGCCGCGAGGAGCTTACGTGCCGGAAACACCAGGGAATCCGGCGCGGGACGAGAGGAGCAATGCATGACCGAGCAGTCGGGATCGGGGACGCTGGCGGGCGCCGCCGACGGCACGGTCGGGGCCAGCCCGGACGCGTCGCCGGTCGAGCACGCGGCCGCCCTGGTGCATGAATCCTTCCACGGGCGTCCCGTCTCGTGGGTGGCTGTAGCGGTCATCTTCATCGGCTTCGTCGTCGGCGGGGCCGCGCTCGTCCCCGGGCCTACCTGGTGGCTGTTCTGGACCGGCGTCGGTATCGCACTGGTGGGCGTTGGCATCGGCGCCAGCACCAAGATGATCGACGACTGGTACTAGACCGCCGCGGGCGGGCCAGCGCTGTTAGCGCCGGTACGTCAGCATCGCCGCAGGCGGGTGCCGCGCCGTCGGTGACTGCTGCCCGCAAGGACGCCGAACGTGAACGTGGTGACAGCTCACCGCACGCTTCCCGTTGCCGGTGTGACCAATCACAATGTCAGACCTGCGGGCTACGCTCGGCTCGTGGCGAACCTGTCCCCAGCGGGCCGTTCCTCGACGGCGCCTGTACCCGCCGCTGAATCACGGCCGGCGGGCGGTCCGGCCGTCTACCCGTCCGCGGCCTCTTCCGCGGCCGCGGTAGCACTCGATCTCGATGACGTCCGGCGGATAACGCTGCGCGCGCAGGGGTTTGTCGGCGCCTCGGCCCGCAAGGGCGGAGTCGCCGGGATGCTGCGCCGGGTCGGCGGCGTCCAGCTGGACACGATCAGCGTGCTCGCCCGCTCCCACGAACTCGTCGCCTACGCCCGCCTCGGGCCGGTCCCCCGCGACCGGATCGAGCGGGCCTACTGGCACCCGTCACGGCCGGCGGCCTTTGAGTACTGGGCGCACGCGGCCTGCGTGCTGCCCATCGAGGAGTGGCCGTATTACGCGTTCCGGCGGCGGGCCTTCCGTGCCCAGGGAAGGCGCTGGCACCAGGTGTCGCAGCGGGCCTGTAAGGAGGTCCTGGCGAGACTGGCCGCCGAGGGGCCTATGACCGCCACCCAGCTGGGCGGCGCGAAGGGTGGCGGCCCGTGGTGGGACTGGTCGGAGGTGAAAATCGCCGCCGAATGGCTGCTGGATATCGGTGAGGTCGCCTGCGTCCGGCGGGCTGGCTGGCGGCGGGTCTACGACCTGCCCGAGCGGGTCCTCCCGGATGGGCTGCTGGGCACCGAGCCGTCCGATGAGGAATGCGTGCATCATCTCGTGGGCGTGACCGCCAGGGCCCTCGGCGTGGCCACGCACGCCGACCTGATCGACTATCACCGGCTACAGCGCCTCCTGAACGGCAGCCCTGACCGGGCGGGGTTCCTCGACGACGCCGCGCGGGCAGCCGGCCTGGTGCCGGTCACGATCGCCGGGCAGCGTTCCGGCGTTGCCGCATGGGCCGATCCGGCCGCGCTCGCCGACGCGGTCGGCGCCACCCGGGAACGGCACCGCGTCACGCTGCTCTCTCCGTTCGACTCGCTCATCTGGGATCGCAAGCGCACGCTCCGCCTGTTCGGCTTCGAGCACAGCCTCGAGGCTTACGTGCCGAAGGCTAAGCGCGTGCATGGCTACTTCGTGATGCCGCTGCTGGCCGGCGGCCGCCTGGTCGGCCGGGTCGACCCGGCGCGACGGGGCAAGACGCTCATCGCCCGCAAGGTCTCGCTGGACCAGCCGTCGGCAGCGGAGCCGATGGCCCGCGCCCTCCGGGAAGCGGCGGCATGGGTCGGCTGCGACAACGTCGAGCTGGGCCAGGTAGAGCCTGCGCAGAGCGCGCAGCGGCTCCGGGCGCTGTGTTAGCCCGGGGGGGACGACCCCCCGGTGCCCCCCGAGCGGCCCCTTACCGGTTTGAGTTCCCGCCGTTGGCCTGGTTCCGCTGTTCTCCCACCCGGTTTCCTATTCGTGGCGCCAGCCAAGTGCATCTCGAACTGTCACAGGGGCCTCGTACGGTTGGCAGCATGCCACCACTGCCTCGCGTCACCGGCCGGGAGCTCATGCGGGCCCTGGGAAAACTGGGTTGGGTGCCCGTGGCCCAGAAAGAAAGGGTCGCACGCGCAGCTCAAGCATCCCAGGGGCAGCGGTCGCGTGACCGTGCCCCTGCATGCTGGGGAGACGATCGGGCCTGGCCTGCTTCGGTCCATCCTGAGCCAGGCAGGCGTTACGGTAGAAGAACTGCGGAAGGTGTTGTGACAGGATGATGCCGATGCGCACCTACACGATCGTGGTGGAGCCCGAGCAGGACGGCGGCTACTTCGTGACCGTCCCGGCCCTGCCAGGGTGCTTCACGCGTGGCAGCACTCTCGATGAGTGCCGGGAGCGGGCAGTCGAGGCTATCGAGGTTCACATTGCCGGCCTCCAGGCCGATGGTGAGCCGGTTCCTGAGGAAACCGGGGCACCGCAGCTACTGGCCATCACGGTTGCGGCCTGACACCACCGCGGCGGCTGACTCCGAAGGAGTTGCCGACCCTGCCCCTGGACACGCTGACTCCGATGGAATGTTCCATGGGTTCATCAGCTCGCGACGGATTGCGCAACAGCCAAGTACCGGTGCTCGTTCGTCACAAATTCGCCCCGGTCAGGACGGTGGCGAGCTGACCGTCTGGCAGGTCGTGTTCGGCGATGGCGGCCAGGCCGGCGGCGGAGGGCTCGATCAGGAGGCCAAGGGTGGCAGCGGCCAGCCGCATCCCTGCCAGCATCGCCTCGTCGGTGACGAGCACCATGTCATCGACGAGTGCCCGCATCCGGCGCGCGACTTCGGGGGCGGGTTCGGTCATGGCGAGGCCGTCGGCGATGGTGCCCGTTGGCTCGGCTCGGACGGGGCGGCCGGCTTGCCAGCTTTGCGCCATGCCCGCCGTATGCCTTGCTGCGGTGCCGCACGTCCTCGATCCAGACCTCGTTGGCCTCGTCATTCACGGAGTACAGCACCCGGTGGTCGCCTACATGGATACGGAAGGTGCCGGGAGCGGACAGCACTGGCACGCTGCTGTGCGGGTGCGGTTCGTCGGCGAGGTCATCGATCGCGTACTGACGCGTTTCCGCACTGCTTGTCGAGGGCGAGGAAGTGCCTGCGGGCTCGCTGCCGCCACTGGATGCTGTAGATCACCGGTTACAGGCCTGCTTCGGCCTTGACCTGTGCCCGCAGGGCATCTTGGTTTGGCCTGGCGTGGCGGCGCGGGTCCGCGTGCGGCGGGACCGGCGCCAGGGGGCGGGTGGGCGGCCGCCACCCCTTGCTGCTGCTGCTTCCGCGTCTGGGAGCGCGGCCGGGGACGAGGGGCAGTGCCGGCCCTGGCTGCGCTCTCCTTGGGCGCCTCCATGGCCACCGTGTGGCGGGTCGGGCTCCTGGGTCGCCCTTCGGTGATGTGGTCACAGGTCGGTGGTCCACTCGATCCCTAGGCGGCGGCTCGGGTTGGGATTTTGCCATTTGACGCGGCACACTCCCGCGGAGCCCCCGCCAGCTTGCTGCGGTGCTGCCCGGCACACCGGCCGCTCGCCGGGCCTGAAGGCCCGGACTCGCTGGGCCAGTAAGGGATTTCTGCCGGGGTTCCAGGGGGTCGCCCCCCTGGGCCAGCACTAGCTGAATTCGATGAGCTTTTCCCGCACGGCGATCATGACGGCTTCCATCCTGGAGTGGATCTGGAGCTTCTCGAGGATGTTGCGGACATGGTTCTTCACGGTGTTCTCGGAGATGAACAGCTCCTTGGCGATGTCGCGGTTGTTCATTCCCCTGGCGACGAGCTTGAGCACCTCCATCTCCCGGTCGGTGAGCTTAGGTGCGGGAACCTGCTGCGGGCGTTCCTCCTCGTCCCGCCGCGCCAGCGTGGCGAATTCGGTGAGCAGCTTGCCCGCCATGGACGGGTTGATGAGCGACTGGCCGCCGTGCACCGCCCGCACGGCCTCGGCCACCTCATCCAGCGGGATGTCCTTCAGCAGGTAGCCGCTTGCACCCGCCCTGATCGCCTCGAAGAGGTCCTCCTCCTCGTCGCTGATGGTCAGGATCACGATCTTCGCGCTGGGAGCGGACTCTTTCATCGCGCGGGCTGCCTCGATCCCGCTGATTCTCGGCATGCGGATGTCCATCAGGACGACGTCGGGAAGAGACGCGCCGGCCTTGGCGACCGCCTCTGCCCCGTCACTGGCCTGCCCGACCAGCTCGATGTCCTGTTCTTCGTCGAGGACCATCTCCAGCCCGCGCCGGAAGAGTGCGTGGTCATCGGCGATCAGCACGCGAATCGGCTCTGGAACCTTCCCACTGCTCCGCGCGCCGATGGCGGCCCCGGAACCCTCGCTCACGCTGCCTCCTCCCAGTGACCCTGCCGCTTACGATTGTTCGTCCAGGCGCCGGCCACCGCGGTCCATCCTGGTCCAGTCGACATGACAGTCATGTCATGAAACTGTGACCGATCCATGGCGCACCGCGCAAATCAGACCGGCCCTACCGGGCCGCGCCGCCGGTGCCTGGCCGCCGTCTCGGCCTCTCATGCGGGCTGCTCCTGCTCCAGCAATCGGATGACGCCGTAGTCGTAGCCCCGGCGCCGGTAGACGACGCTGAAGAGGCCGCATGCGCAGTCGCGGAAGAGGTAGAAGTCGTGGCCGACGAGTTCCATCTCCAGCAGCGCCTGGTCGATCGTCATCGGCGCGGCCGAGTGCAGCTTCTCCCGGACGACCAGCGGGCCGTCACCCTCCATCGGGATCGGCACGATGTGCGCGGACGCCGACTCGTCACTGCCGAGGTCCGGCTCTTCTTGCTCCGCGTCCGGCGGCTCCGGCGGCTCCACGGTGCCCGCCTCGGGCAGCGGGTGCTCGCCGGCCGGTGATGCGGGCAGATCAGGCAGGCCAGCCCCTTGCTCGGCGGCTTGCGGCGCCAGGCTGGCGGACCGTACCGATACCCGCTCGGTGTGCCGAACCTTCCGCCGCTCGCAGGACCGCCGCAGCCGGGACTCAAGCTTGGCGAAGGCCATATCGAGCGCCGTGTAGCGGTCATCTGCCGCCGCTTCGGCGCGGATCACGGGGCCGCGCGACCTGATGGTGAGCTCGACCCGTTCCCGCCGGCCGGATTGCCGCGGATTGCGCTCCTCGGTTACCTCCACGTCGATCCTGATCGCCTTCTGATCGAGTTTCTCGACCTTGACGAGCTTGCCGGCCGCGTGCTGGCGGAAGCGCTCGGGGATTCTGGTGTGCCGACTCTTGAAGATGATGTTCATCGCGACCCCCAAGTAGTCCGATTCACCCAGTGGCACCCGCCCGGCCGACCTGGTCTTCGTCCCCACATCCGCCTGCTGAGGGGTTCGCGGCATCTCTGTCGCCACTACTGCCCTTCTCCCGGCCCAGCGGACCCGGTGTCCCCTGGCGGGGCAGGACTTACCTCTAAGCCGCACCGTGATCGGTCGACGAGAAGTCGCCTTACGTGGGCCGTTTAGCCTGCGGCTGGCATCGGCTTGCCAGGCCGGGCTCTGCCCTTGGGTCCAGCCCAAGAGGCCCGGCCTGACGCAACCACGGACCCGGACGGGTGCCATGACATGAACGCTAGTCGCATCTGGCCAGAATGTCAGGAGGAGGGTGTATGCATACAGCAACTTCTGGTAACAACCAGTGGCGGCCCGTTGCGGCGGCGGCACTCTGCCGGGAACCGCCCATGGTGCGCCCTCAGCCGGGGTAGGCCGGGTCGCTGCCCGTTCCGACGACACCGCTCCACAGCCCGCCCAGGCTCGCGAGCATGACCATCTGGCCGTTCGACAGCCCAGCGACGAGCGGGCCGGCCGAACCATCGGCGGTGATCGAGACCGTTCCCTGCTCCGCGGGAACCGGTGAGAGCAGCTCGCCGTTAACAGCCACCTCATCCAGCACGGGGCCGTGCGAGGTCTGGCTCAGCGCGATCACGTGATCCGCGTCATACCAGGTCAAGGCGGTGAAGTTTTCCGAACTTATCGGGACCGGCGGGCCGAGATATGCCTGCTGCCCGGCGCGGATGATCGCGGCGAGCATGAGCTGCGATCCGGCTCCGCTGGTGACGATCATGGCGCAGCGCACCCCGTCGGGGGCTACCTTCAGCGCGGTCACCCGGTCACCGGCCGGGAGCGCGCCGGCCACCCGGACTGCGGCGCCGCCCCCGGCTGGCACCATCCAGACGCCACCGTTGCCAGCGGCCCACAGGTCGTCGTGACTATCCCAGCTCAGGGAGGTGAAACTGCCGGTGAGGCGCTGGGTCAGCACGCCGCCTTGGGTCAGTGTTCCCGTGTAGATGGCGGTGCCGCCCGCAGCAAGCCCGGCCACGTAACGGCGGTCCGGTGACACCGCGGCCTCTGTCAGCGGGATCTGGCCGGTGCCTGCCTGGCCGGGCACCGGCGTGCCCTGTGGCGTGTTTCCCTGCGCCGTATCCGACAGGGCGTGCACCGCGCCCCTGCCGTCGGCGTAATAGAAGCTGGCGTGCGACGGGGCCGAGGGAACGTAGTTGCCGTACAGGCCGATCTGCTGAACCGGGCTGCCCGATCCGCCCAGTGTCCACGGCGTGCCGTTGACCTCCAGCTCCACTGACCGGATCGCCGGCTGGTCTGAGGTTGATCCGGCCAGCGTCCACAGCAGCTGCGCGGAGATCTGCCGCAGCCTGGCCTCGGTGGCGCCCGCCGCGGCTCCGCCGAGGTTCACGATCGCGGTGCCCCCGTCAAGCGCGACATTGGCTTTGGTATGGGCCGGGAAGCCGGTCCGCGCGGCGCTGGACAGCCATCCGGTCGGCGGGTCCTCCAGCGCCTGGACAAGGCGGGTGACCAGGTCGGTGGGCGTGGCCTCCTGGGGCACGTAGACCGGGTCGGGCACGAGCACCTGCATCGCGGGATCGAAGAAGTAGAGGTTCCGCGACTGGTACACGCGATGGAAGTCGGCGTCGGTCAGCAGCAGGCGGGGCGGCAGGCCCGAGATGCGCCATTGCCCGCCGACCTTGACGAGGACGAACCTTTCCCGCGTCACGGCATGGCCCGCCGATGAGATGGCGTACTGGCCACTGTTGGAAAGGCTGCCCAGCACCAGGCCGCTGACCGGTACGACCGTCGTGCTGGCGGGCCGCCGGGAAAGCCGCGGCAGCGCGGGCTGCGGGGGGACGTCCAGGTTCTTGAAGACCGTCACCTCCCAGCCCGGACGCCAGTTCCTGCTGGCCGACGCGGTCAGGTACTCCCGGGCGACGGCATGGTTGCTGGCGAAGCTGGCATTGGCCGCGAGGAATCCCGACACGATCTGCCGCGCCGACCAGTCGCGCCCCGGCGGAGCCGGGATCGGCTGCAGGTAGTCCTGGCTCTGGCTGGCGCCCCCCTGGGTGATGCTCACCGCCTGCACGTGACCGCTGGTCGGCACGGTAACGCACCCGGCGACACCCGTCGCGAGCGCGATGGCCAGAGCCGCCGGCCACACCACGCCCAGCCGCCGCCGCGGTCTAGCCACGCGAGCCCACCCCGGTGCCGCCGGCCGGATCGGCGTGGGCGAGCGGATCCGCTTGATCACCATCGCCGGGCTGTGCCGGCTGCCCGCCCGCGTCGGGCATCCCCGCCTGGCTATCGGCCGCCAGCAGCCCAGCCTGCTCATCGGCGAGCAACGCGGCCTGGCTGTCCGCCGCCAGCAGCCGTGGCGTGCCGCCGAGGACCAGCGCTCCGGGCACTATCTGACCGAGGCTCGGGATGACATCGGTATCGTCCGGGACGAGCGGCAGCGGGGAACCCACGAGTGTCTGCCCGGCAACGCGCGGGATGGTGAGCCGGAAAACCGATCCGTTTCCCCGCTCCCCCCGTGCCTGCAGCCAGCCGCCGTGCAGCCGTGCGTCCTCCAGCGCGATCGCCAGGCCGAGCCCGGTCCCGCCGGTGGTACGGGCCCGCGCGGGGTCGGCACGCCAGAAGCGGTCGAAGACGAGCTGGTCCTCTCCTGGCCCAAGTCCCACGCCATGGTCGCGGACGGCCACCGCGACCGCGTCCCGGTCTGCCGCAACGGTGACGACGACGTCGTTTCCCTCGCCGTGCTCGACTGCGTTGACGAGGAGGTTGCGCAGGATGCGCTCAACGCGGCGCCGGTCCGCAACCGCCATGCACGGCTCGGCGGGAAGCCGGAACTCGATCCGGCAGCCGCGGCGCTCGGCGAGCTGCTGCGCGTCATCGGCCGCGCGCCGCGCCAGGTCACTGATATCGACGGACTCGGCGTCGAGGGTGGCGGCATTGGCGTCGTACCTGCTGATCTCCAGCAGGTCCTCCAGCAGGGCCTGGAAACGCTCCAGCTGGCCCTGCAGCAGCTCCGCTGACCGGGCCGATGAGGTGTCAAGTGAGTCCTTGGCCTCGAGCAGCACCTCAGCGGCCATCCGGATGGTGGTCAGCGGCGTCCGCAGCTCATGCGACACGTCCGACACGAACTGCCGCTGCACCTTGGACAGCTCCTCCAGCTCGCGCAGCTTGTCCTGCAGGCTCGCCGCCATGTCGTTGAACGATGTCGCCAGCGCGGCCAGGTCATCGGCGCCGCGAACCTGCATGCGCTCCCCGAGCCGCCCTGCCGACAGCCGCTGCGCCGCCTGGGCGGCATGCCGGACGGGTATCACCACCCACCTGGTCACCAGCGAGGCGATCAGGGCCAGCAGCACGATGAGCGCCAGCCCGGCGCCGATGAGAGTCCGCTGAACGAGCTGGAGGGTCTGCTGCTCCTGCTGCATGGGAAACAGGTAGTAAAGCTGGTAGTAGCTGCCGAGCGGCGTCCCGATGGCAAGCCCGGGCTCCGTCGCGCCGCCGTGCGTGGAGGCGATGACCGTCGGCGCGTAGTACATCGTGCTGTCCGCGCCGCGGCTCTGCTCCGCCTCGACGCTGGCCGAAAGCCCGGCCGGGATGCTCACGGCCGGGTCGACACCGCTTGACACGCCCTGGATGTAGGCCGGTGAGTCCATCCGGCCAGGGCTTACCTCGATGACGACGTCATAGCTGCTGTCGTTGCCGCTGGAGTTCTGCAGTTCCTGCGCGGTCGGGTAGAGGAAGGCGTCGGCGACGGCGGCCGAGGACGGGACCTTGTTGAGTCCCGGGCTGCTTTCTGCGACGGTCAGGCCCCGCGCAACCTGGGCGGTCGCGGACTTCTCCTTATTCGCCAGGAGCCCGGCGGCGATCTGCTGCGTGAGCAAGAAGCCCAGGACGGCGATCACGAGAGCCGACAGTGCCAGTGTCGTCGTGACGACGCGCAGTTGCAGCGACCTGCGCCAGCGGAACCTGAGCTCTTCCGCTGTCGCACGCTGCCATTTACGCGCGGCGCGCAGCGCCCGCTTCGCCCGCCGGGGAAGCCGCCGGATCACCACCCGCGCGAGACGCGAATGGCGCACGGTGGCGTACCAGCCGGCCGGTGCCGGCGCCCTGGCGGGAGCCGGTGCTCCGGGCATGCCGGAAGTGCGGGCCGCGCCACCGGCGCCCGGCTTGTCACGGCCCTTCTGCGCATCGGCCGCCGTGCTAGCCACAGGCATGATCGCTCATCGGGAGCAGCATAAGTCGTCCAGGCGGACTCAGCCAGGCCCTCAGCTCACCCGGCCCTGGCCCGCGTCCGCTCAGGCCGGGCCCGCCTTGTAGCCGACGCCGCGCACGGTCACCACGACTTCCGGCCGCTCCGGGTCCTTCTCGATCTTCGCCCGGAGCCGCTGGACATGGACATTGACGAGCCTGGTGTCGGCGGCGTGCCGGTAGCCCCACACCTGCTCGAGCAATACCTCACGGGTGAAGACCTGACGCGGCTTACGGGCCAGTGCGACCAGCAGATCGAACTCGAGCGGGGTCAGGTTCAGCGCCTGGCCGTCCCGCTGCACCGAGTGCCCGGCCACGTCAATGCTGATGTCACCGATCTGCAGCATCTCCGGCGCCGGCTCGTCGGTCCTGCGGAGCCGGGCACGGATACGCGCCACGAGTTCCTTGGACTTGAACGGCTTGACGATGTAGTCGTCCGCCCCGGACTCAAGGCCGAGCACAACGTCCACCGTGTCGGTCTTGGCCGTCAGCATGACGATCGGCACCCCGGACTCGGCCCGGATCTGGCGGCAGACATCGATCCCATCGGTACCGGGCAGCATCAGGTCGAGCAGCACCAGGTCCGCCCGGGTGTCGCGGAACACGTCCAGCGCCTTGTCGCCGTCGGAGACGAACGTCGGCTCGAATCCCTCGCCGCGGAGGACGATTCCGAGCATCTCCGCCAGGGCTGCGTCGTCATCTACGACAAGCACACGTCCTTTCATGGCCCTATAGTTCCACGTGACCGGGCATGCGGGGGACTACTGCGGTAACACAGCTGCCGGCGGCGGGGACCGGATATACCGCATTCGCCGCCCGACGGCCGCCGCGCGGCGGCGTCCTGGCCGTGCGCGGCGTCTCCCGGCGCATCCCGCCAGGCCCTGCGTGGCACGTCACCCGCGCGGAGATGGCTGAGTGCCTGGGTGCAGTGGCGTTCCATACCGGCGTACGGCGTGCCAGTATGGTCGGCACTGGTGGCGTGGGCGATAGCGAGGGAAGCCGGGCATGGCTGAAGGATCTGGACGGGATGAACCGGGGGGGATGGACCAGCCCTCTCCGGATGATCAGCATGACGGCCCCGCGAAACCATGGTTCCCGCCGGTTCCGGAGGGCCAGCCAGGTGCCGGGCCGTACGGCCAGTGGGCCGCACCTCCTGGCACCCCGCCCGGCCCGGGCCCCTATGGGCAGCCCGGCCCGGACCCATACGGCCAGCCAGGCCCCGGCCCTCACGGTCAGTGGGGGGCGACGCCCTACGGGTACTCCCCCCGTTACGCCCCGCCGGCTCCCAAGCCGGGCGTTATCCCGCTGCGGCCCATCGGGCTCAGCGAGATCCTGGACGGGGCGTTTACCGCGATCCGCCGGAATCCCAGGGCCACGCTCGGCGTCGGCGCCATCATCATGACCATCTACGGCATA
>DASQVO010000233.1:0-3375 GCA_035640715.1 Streptosporangiaceae bacterium
TCACCCTGGAGGCCCGCACCGCCCGGCCGTCCCTGCCCGCCGAGTGGTGCCTGTCCCCCGGCGAGCCAGCGTCCCTGCTGCCCGGCGACTTTGAGGTCATTGACGCCCGTGACCTGCCGGACCCGCAACATGGCACAAAGACGGACCTGCTCGCGAGGCGCCTGGCCCCGCCACCGAGCTGACCTCGGCGCCTCTCAGCTGTTCATCTACAGCCCGGGCGGGGCGGAGGCCTGTTCGTGGAGGGAGGCGACGAGCCGCAGCCCCGTGTACAGGTGCCGCCATGGGGCCCGAGCGCATCGACGAGCGCATGCTTGGCGGGGACGAACGGCCTTGACGCCGACGACATGGCGCGATACCTCCCGCCGCTGAGGTTTCCAGGTCAGCTCACCAACCCAGCGACCAGGCCGAAGTCGCCGACGACGTGCGGCCGTTGCCTGCAACGGAACGTCCACAAAACATCAATCTCCGGATGTGACAGTCCAAGCAGGGCAAGAGCCGTGACTGACGAAGGGATGACGATGGCGACTGGGGGTCAGTCCGAGATTGATGGGGCCGACGACTGGCAGGAGCGTCGCGTCGCTGAGTTGTGCGCCAGCGACCAGCAGGTGCGAGACGCGAGACCGATCGCAGAGATCACTGCCGCGATACGGCAGCCCGGGACGCCGATCACGCGGATCGTGGCCACCGTCATGGAAGGTTACGCGGACCGGCCGGCTCTGAGGGAGCGTGCGACGGAACTGGCCACGGACCCCGTGACGGGTCGCACGTCACTCCGCCTGCTGCCGAGGTTCGACACCATCAGCTACGGTGAACTGTGGACCCGGGCCGGCGCGGTCGCGGCCGAGTGGCACCACAATTCCCGGCACCCGGTGAGCGCGGGCGAGTTCGTCTGCGTCCTTGGCTTCACCAGCGGCGACTACACGACGATCGACCTGGCCTGCATCCGGCTTGGCGCGGTGTCCGTGCCGCTGCAGTCCAGCGCCTCGGCCGGCCAGCTCAAGCCGATCATCGCGGAGACCGCGTCGCGCATCCTCGCCTCCAGCGTGGAACTCCTGGACACCGCCGTCGAGTGCGCGGTGGACAGCACGTCGCTGCGGCGCCTGGTCGTCTTCGACTACCACCCGGAAGTCGACGACCAGCGCGAAAAGTTCGAAGCCGCACGCCAGCGCCTGGCGACGTCCGGCAGCCCGGTCGTCCTCGACGCGCTGGCCGCCGCCGTTGAATGTGGACAGACCCTGCCGCCCGCGCCCCTGCCCGAGGCCGCCCCGGACGGCGACCGGCTGGCCATGCTCCTCTACACGTCCGGAAGTACCGGGACACCCAAGGGCGCCATGTACACCGGCCGGCTGCTCAGCCACCTGTGGCAAGGGGCGGTGCCCAGGGCCGCCGACCTGCCCATCATCGGCATCAACTACGTGCCCATGAGCCATTTCATGGGGCGCGTAATGCTGTACGGGACGCTCGCCAGTGGCGGCACCTGCTTCTTCACGGCCCGCAGCGACCTGTCGACGCTGTTCGAGGACATCGCCCTCGTCCGGCCCACCGAACTGGCCATGCCGCCACGCATCTGCGACATGCTGTTCCAGCGGTATCAGAGCGAAGTGGGCCGCCGGGCAGGCGACGCGGGCGACCGGGCCGCGGTCGAGGCGGACGTGAAGGCGGAGCTGCGGGAGAAGTTCCTCGGTGGCCGTGTCTTGTGGGCCGGCGCCGCATCCGCGCCACTGTCCGCCGAGGTGGCCGCGTTCGTCGAGTCCTGCGTGGATGTTCCGCTGCACGACATCTACGCCTCGACGGAAGCCGGCATCGTGCTGGCCGACCGGATGGTATTGCGGCCGCCGGTGCTGGACTACAAGCTCGCCGACGTTCCCGAGCTGGGCTACTTCCGCACGGACTCGCCGCATCCACGGGGAGAGCTGCTGGTCAGGACGCAGACCATCATCTCCGGGTACTACAAGCGCCCCGAGGTCACAGCGGAGACCTTCGACGAAGACGGCTACTACCGGACCGGCGACATCATGGCCGAGCTCGGGCCGGACGAGCTGGTCTACGTCGACCGTAGCAAGAACGTGCTGAAGCTGTCGCAGGGTGAGTTCGTGGCCGTGTCCCGGCTGGAGGCCATCTTCGTCAACAGCCCCCTGGTGCGGCAGATCTTCGTCTACGGCAACAGCGAACGCGCGTACCTGCTCGCGGTGATCGTGCCCACCGAGGACGCGATCAAGCGCACCCGCGACGTCGAGGAGCTCAAGCCACTGCTCAGTGAATCGCTGCGGCAGATCGCGAAGGATGCGGAGCTGAACTCCTACGAGGTCCCGCGCGATTTCCTGATCGAAACCGTGCCGTTCAGCACCGGGAACGGCCTGCTCTCCGATGCCCGCAAGGCGCTGCGTCCCCGGCTGACCGACAAGTACGGCGAGCGTCTGGAGCAGATGTACCGCGAGCTCGCCGACCGGGAGAGCAGTGAACTGCGCGCGCTGCGTCACGCTGGCCGTGACCAGCCGGTGTTCGGCACCGTCGTGCGGGCCGCTCAGGCGCTGCTGGGGTGCCCGGCCAGCGCACTGACCGCCGACGCGCACTTCACGGACCTGGGCGGGGACTCCCTGTCGGCGCTGTCGTTCTCCAGCCTGCTCACGGAGATCTTCGGCACCGAGGTTCCGGTGGGTGTCATCATCAACCCCGCGAACGACCTGCGGGGCCTGGCGGACCATATCGAGACGGCGCTGAAGTCCCGGGCGGACCGGCCCGCGTTCGGGACCGTGCACCGCCCCGGCAGCGCGCAGGTCCGGGCCAGCGACCTCACCCTGGACAAGTTCATCGACGCGCCGACGCTCGCCGCGGCCAGGACGGCGCCGCGGCCGGACGGCCCGGTCCGCACCGTTCTCCTGACGGGTGCCAACGGCTACCTCGGCCGGTTCCTGTGCCTGGAATGGCTGGAACGGCTGGCGCAGACGGGCGGCACGCTGATCTGCCTCGTCCGGGGCAAGGACGCCGGCACAGCCAGGAAGCGGCTAGAGGGGGCTTTCGACAGCGGCGACCCCGCACTGCTCCGCCACTTCCGGGACCTGGCCGCCGGGCACCTGGAGGTGCTCGCGGGTGACATCGCCGAACCGAACCTCGGCCTGGACGAGCAGACCTGGCAGCGGCTGGCCGGCGCCGCCGACCTGATCGTGCACCCAGCAGCCCTGGTCAACCACGTCCTGCCCTACGACCAGTTGTTCGCTCCCAACGTCGCCGGCACGGCCGAGCTGATCCGGATGGCGATCACCAGCCGGATCAAGCCCGTCACCTACCTGTCGACCGTGGCCGTGCTCTCCGCAGATGTGTCGGTCGCCGACGAGGATTCCGACATCCGCCTCACCAGCCCGGTCCGTCAGCTCG
>DASQVO010000234.1:0-3812 GCA_035640715.1 Streptosporangiaceae bacterium
CGCAGGCAGCCAGCACCAGCAGGGCCTGCCCGGCCGGGTTCAGCTTGCGCCAGCAGGGCCGATCCCGGCACGGTGACGGCGGATGATCCCGGCGGCATAGCTGAGGGCCTGGCGCGGCTTCGCCATGCCCGGAGGCGACACCCTGCACTGTCACCAGACCGTGACAGGCCCGCCAAGATCAGGATGAAAAACGCTCAGTGCAGGGCTGCAAATATGAACAACGTATGGGACGTCAGGTATGCCGGTCCTTAGCGGGCTAGGCACTGTTTCGGCGCTCTGCGCGCAAATTCGTTTACGCACTGACAGGCATCCCAATGGGCGGTCTGTAAAACCGCCGGCTTCGCCTTCCCGAGTTCGAATCCCACTGCGAGACGTAGATCACAAACGACTTTGCCGATTCCCGTGTTATATCCGCGGGGCTGAAGGTATCTCTCAACCTGGCGAAAAGAATGTCGGCGCCGCGGCTATGCCAGCGGGGCACCGTTACTGCGTGCGGTGACGTGGTGAAGGCGGCGGGCCGGCGGCGTGCCGCCTTCACCGTTCCTCATAGATAGGGAGTGCCTTATGCACGTCATGCTCAAACGCGCCGCGGCCAGCGCGATCCCCGCCTTGGTTGGCCTGGCGATTTCCCCGGCCACCGCCATGGCAGCCATGGCCGCACCTCACACCAGCCAGGCGGCCGCGGGCCCGGCGAAGGGTGGCCGGCAGACGCATGAACGTCTAATGCGGCTGCGGCTGTCGGACACGCACCGGGGCCGCCTGGCGGCCACCGCCCGCACCGCCATCCCGGTCTACTCCGGCCCGGACATCGCCCGGTTCGCTCACTTTTACCGGGACCCCGGCACCGTGAAGGGCGGGCCCGCTATCGGGGTCATCGCCTACGGCAACTATGACAAAATTATCGGCTGCCATATCAACGCCAGCGGCGGGTCCGGCATCGACAGTTCGAGCGGGGGCACCACCGGCAGTTCGAGCGGGGGCACCACCGGCAATGGTGTCGCCGGCACTGCAGCCGTACCACCCCAATAACGACATCGAGGCAACGTCTCCGGAGATAACGTGGCCGGGCCCGGTACCGGACTGAACGGGTTCCCGGGCACGTACGCGGGGTATACGGTACCGGGATCTGGGAGAACCGCCCGGCCTGCGCGCCAGGCTCTTCCTTCAGCCCGTTCCTGAATGACGGTACCCCCGTGTACACCACTCTCCTGGCACAGCCGCGCCCACAGCGAGGGTTATTCAGATACCAGCCAGCGAGTACGGGCCAGCAGCCCGCGCAAGCGGCCGGTGCAGGTCGTGGTGAGAACCGCAGCATCGAATCTGAACAACCCGGACTCCTGAATAAAACACGGCGAATCCCCCGGGGCCCCCGTGACGGGTCCCCGGGGACTCGCGCCTGGCTAATACCGCGAAACAACCACGGGGGTTATTTATCCATGCGGAATGCAGTTAAATGCGCGCTCGCGATGACAGCGGGCAGCGCCATCACGCTGGCCCTGGCTCTGGCCCCGGGGGTCGCCAGCGCCGACACGGTCGGCGGGATGACGTTCTTCGTCTCCCCGGCGGCGCCCAGCGGCGACGACACATCCTGCGCGACCGCGAAATACCAGACCATCACCAGCGCCATCGCCGACACAAACGACGGCGACACCATCATCGTCTGCCCCGGCACCTACCACGAGCAGGTGACGGTGGACAAAAGTATCACCCTGCAGGGCCTGGCAGGTGCGGTCATCGACGCTGGCGGGTGTCCCATCGGGGTCCGCATGATGGCCGACGGGGCCACAGTCGAGGACCTCACGGTGACAGTGAACGGCTCCGCCAAGGCTTCCGGTTCCTGCCGCTTACCGTACCGGCCGCCGCCAACAGCGCCGCCGGGAACATCACCGCCACCCTGCGACCACCCAGTCTGAGCAGGAAACGCCCGGACCAAGATCACGGTCCGGGCGTTCTGGGTGGCGTGGTCTCAGTTTTGGTCCAATGCGCAAGCGGACGATAGGCGTTCCGCGGGTACTGGGCGCCCGGGGATGGTGTTCAACGGCCCGCGGATCTTGAAGTACTTCCCCTCGAAATCGACGGTGTGCACTTTCGTGTGATCGGCGTAGCGCGGTGTCTCCTGATCGACGAGGACGGCGCCCTCCTCCCACGAGTCCCACAACGCCCCAACGGCCTCCATTCGTGGCCGGTGTTGCCCGCCCACGGGTCGAGCGCCCAGGTCTGCACGCTGAAGCCATTGCCCATGAACCAGCCCAGATGAAACATTCCCACCTCCGTCAGGCGAGACCAATCTGGCTCACCGATGTTTCCGCCCAACGGGGCAACGGTTGCGCTCGCATTGCGCTGCCAACGCGTCACTGGCGTGGCAAGGATCGTCGGCGGGCCGGAGATCCACGCGCGGCTCGGGACCCTGGGAACGGGCCCGGTGTCCCGGCCTGGACCTGGTCCCGGCCTTCCCGCTAACCGGTAGCCGGGTTTGGGTGCCTGCCGTGAAGACATGAGCGCTCCCACCGGGGATCGTCGGCACTACGCGTAGTGAATCAATCGACGCGTAGTGAATCAATCGACTTCACCGGAAGCACCGTGGAACCTGCCACCCGATCCGAGACCGCCGATGCTCCCCTCGCTCCTGTTGTGAGGGAAGAGTTTGTCTCCCGCCGTGGGCTGTTCGGGCGGCTGGGGAGAGCGGGACGCGTTGCCCGGATACCGGCGCCGCTCGCAGGAGTACGGGCCGGGGGATGTGCGCCGGAGCGGGGGCCTTGACGGCTGCCCGGCCGGGCGCGGGCGAGGCGGGGTCGCTGGCCTGGGGCGGCTGTGTGGCCGGGGAGCCGGTCCGGCGGATTGCCGGGGAGCAGGCGGCGCTGCGGCGGGTGGCGACGCTGGTCGCGAGGGGAGCGCCGCCGGAAGAGGTGTTCGCCGCGGTCGCCGCCGAGGCTGGGCACGTCGTCCCCGGCGCCGACTTCACATTGGTGAGCCGCTACGACTCCGGCCGCGCCGTGGAGGTCGTTGGCGGGTGGAGCAGAGCCGGCCACCACCGGCTGGTCGGCCTCCGGACAAGCCTGGGTGGGCGGAACGCAAGCACGCTGGTGTTCGAGCGCAATGAGCCCGCGCGAGCCGATTACCTGGCTGATGACGCCAGCGCCCTCACCGCGGTCGTGCGCGAGATGGGGATGCGCTCGTCGGTCGGGGCACCGATCAGCGTCGAGGGCCGCCTGTGGGGCGTCATGATCGTGACATCTACGCAGGAGCCGCTGCCGGCGGGCACTGAGGCGCGGCTGGCCGGGTTCACCGAGCTGGTCGCCACCGCGATCACCAACGCCGAGACGCGCGCGGAGGTGGAGCGCCTCGTCGAGGAGCAGGCCGCGTTGCGGCGGGTGGCGACGCTGGTGGCGGAAGGAAGAGCGCCCACCGCCGTCTTCGACGCCGTGGCTGCGGAGATGGAACGGCTGCTGGACGCCGACGGGGTTACGCTCGGCCGGTACGAGCCCGGCGATGAGGTCACCGTCGTCGCCCATCGCCGCGGGCCGTACGCGCAACGCATGGCGCCCGGCACGCGGATCAGCCACGCGGGCGAGAACGTCACGACGATCGTGCGGCGCACCGAGCGGCCGGCCCGCATCGACTATGCCGAGACAGTGCCCGGCGTCATCGCTGACATGACCCGCGGCAGGGGTATCCGCGCGGCGATCGGCGCGCCGATCGTCGTGGAGGGCCGGCTCTGGGGCGTGATCAGTGCCGCCTGGAGCGGCGGGAAGTCACCGCCGGCCGACATGGAAGAGCGGATGGCGCAGTTTGCCCAGCTGCTCGGTACCGCG
>DASQVO010000235.1:0-6721 GCA_035640715.1 Streptosporangiaceae bacterium
AGCTGGCTCCAGGTGAAGCCAGCTGCGGCCGTCAACGCTGACCACCCACCTGGAGCCAGAAGACAGAGGCACCCGCCTCTGTCTTTTTCATGTCAAGGGCAGACTGGCTCCCGGGGGCGGGCGTCGGGCCTGCCGGGAGGAGACGCACGATGCCCGATACCAGCGATACCCGCATCCTGGGCTACGAGCCGTTGCTGGCGCCTGCGGCGCTGTTGTACGAGCTCCCGCTCGAACCGGCCCGGGCCAAGACTGTTGAGCAAGGCCGCGAAGACGTTCGCGCGGTTCTGGACATGACCGACGATCGTCTCCTGGTCGTGGTCGGTCCTTGCTCCGTGCACGATCCCGTGGCCGCGCTGGACTACGCGCGCCGACTGGCCGACATCCGGCGGTCGCTGGAGGACGACCTGCTCATCGTGATGCGCGTGTACTTCGAGAAACCGCGCACGGTGACCGGCTGGAAGGGCCTGATCAACGATCCGGGCCTGAACGGCAGCTACGACGTTCACCGTGGCCTGCGCGCCGCGCGGCGGCTGCTGCTGGACATCGTGGAGCTTGGCCTTCCGGTCGCGTGTGAATGGCTGGATCCGGTCACTCCGCAGTACATCGCGGATGCCGTAGCGTGGGGCGCGATCGGCGCCCGTACCACCGAGAGCCAGGTGCACCGCCAGGTTGCCTCCGGGCTGTCGATGCCGGTCGGATTCAAGAACGGCACCGACGGGGATACCCAGGTGGCGATCGACGCGTGCCGCGCGGCGGCGGCGAAGCACACCTTCTTCGGGGTCACGCCGGCCGGCGCGGCGGCCGTGGTCAACACGGCCGGCAACAGCGACTGTCACATCATCTTGCGCGGCGGCCGGTCCGGGCCGAACTACTACGCCGACAACGTGGCCGCGGCGCTTGACGCGGTGGCCAGGGCGGGCCTGCCCCGGCGGCTGATGGTCGATGCGAGCCACGGCAACAGTCAGAAAGATCACCGCCGGCAGCCGGTGGTGGCGGAGGCGCTAGCGGATCAGATCGCGGCCGGGGAGCGGGGTCTGGTGGGGGTAATGCTGGAGAGTTTCATCCGGGCGGGGCGGCAGGAACTGGCTGACCCGGCCAGGCTCGTCTACGGGCAGAGCGTCACCGACGCCTGCATGGACATCGACACCAGTGCCGACGTCCTGGACGGCCTCGCCACGGCGGTCCGCCGCCGCCGTAACATCCGCCGGGAGGCCGACGCGCGGCGCTGCGCCGCTGCATCAGCCTGATTCCGGCGCAGAGCCCGTCACCGCGGCCGGCCCGATCCGGGCCGGCCAGGGCCCGGTCATGGCCGGCGCCGTCTTCCCGACCCGGCGGCGAGGAGGGTTTGCCAGCCTCTAGACTGGAACGCGATTATCGCGGTGAGCAGCAAAGTTTCATTGCTCCCCGGGCGCATCGGCCGAATGCCGTGTCAGGGGAGAAGCAGGATTCTGACGAACGGGTACGCGGTGGCGGTCAGCGGTCGCTCTCTTCGTACCGTCGGGGCGGCGAGCCGGCCGCCGTGACGCGCGTCTACGACGCCGATGCCGTGACGAGCACCTGTGTGATGCCGCCTGCTCCGTTGAACGCGAGAGATCCTGGCAGCAATGTGGCAGTCGCTGGCCGGCCGGAACACTTTTCATATTGCTGGACGAGGGATCATCTGACACCCCGGCAGGCTCATTGGCCGTGCCTCCAGCGCAGGATTCACCGGAGGTAGCCCATGGGCCTTGGACAGAATGAGCAGCGCCTGCTGACCCAGATTGAACAGGCGCTGCGTGGTTCGGACCCGAAGCTGGCCGGAAAGCTGGCGATCTTTAACCGGCTCACCTCGCGTGAGGAAATGCCTCTGTGGGAGCGGCTGCTGCCCCGGCCGTCGGGGCTAGTCCGCTTTGCCCCCATGGCGATGGCCGCATTCGTCCTGTGCATGCTCGTCATCTCCGTCACCGTGCTCAGCCGCATCGACCCGCCGGCCGGAACGGCCGACGCCGCGTGCGGGATCGCGTGGGTTCAGGGCTGCCACGCGGCCGGGGCGTCCCCGCACGGGGTGCACGGTTCCGGATCGGGCGCGGGCGGGCGGTAGCTTCCCGGGCGTCGCGCATGTGTCCGCAGCGGCAGCCCACCTGCTCGCCTGGCCGCGTCCGCCATGTGGCAGCGGTCGGCCGGCGCGTCCTCGCTAGAGTTGCGATCAGAACAGCTCTCGAGGAGGCGGTCGGCACAGATGGATGCCCGTAGCTACATCGAAGCGAATGCCAGCGGCTTCTTCGGTGCGCTGAAGGAGTGGCTGGCGATCCCGTCGGTCTCCGCCGAGCCCGCGCGCCGCGACGACGTCCGCGGGTCCGCGGAATGGCTCGCCGCCTACCTCCGGAAGACGGGTTTCCCCGTCACGGAAATCTGGGAGACGGGAAGTACGAGCGATGGCGGCACGGGCAGCAGCGAGAGCACCGGGGCTGGGCGGCCGGCGGTCTTCGCGGAGTGGCCCGCCGATGACCCGGCGGCGCCGGTCGTTCTCGTCTACGGCCATCACGATGTCCAGCCGGTCGAGCCGCTGGAGGAATGGCAAAGCCCTCCGTTCGAGCCGGCCGAACGCGACGGCCGGCTGCACGGGCGGGGCGCCTCCGACGACAAGGGCCAGGTGCTGTTCCATGCGCTCGGGGTCCGCGCCAATCTCGCCGCCTCGGGCCGCAGCGCGCCGCCGGTCACGATCAAGCTGCTGATCGAGGGCGAGGAAGAATCGGGCTCACCGCACTTCGCCGACCTGCTGCGCCGCGAGCAGGCCAGGCTGGACTGCGACGTCATCGTGGTGAGTGACACCACGATGTGGTCCGAAGACGTCCCGTCGATGTGCACCGGGATGCGGGGACTTCTCGACGCGCAGATCGACCTGACCGGGCCGGGCCGGGACCTGCACTCGGGTTCGTTCGGCGGGGCGGTGCCGAACCCGCTGCATGCCCTGGCTGCGCTTCTCGCCGGGCTGCACGATGACGCGGGGCGCGTGACCCTGCCGCGCTTCTACGACAAGGTGCTGCCGCTCAGCGACGAGGAGCGGGAACTGTTCGCCAGGCTGCCCTTCGCGGAGAATGCGTGGCTCGCGGATGCGGGCGACAGCCGGGCTGCCAGCGGCGAGCAGGGCTACACCACCCTGGAACGGATCTGGGCCCGGCCGACCGCGGAAATCAACGGGATGTGGGGCGGCCACACCGGCCCCGGCACGAAGACGATCATCCCGCGAGAGGCGCACGCCAAACTCTCCTTCCGGCTTGTCGCCGACCAGGAGCCCGCGGACATCGCCGTGGCGCTGCGGGAGTACGTGGCCGACCGCACCCCACCGGGCATCGAGGCGACGGTGACCTTCGGCGGTCCGGGCGTGCGGCCGTCGGCGTCCCCGATCGGCTCGCCCGCGGTCCGCGCGGCGCGCAGTGCCATGGGCCGGGCGTTCGGCCGCGAGGTACTGTTCACCCGTGAGGGCGGCAGCGGCCCCGAGGCGGACATGGCGGATATCCTCGGCGCGCCGCTTGTCTTCGTCGCAGTCGGCCTTGACTCCGACCGCATCCACGCGCCGAATGAGAAGGTCGAGATGGGGTTGCTGCTCAAGGGCGCGGAGGCCGCCGCCTACTTGTGGGATGAGCTCGCGTCGGCCGCCGGCGAGCTGGTCCACGGCAAGCTGGCCCCTGGCGCCGAGCTGCGCCCGTGACGGAATTCGCCGAACTCGGCCGTCTGGCGCTCGCGCGCGAGACCGTTGACCGGGCGACCGAGCGCCGCTCCGACCCGGCCTGGCTGGCCGCCGCCTGGGCCGACCCGGCCAGCCGGGTGCTGGTCGTCGACCGCGGGCGGGCGCTGGTGCGGTTCACCGAGGGCCGGGCGGACCTGATCTTCGTACCGCCTGTCCAGGCGCCGGCGGGCACCCGCTTCCTGCTCGGCGTCGATGCCGACGGCACCGTCTACTTCGGCGTCGGCGCCCCGCTGGAGACCGTCGCCGCGGCCGTCGGTGACGGTGCGGGCCGGGCGGACGGTGGCCTGGACGGCGCGGCCGCGCGGTCAGCCTCGCTGCGGCAGGTGGGCGCCCTGCTCAGCGACCGGGATGCCGGCCTGCTCACCCACGCCATCGCCCTCGCCAACTGGCACGAGAGCCACACGCACTGCCCAGTCGACGGGACGCCGACCATCCCGGACCCCGGTGGGCACTCGGCTACCTGCCCGGCCGATGGCACCCAGCATTTCCCGCGTACCGACCCCGCCGTCATCATGCTCGTGACCGACCCGGACGACCGATGCCTGCTCGCGCGGAACAAGGCGTGGCCGGAGCGGCGGGTCTCGATCCTGGCCGGGTTCGTCGACCCGGGGGAGTCGGCCGAGCACGCTGTTGCCCGCGAGGTCGCCGAAGAGACCGGTATCACCGTGCGGGGGGTGGCCTATCTCGGCAGCCAGCCCTGGCCGATGCCGCGGAGCCTGATGCTCGGCTTCCGTGCATTCGCCGAGGGTGACCTGCGGATCACCGTCGATGCCGACGAGATCGCCGAAGCGCGCTGGTTCAGCCGTGACGAGCTGCGCGAGAGCCTGGAGGCACGCGAGCTGGGGCTGCCGCCGGCAGTATCGATCGCGCGCCGCATCATCGAAACCTGGTACGGCGGCGAGCTTCCGTCCGGCACTACGTTCGGCTAGGACAGGACAGCCAGACGCGACATGATCCTCCTGGAAAGTGGCATGTCCTCCGAAGGTTGTTGACTAAACAGACCTATTAAATAGGATAGACTCGTGATCATAGCCACGAGCCTGGTGCGGCGCGGCTACGTGGACTTGCTCCGCGTCGCCAGCGCACAGTGTTTTTCCAAAAGTGCGCGTTCTTCAGACAACCCGCTGAGGTTGCTGCCGGTCCTCTGACCGCCATCCGCGCCGGTCGCTCACAGGGTCGTCCGGCACACTGACGCCGGCCCCTTCCCGCCAGACCGGCTGCAGCGCACCGGGGACGCAGCGCCTGCCATGTCTCGATGCGAAGGAGCCACCACATGCCGCCCACCGCGCTTGCGGCCGCGAACGTTCTTCCCCCGCCAGATCCGATCCTCCCGGCCGGGCCTGACCCGGGGACCCTACTGGCGGTCGTCCCGATCCCCGGCACCGGCAGCTCGATTGCGATCGTCTGTTATGAGATTCCGGCTGACCCGGCCCGCGATCGCAGGACCAGCGATCACAGGCCGGAATCGACGCGGCTGGCAGGCGGGCTCATCGTCGATTACGCCCGGCGCCGCGTTTGGCTGGACAGCGGCGAGATTGACCTCACCTACCAGGAATTCGAGCTGCTGGCCTTCCTCAGCGCGAACCCGGCCCAGGTCTTCAGCCGCGCCGAGCTTCTTTCCCGCGTGTGGGAACGTTGCGGGCAGGCCGCCACGCGGACCGTGGACGTGCACGTCAGCCGGCTGCGGCGCAAGCTGGGGCCGGTCTACGGCCAGTGCCTGGTCACCGAATACCGGGTGGGATACCGGTTCGACCCATCCGGCGCAGACGGCGGGGATGCATGACGCCACAGAGGCGCTCCTGAGCGCCGCGCCCGCGTCATGAGGCAGGCGGTTCCCGCGAGGCGGGCGGTTCCGATGTGACGTTGTGTTTGATCAGGTAGTCGATGTACAGCGGGCGAAGCACTTCGGCGGTTTCGCCTTCGCCGGAGCCCAGCGCGTCGGAGATCAGCGCTGACATCCGGTACATGTCGGCGCCCGTCCGGTCCGGGTGCCCCTCGATCGCCTCCGCCGCGGGAATCGCGCGCAGCAGTTCCCACAGGAAACCCACGTCCAGATGATGCATCGCGCGGCGCATGGCAAGATCGTGAAGCTCGCGGGAGGAAAGAGCCTCCAGGTCGCTGCGGCTCGGCACACCGGACACCTTACCCGGCGGGCCTAGCATGGGCGGGGCCGGTATCTGGGAGGGGCAGTGACCGAAGACGGCACCAGGTGCGTGTTCTGCGCCATCGCCCGGGGCGAGGTGGAAGCGGTGATCATCCACGAAACCGAGCGCCTGATCTCGTTCCTTGACTATCGCCCGCTGTTCCACGGGCACACGCTGCTCGTGCCCAAGGTTCATGTCCGGCTGCTCAGCGACCTGCCGGCCGACCGGGTAGGCGAGTTCTTTATCGAGGCGCAGCGCCTGGAACGGGCCGTGGAGACCGGTCTCGAGGCCGACGGGTCGATGATCTTGATCAACAACGTGGTCAGCCAGTCGGTGCCGCACCTGCATCTGCATGTCATCCCGCGGCGCAGGAAGGACGGCCTCCGGTTCTGGCTTGGCCCTCGTCACCCTTACGACGAGGAGCATCCGGCCGAAGCCTACGCCGAGAAGATCCGCACGGCCCTGACCGCCATTCTCTGACAGCCGCGGCGGCGTGCCGCCCCGGGGAGGGCGGGCGGGGATGCGGCCTCTCCCCGCCCGCCCGCGGGTTTCCCCTCAGGGGCTCCCGCTTACCGGGCTAGTTCCAGAAGTACCCGTCGTAGCCATGGCCGCGGCCGTCCCAGTAGCGGTGGTGGCGGAAGATGCGATAGTGGCGGCCGTAACCGCCACCACTGGCCTTCGAGACGTTGCTTGCTGTTTGCAGGTGGGCAGACTGTGCCGTGGCTGCGTTCGCCGCGTCCGGTGCGAGCATCATCGCCCCACTGGTGCTCGCTGCCGCGGCAGCGAGTCCGATTGCCCGCCTCACTGTGCGGTCCTGCCGGTCACTGTGCGGGATGGGCCCACCCCG
>DASQVO010000236.1:0-4545 GCA_035640715.1 Streptosporangiaceae bacterium
ATCATGCAGCCACAGTAATCTCTCACAGCTTTCTCACGGACTGGCCGGACCGTACAGGACTATGGCATCTATGCCGGACACCCGGCAAGACGCTGACCTGCGGATACGGATTCCGGCGCACTGGCCGGACGTGCGGCACTGGTCTACGGATCAGAAGGTTGGGGGTTCGAGTCCCTCCGAGCGCGCCCAGGTCAGAGGCTGTATGAGGACCTCTGCAGGCTCCGCGAGCGGGGCCGTACAGCAGTGAAGTACAGCAGTAGGCGCGCCCTGGCGGGCTGTCCGCGGCAGGCTGGTGATCAACCTTCCAGCATGTCGAGGTACTGATCGACGGCTGCCTGTTCTAGCTCGCTCTCGATCGCTCGGACCGTCGCCAGCGCTCGGTCTTCCAGCTCTTGCGCGTCGACGAGCCCGAAGGCAAGGTCACCGCCTACCACGATCATTAGGCGACTGTCGGGGAGAGCCCGCAGTGAACGATTGCCGGCGGCGCCAGGCACGGCAAAGTCCCCCTCGAACTCGGCATCATCAAGGTGTTCGAGGGCGTCACGAACCCGCTTGAGCACTGGGTCGATTTCCGGCAGGTCTTGACCGCGTTCGCCTGCTACCCGAGTTGGGCCACATTAGTGCGCAAGTCAGCTGGTGCAGGTGGTCGCTTCGAGTGGCGCGCGTCTGCCCTAGGCCGTCGACGGGCCCGGGACAAGGTTCTCGATTGATTCGAGGTCTTCGGGGGTCAGCGTGAGGTGCTGGGCGTCGAGGTTCTCCTGCAGGTGCTCGATGCTCGTGGTGGCTGGGATGGGCATGATCGCGGGCGACCGGGCGAGCAGCCAGGCGAGGGTGACCTGGGGGATGGTTGCCGCGTGCCGAGCTGCGATGGGTGCGAGGGCGCGCCGTAGCGATGCCGGGCCGCCGATGTCGGTGGGGGCGCCCGGTGGCGTCAGGGAGACCGGCTGCCACGGGCAGAAGACGGCGCCCGCGGAGACGGCTGCATCCAGCAACGTGGTTTGGTTGCGGGCGGCGATGTTGAAATGAGCAGTGACGGCGGCGATGTCGGTGATCTGCTGGGCTGCGTGCAACTGGTCGGGTGTCACGTTGGACAGGCCGATGTGGCGGATGATGCCGTCCTTGCGCAGCTCGGCGAGGGTGGCGACCTGGTCTTCGAATGAGGCGTCCTTGGCCCGGCCGCTGTGCAGGTAGTACAGGTCTATCCGGTCGGCGCCCAGGCGCCTGGCGCTTAGGTAGGCACACTGGCGCAGATAGTTGCGGTTGCCGATCGCATCGATTGCTGACAGATCGTGCCCTCCTCGTACGAACCCGCCTTTCGTCGCGATGACCAGGCCGGCCGGGTAGGGGTGGAGGGCGTCGCGGATCAGCAGCTCGTTGCTATGCGGACCGTAGACATCGGCCGTGTCGATGAGCGTGATGCCCGCCTCGACCGCTTTGCGCAGGAGCGCAATCCCGCCGTCACGGTCGGGGTACTCACCCCACAGGCCCGGCCCGGTCAGCCGCATCGCGCCGTAACCGATGCGCCCGACCCGCAGGTCACCGCCCAGTGTGATCGTCTGGTTTTCCATGACTCCATGACATCAGCACACGGCTGCCGCCCCCTAGACCGATGATGCACCCGTCTTGCCTAATCCTGCCAACCTCGGCATTACCGCGGAGCGAGGGGTGATTCACTGAAGGCATGCAGGAGCTGATCCGTCTGAAGGAGCTGATCGCCCGGCATGCAGGCGAGGGCCTGACGGCAACCTCGCTGCCTGGCGTGTCGGTCCTGCGGGCGACGGCGCCCACCGAGCCGCTGGGCGAGGTGGCCGAGCCGGCGGTTGCCGTCATCGCGCAGGGCAGCAAGGAAACAGCGCTGAACGGCCGCGCCTTCTGTTACGGCGCCGGACAGTTCAGCATAGTGCCGGTCGAAGTACCGGTCGTCGGGCACATCACCCAGGCCAGCCCTGACGAGCCGCTCCTGGCCGTCGTGCTCAGCCTGTGCCCGGAGAGGATCGCCGCGCTGCTCGCCGAGACGGACGCAGTGACCGGCGCCCGGTCCCGGACCGCGGATTCGACGCCGACCGCGATCGCCGTGAGCGATGTCTCGCCTGCCTTGCTCGACGCGATCGGCCGACTGCTCACCCTCCTCGATGAGCCCGGCGACATCGCGGCCCTGGCGGCGGGCTTCGAGCGGGAGATCCTGTGGCGGCTGATCACCGGCTCGCAAGGAACAGCCGTGCGCCAGATCGGGCTCGCCGACAGCCGCCTCGCGCACCTGGCCCGCGCGATCCACAGCATCCGCAGCCACTACGACCAGGCACTGCGCGTCGACGACCTCGCCGCACAGGCGACGATGAGCGTCACTTCCTTCTACCGCCACTTCCGCGCGCTGACCTCCATGACACCCATCCAGTTCCAGAAGCAGATCCGCTTGCACGAAGCCAGAGCACGGCTGCTGGCGAACCCAGCGGACATCGCGGGCGCCGGATTCGCCGTCGGCTACGGAAGCCCGTCCCAGTTCAGCCGCGAATACCGCCGCCTGTTCGGCGCGCCACCCAGCCGTGACGCACGCGAGATCCGCGAATCCGCTCAGCCAGTATGAATAACGGCGGGGTTTATCGATCTCGTCCGCCGCAGCCTCGCCGGGACGAGTGCACGAACTGTGCTGGCGTCCCACCCGAGGTCGTCTTCACCGTCCGCTGGGTGCGGGGACGCGAGCCCATCCCCGAGCCAGGCTTAGTGCGCAACTTCAGCCCACTGCGAGGGGCGAACCAGCAGGTCAGCAAGCCGCAGAATCGACCAGCGCCGAATCGTGGCCCAAGTCAGGTCAAGGTGTTCGAGGGCGTCACGAACCCGCTTGAGCACTCAATGCCACGAAGTTAAGGGTCGGGCGCGGGTGTCGAGGATGTATCAGCTGCCGGCGTGTTGAGTGCGTAGGTGCCTTGCCCGGTCCGGGCCAGGAAGCCCAGGCGTGCCCATTCAGCGAGCTGGGTGAGCATGTTGCGGGGTCTGACCTGGAGGTATGCGGCGAGTTCGCTGCCGGCCCAGTCCCGGCCCGGGTCTGTGTTCATGATCGTCATGATGCGCTGCCTGCGGGTGGGCGGCTGCGGTGGGCGGGGTGTGCTGCGATCGCGGTGGGTCCTGCCGGGCTTCAGGTCGAGGGGTGGGGTGCAGATGGTGATGCCGATCGCGGTGATGGTGGCCGGGAGAGCCGGGCGGCCGTCGTCGCGGGCGTGGTAGCGGGATGTGGTGCATTTGACGTTGCGGGCGCTGTAGCGGGGGCGCCGGGGTGGCAGCAGGGTATCCAGGACGGCCCGGCCGATGGCGCCGGTCAGGTCCGCGGGGCCGTCGGGGCAGATGCCGGCGGCCGCGGTGAGCTGGTCGCGGGCGGTTTCGAGGGCGGTGGTGAAGCTGGCCCGGTCGGGGTCGGTGCCCGGGCGGGTTTCCACGGCGGTGACCATGGCCATGCGCAGCAGCTGGTAGAGCGTGAGCAGGGCCCAGACCTCCTGTTCCAGGCCGGGCCGGTCCCCCGAGCGCAAGACATGGCCGTTCAGCAGGGTGTGCCGCAGGGCGAAATAAGCCGATTCGATCTCCCACCGCTCGTGGCAGCGCCGGACCAGGGCGGCGGCGGGATAGCGGCGGTAGTCGGTCAGCGTGGTGATCAGCCGGTAGGTGTCCTGGATGCGGCTGCCGCCGGAGCCGGTCATGGCCAGGTCCGCTTCGATGATCCGCACCGGCAGGCCGTCCAGGTAACTGAGGTAGGAGCCGTCGGGCAGGTGCCCGGTCACCGGCGGATGGCGGGTGGCCGTGGCGCGGGCCAGCAGCATCGCCCCGGTCGCGGCGACCTCGCGCAGGAAGGCGCTGGAGTCGAAGGCCCGGTCCAGCAGGACGAGCATGCCCGGGCGCAGCAGGTGCAGCAGCTGGCGGGCCAGGCTGGCCTCGTCCCGGCTGACCGCACAACCGACGGCGGCGCCGAGCAGGGCCCGGGTGCCGGTCTCGGCCAGGGCCATCAGCCGCAGCGTGGGATACCCGGCAAAGCCCTGCCGGTAGCGGATCCGGCCGATCCAGGACCGGTTGCGGCCGGTGTCGGGCACCTTGAGGGAGTTCAGCCCGTCGAAGGCGACGGTGCGCAGACCGCCGAAGCGGACCCCGGGAGTGTGCGGCTGGGCTAGCGGGCCCGCGACCACCTCGAACAGCGCCTTCAGCGGGGCCGGCCCGAGCCTGCGGCGCAGGTCCCGCAGCGCCTTTTCCGACGGATGCGGCACCGGCAGGCCCGCCAGCCCGGCGGTCAGCTTGTCCCAGACCCGGGCATAGCCCAGACGCGGGTACATCCCCAGCGCGAGCACGAAGTACACCCCGACCCGCGAGGGCAGGTCCCGCAGCCGCCGCTGCACGGCCCTGGTCTGCTCCAAGACGTCATCGACCAGCCCGGACGGCAGGTACTGGGTTAACTCGCCCAGGTGACCGGGGGCGAACACCCCCGCGGCGACAGTGACGGCACGAGTGATGGTGATCGTGGCAGACTGAGAACGCAACGGGACCTCCGGTATCGGGAAGATCGTG
>DASQVO010000237.1:0-27552 GCA_035640715.1 Streptosporangiaceae bacterium
GGAGATCCTGCTGCTCGACGAGCCCACCACGGGCCTTGACCCGCAGGCCAGGCACATCGTGTGGGACCGGCTGTTCCGCCTCAAGCAGCGGGGGGTCACCCTTATCCTGACCACGCACTACATGGATGAGGCCGAGCAGCTGTGCGACCGGCTCGTCGTGATGGACAGCGGTAAGATCGCGGCCGAGGGCTCGCCGCGCGAGCTGATCGAGCGCTACTCGACGCCCGAGGTGCTGGAGCTGCGCTTCGAGCTGGATGACCACGAGCAGGCCGCAGAGAAGCTGGCCAGCCTGCCGGCCCAGCGGCTGGAAGTACTCGCCGACAGGGTGCTCGTCTACACCGGCAACGGGGACGAGATGCTGGCGGCAGTGCGCGGGCTCGGCCTGGAGCCGCTCACCTCCCTGGTCCGCCGCAGCACGCTGGAGGATGTCTTCCTCCGGCTGACCGGGCGGCGGCTGGAGGACTGATGACCGCTCAGGCCGCCCCCCGCACGGAGTCCGCGCCGGCGCCCGCCGCACCGGGCGGGCGGTGGTCGTTCGCGGTGCGCGAGCTCCGCTTCTGGCTGACCGATTACCGGCGCACCTGGCGTGGCTCGGTGATCTCCAGCGTGCTGGGCCCGCTGCTCTATCTCAGCGCGATGGGCGCAGGCCTGGGGTCCCTGGTGAACAGGCACGCCCATGCCGCCCTGGGCGATGTCAGCTACCTCGCGTTCATCGCGCCGGGCCTGCTGGCCGCCACGGCCATGCAGACCGCGTTCGGTGAAGGGCTGTACCCGGTCCTCGGCTCGGTCAAATGGGTCGGCAACTACCTCGCCGCGGTGGCCAGCCCACTACGGCCGGGCGACGTGTTCCGCGGGCACCTGCTGTTCGTGACGATGCGGCTCACCATGAACTGCGGGGTGTTCCTTGCGATGATCGCCGCGTTCGGGGCGGCGCGCTCGCCGCTCGTCATCCTGTCGCTGCCCGTGGCGGTGCTGACCGGGCTGGCGTTCGCGCCGACGCTGATGGCGTGGGCGGTGACCCGGACCCGGGATACGAGCTTCAGCGTGCTGATGCGGTTCCTCATGATCCCGCTCTTCCTCTTCTCCGGCACGTTCTTCCCGGTCACACAGCTCCCGGGGTGGCTGCGCCCGGCCGCCTACGTGACACCGCTGTGGCACGGGGTGGAACTCTGCCGTGCGCTCAGCCTGGGCACCGCTGACCTGGCTGGCGCGGCTGTACACGTCGGGTACCTTCTCGCGCTCGCGGCGGCGGGCTTCGGCGCCGCGCAGGTGACCTACCGCAGGCGGCTCCATGAGTAGCGGCGCCCTGCGGCTGCTGCCCGTTCCCGGGCTGCTGGGCCGGTCCCTCATCGGCGGAGGAGGGCGCGGTGCCGGCGGGCGCGGGGGGCTGCCGCTGGTCGAGCGGAACGCCCGCGCCTACCGTCATCTCTGGGTGCTGCTCATCTCCGGGCTGCTCGAACCGCTCTTCTACCTGCTGTCGATCAGGGTCGGCCTCGGGGCGCTGGTCGGGCAGGTGACCGGACCCGGCGGGCGCCCTGTCGGGTACACGGAATTCGTGGCTCCCGCGCTGCTCGCCACGTCCTCGATGAACGGCGCGGTGTATGACTCGACGTTCAACGTCTTCCACAAGCTCAAGTACGCCAAGGTCTACGATGCCGCGCTCGCGACGCCGCTGCGCCCGGGCGACGTCGCGCTCGGCGAGATCACCTGGGCGCTGAGCCGCGGGCTGCTGTACGCCATCGCATTCCTGGTGGTGCTGGCGGCCATGGGGCTCGTGCATTCGGCCTGGCTGCTGCTGGCGATTCCCGCAGCCGTGCTCATCGGGTTCGCCTTCGCCGGGATCGGCATGGCCGCCACGACGTACATGCGCAGCTGGAAGGACTTTGACTTCGTCATCCTGGCGACGCTGCCGATGTTCCTGTTCTCCACCACCTTCTACCCGCTGAGCGTCTACCCGAGGGCGCTGCAGATCGTGGTGGAGTGCACGCCGCTGTACCAGGCGGTGACGCTGCTGCGCGGCTTCGCGCTGGGCACCGTCGGCCCCGCCATGCTCGTCAGCGTCGCCTACCTGGCGGCAATGGGGCTGGCCGGGCTGTATGTCGCCGGCCGCCGGATCCGCCGCCTGCTGCTCACCTGAAACCGGTCTCGCAGCAGGTGCGTGGGGGCAGGTACTGGACGACGCCGCCTGCCGCGGATACACCATCCTCGGCACGCGAACGTGTAGGCTGCCTGGCGATGCCGGAAGACGGACAGCAAGCGAGTAGCGCGGCGCGTGCCGTCTCAGCCGGCTGGCCGCCGGGACGGGAAAACGCACGACCGGGTCCGGCGGAGACCGCCGCCCGCCTCGCGGACTGGGCGCCGTGGCTGATCGCCTGTGCCGTCTTCGCCGTCTACACCCCGATCTCCGTCTTCAGGTACCTGCAGCTGAACCCGTCCTCGTGGGACCTCGGCATCTTCACCGAGGTCGTGAAGCAGTACGCCCACCTGGGGGCGCCGGTCGTCGACATCCGCGGAGCAGGCGTCACCCTGCTCGGCGACCACTTCTCGCCGGTCGTCGCGCTGATCGCGCCGTTCTTCCTGATTGTGCCCTCGTCTGTGACGCTGCTGGTCGCACAGGCGCTGCTGGTCGCGGTATCCGTGGTGCCGGTGACCCGGACCGCGGGGGAGAAGCTGGGGCGCCGCGCGGGCTGGGCTGCCGGCGCGGCGTACGGGTTCTCGTGGGGCCTGCAGCAGATGATCGATTTCGACTTCCACGAGATCGCCTTTGCCGTTCCGCTGCTGGCTTTCTCCATGTCGGCCCTGCTCCGCGGGCGCACCCGCGCCGCCGTGGCCTGGGCGCTGCCGCTGGTGTTCGTGAAGGAGGACCAAGGGTTCACGGTCGCCGCGATCGGGCTTCTGGTGATCATCGTCAGCCGGTGGCGCGACGGGTCTGGCCGCGCCGCCATCCGCGGCGGCCAGCTGCTGATCGTGTGGGGGATCGCCTGGTCGGTCGTGTCGATCGCGGTGATCATCCCGCACTTCAACCTGACCCATCATTACCAGTACTGGAGTGACGGCGGCACGCTGAGCCCCGGCGGGCACTTTTCCATCACCGGGCTCTTCCGCCAGTTGTTCACGTCTTGGCCGACGAAGCTGCAGACGATCCTGATGATCCTGCTCCCGACGGCGTTTATCGCCCTGCGGTCGCCGCTCGCCCTCGCCGCACTGCCCTCCGTCGCGCTGCGCTTCCTAGGGACCAGCCCCAATTTCTGGAGCACGGACTGGCATTACAACGCGACCGTGATGCCGATCCTTTTCATCGCGGCGGTGGACGCGATCGCGCGCATCCGCGCCTCCCGCGCTCCGCTGGGTGAACCGCCTCCGGCCGCCGAGGTCCCGGAGACCCCGGGGACCCACAGGGCCCTGGAGGTCCCGGGCGGCAGCCGAACCGGCAAGCCGGGAGGCCGCCTGGCACGGCCGGGCGGGTCGCTGAGCCCGTTGGGCGCGGCGGTCGACCGCCATGGCGCGGCCGCGATGCTGGCGATCGCGCTGGCCCTCATCGTCCAGTTCCCCGTCAGGGGTCTGTGGAATCCGCAGACGTACCGGATCGACCAGCATGTCGCGGACGCCACAGCGGCGATGGCCCGGGTGCCGGACGGCGCGACGGTCACGACCACCCTGGACCTGCTCGCCCCGCTAGCCGCCCGTACCGACACGTTCTGGATCGGGAACGCCGGTAACCCCAACACCGCCTACATCGTGTTCGACGGGGCCAACAGCGGTTATACGCCCCCGCCCAGCAACATCCCCGCGTTCGTGGCGAGCCAGCATCCCGGCGTGGCCTACCGCGTGATCTACGACATCGGTGACGTATACGTCTTCCGCCGGGCCGGCGGCTGACGGGCGCTGGCCCGCTACGCCCGCCCGTGGCTGGCCCGCTACGCCCATCCGTTCAGGCAGTCGACGATCAGGTGGCGGAAAAAGGGGCTCCTGGGCCGGAAACCCCAGATGGGCCGGAGGTTCTCCGCCGTCCGCACCGCTCCCACGCCGGGCAGGACCACCGTGCGCGGGCCATCCACTCGCAGCGCCCCGGTGGTGTAGGTGCAGCGCAGCCGGTCGCGGGTCTATTTCTTCCGGCGCGGGAACCGCATCTTCGGGCCTTCGCGCTTGCCGGTCCTGCAGTTCTAACCACCAGGGGCCACCTCTACTGCCTGGCGTGCCCGGTCCGCGGAGGCACCCCGCCCATGCAGCCGGGCGCACAGGGACGTGAGGATCTCCACGCGCCCACTATCGCAGCCAGGTCCGACAATTTACCGCCGCGTCCCGGCCGGTGAGACTTGTGATCACCAGAGCATGCCATCGCCTACCAGGCCGCCAGCAGTTGACAACCCCGTGCCAGGGCCTTGCCGCCTGGGCGATGGTGCCGGGACACTGCTTCCATGCGGGTCGGCCGCACGGTGGAGGATACTGGCGAGTAGATAATCTGGTCCGGATTCGACGGCGATTGTCCTCGACCGAACGGAAGGTGCGCGAATGTCACAGCAGACACAGCGAGTTGCCATCGTGACCGGTGCCGCTCGCGGCATCGGAGCGGCCACCGCCCGCCGGCTTGCCGCCGACGGCATGGCCGTCGCGGTGCTGGACCTGAACGAGGCCGACTGCGCGGGAACGGTCAAGGACATCGAGGCGGCCGGCGGCCGGGCGCTGGCGGTCGGTGCCGACGTGAGCAAGACCGACCAGGTGGAGGCAGCGGTCGGCCGCGTCGCCGGCGAGCTCGGCGCACCCGCGGTGCTGGTCAACAACGCGGGCGTGATCCGCGACAACCTGCTGTTCAAGATGACCGACGAGGACTGGGACACCGTGCTCGGCGTGCACCTGCGCGGTGCCTTCCTGATGAGCCGCGCGGCGCAGAAGTACATGGTGGAGCAGCGTTACGGGCGGATCATCAACCTGTCCTCGAGCTCGGCGCTCGGCAACCGCGGCCAGGTCAACTACTCGGCGGCCAAGGCCGGCATGCAGGGCTTCACCAAGACGCTCGCGATCGAGCTGGGCCAGTTCGGCATCACGGCCAACGCGGTCGCACCCGGCTTCATCGTCACCGACATGACAGCCTCGACCGCTGCGCGGGTCGGCATGTCGTTCGAGGATTTCCAGAACGCCGCAGCGTCGCAGATCCCCGTCCGCAGGGTCGGCCAGGTGGAGGACGTGGCGCACACGATCTCGTTCCTCGCCAGCGAGGACGCCGGGTTCGTGTCCGGCCAGGTGATCTACGTAGCCGGCGGCCCGTTGTGCTGACCGGCGGCGAGATAACCGCCGACGCCATCCGGGGTAGCGTCCGGGATTTCCTCGCCGCGACGGACCCGGCAACGACGCCGCGCCTGGATTTCCTGCACGCCCGCTTCGATGCTGGGCTGGCCTGGGTGCATTACCCGCCCGGCCTCGGCGGGCTGGGCGCGCCGCGCGCTCTGCAGGCCCTCGCCGACGCGGAGTTTGCGGCGGCCGGTGCGCCGGACAACGATCCAGCGCGGAACGCCATCGGGCTGGGCATGGCGGCCCCGACCATCCTCGCGTTCGGCAGCGCGGAGCAGCACGCGCGCTGGCTGCGGAAGCTGTGGACGGGTGAGGAGATCTGGTGCCAGCTCTTCAGCGAGCCCGGTGCCGGCAGCGATCTCGCATCGCTCGCGACCCGTGCGACGCCCGGCCCCGGCGGCGACTGGATCGTCTCCGGGCAGAAGGTGTGGACCTCGCTGGCCCACAAGGCTCGCTGGGGGCTCCTGGTCGCCCGCACCGACCCCGGCGTGCCGAAGCATCGCGGTCTGACCTATTTCGCCTGCGACATGACCGCCCCGGGAGTGGAGGTCCGGCCGCTGCGCCAGCTCACCGGCGAGGCCGAGTTCAACGAGGTTTTCCTCACCGACGTGCACATCCCGGACACGGACCGGATCGGCGCGGTCGGCGAGGGGTGGAAGGTCGCCCAGGGGACGCTGATGAACGAGCGGGTCGCCATCGGCGGCTCCGCGATGCCGCGGGAAGGCGGGATGATCGGCGGCGCCGCCCGCACCTGGCGGGCACACCCCGAGCGGCGTACCGCGGGGCTGCATGACCGGCTGCTGCGGCTGTGGACCGATGCCGAGGTCGCGAGACTGGCGGGGGAGCGGCTGCGCCAGCAGCTCGCCGCCGGGCAGCCCGGGCCGGAAGGCTCCGCCGCCAAGCTGATCTTCGCCCGCCTCAACCAGGAGATCTCCGCGTTCGAGGTCGAGCTCGCCGGCGCCGATGGGCTGCGCTACGACGACTGGTCGATGCGCAGGCCCGACCGGGCGGACTTTTACGGGCGCGGTCCCGGCTACCGCTACCTGCGGGCGCGTGCCAACTCAATCGAGGGCGGCACGTCGGAGATTCTGCACAACATCATCGCCGAGCGTGTGCTCGGGCTGCCGCCGGAGCCCAGGACGGACAAGGATGTGCCATGGAAGGATCTGCCACGGTGAACGCCCCTGCCGCGCCAGCCACCGCGGGCGAGGTCAGCCGCCGTGGCCCCGATCTGCTTTATGGCGAAGCCGAACGTGAGCTACGTGACAGCCTCCGGTCGCTGCTTGCCGCCCGCTGCCGCCCGGAAAGCGTTCTCGCCAGGATCGAAACCAGCGAGCCGTATGACGCCGGCCTATGGCAGTCGGTCGCCGCGGAGCTTGGCTGCGCCGGGCTGCTGATACCCGAGGAGCAGGCCGGTGCCGGGGCGTCCTACCGGGAGGCCGCCGTCGTCGCGGAGGAAGCCGGCCGGGCAGTCGCGCCGGTGCCGTACCTGGGCAGTGCCATCGTGGCGACGACAGCACTGCTGTCCGCCGGTGATGACGCCTTGCTCCGCCAGCTGGCCGGCGGCCGTGTCACGGCCGCGTTTGCCGTGGGCTTCGAGACGCCGCCAGGATCGGCATTCCCGCTGATGGCTCGGGTCTCCGGGCCGAAGCCCCGGGACGCCGGGACAGGCGTTGCCCGGCTGCGCGGCCGCATCAGGGGCGTGGCCGACGCGCTTCCCGCCGACTTCCTGATCGTTCCAGCCGACGGCGTGCCGAACGGCCTCTATGTGGTCGACGCACATGCCGACGGAGTGCGGCGCGTTCCGGTGGTCTCGCTAGACATGACGAGGCAGCTGTGCGACCTGGAGCTGGACGAGGTTCCGGCCCGGCCGATCGCATCCGGCACGGCGGCTGCCCGCGCCGTGGACGCGGCGCTGGCCGCGGGCGCGGCGCTGCTCGCCTCCGAGCAGCTCGGGCTGGCGGAGAAGTGCCTGGAGATGACCGTCGCCTATGTCAAAGAGCGCCGCCAGTTCGCCCGGCCTGTCGGCTCCTTCCAGGCGCTGAAGCACCGGCTCGCCGACCTGTGGGTCGACCTCACCCAGGCGCGGGCGGCGGCCAGGTACGCGGCAGCCTGCCTGGCGGCGGCTGATGCCGACGCCCCGGTCGCCGTCGCGCTGGCCAAGGCCTACTGCGGTGACGTCGCGGTCGCCGCGGCGGAGGAGTGCGTGCAGATGCACGGCGGCATCGGTTTCACCTGGGAGCATCCAGCCCATCTGTACCTGAAGCGGGCACGGAGCACGGCGATCGCGTTGGGCACGCCGGACGCCCACCGGGCATCCCTTGCCGCGCTCGCCGACCTTCCCAGCGCATAGCCGCGCCGTCTTTTCAGGTCCGGAATGAACGGATCACACATACGCACGGGCCCGGCGGCGCGGCTCGACCCGGTGAAACCGGCCAGCCGCCAGAGCGAACAGGTCGTTCAGCCCTGCGATTCATGCAGCGAGATCGTCATCTGTAAGCATAAAACCGGCATACTGTCAACTCTTATTACAAAGTGCGGCTGGAGTACTATAGGCCTGGAAGGGACCTCGGGCTGACCGGCCAGCCGTGCATTTGCTTTGTATCTGTGCGGTCTGGCGGGTGCCTCAATTCTTCCGTCCGGGGCCCCGCGGGAAAGGGACTGACCACGAAGGGGGAGGGTTGGACGAGCTCAGAATCTCCGTGACACCGGGTCCGGCCTACACCCTGGTCTCACTGGCTGGGGAGTGCGATCTGAATACCAGCCGGAAGTTGCGCGACGCCCTGATATCAGAGGTGTCGCGGGGAGCGCAGCGCCTGATTCTGGACCTTTCCGCGCTGGGTTTCATGGACTCGGCGGGAATGCAGGTCCTGATGAGCGTCCGTGCCCTGCTCAACGTTCGCGGCGGTACGTTGGCGCTGGTATCGCCGCAGCCGGCGGCGGCCAGAATCCTTGAGCTGACCGGAGCGGATCAGCTGATTCCCGTCTACGACAGCGTCGTCGACGCGCAAGCCGCCGGCTGAGCACCGGCCGCCCGCGTCACAGGCCGGGTGGTCCTCCGAGGATCGGGTCCAGGCGGTAGCCGCTGACGATCCCGGGATGGATGCGGATTACCTCGCCTTCTTCCGCCGTCGTCCACGGCTCTAGTTCCTGCTGGTAGCGGCTGCCCTCGCGCAGGTCGTCGACGAGACGGGCGGTGCCGGTCACGGTGACGGTCCAGCCGAGGTACGCGTCGGCGTCGATGTCGCCAGCCTCATAGGCGACCACCACCCCGCGTGCCAGGCTGGCAGTGGAGATGACCGGGCTGCCGTGGTGGCTGCGGATGATGATGTCGCCGTCCTCGACGAGGTGGCTGACGGTGCGGATGGCTGGGAGCGCACGGTGGGTGAATGCGATCCGGCCGAGCGGCACGGTGCTCAGCAGCCGGATAGACTCCGCGCCGCTGAGCTGGGTTAGGCGCCGCCGGGGGGTGCTCAATAGGGACCTTCTTCGCTGACTGCGCGCGGCCGGGGGCACCTGCCGGCCGATGCCGCAGGAGATCCCGGTGGCCTGTGAAGATCTAGCTTTGCACCCAGTGTGGCGCGCGGGGAGGGGCGAAGGTCCCACAAGCCAGAGGAAACGTGCCTTCGCGCCGGGGATCCGGCATGCTGAGATGGCCGCGATAGCCTGGCGGCAGAGGCGTGAGCCTGTTGCGTACGGCGGCAGCGACGAGCCCGGTACGGGCACCGATGATCTCTGGAGCCTCCATGACTTCACTCGCCGGCCAGACCATCCTCATCACCGGCGCGACCGATGGCCTCGGCCGGGCGCTCGCTGAAGAACTCGCCCACGGCGGCGCCACCGTGCTGGTCCATGGCCGTGATCGCAGCCGGATCGCCACTGCCATCGACGGCATCCGCGCCGCCACCGGCAGCGAGCGCCTGCGGCCCTATCTTGCGGACTTCGCGGACCTGGCGCAGGTCCGGGCCCTGGCTGAGCAGGTCATCGCGGCAGAGCAGCGGCTCGACGTGCTGGTCAACAACGCCGGGATCGGCGCGACGGTCCCCGGCGGGGGCGCGCGCATGGAGAGCGCGGACGGGTACGAGCTGAGGTTCGCCGTCAACTACCTCGCCGGTTTCCTGCTCACCCGGCTCCTGCTGCCGCTGCTGCGGTCATCCGCGCCTGCCCGGATCATCAACGTCAGCTCGCTGGGCCAGCAGGCCATCGACTTCGATGACGTCATGCTCACCGCGTCCTATAACGGCGTGCGTGCCTACTGCCAGAGCAAGCTCGCGCAGATCCTGTTCACCTTCGACCTGGCAGGGCAGCTCGCCGGCCAGGACGTCACGGTCAACGCCCTGCACCCTGCGACGTACATGCCTACCAAGATCGTCGCCTCGCCGTACAGCACGATCGAGGAGGGCGTCGCGGCGACCCTCCGCCTGGTTGCCGCGCCCGAGCTGGCCGGCGTGACCGGCCGCTTCTTCAACGGCCAGCATGAGGCGAGCCCGGATCCCCAGGCCCGCGACGCGCACGCGTGGGAGCGCCTTCGCGAGCTCTCCGAGAAGCTCACCGGCCTGCTGCCCGCCCCGCTTCCATGATCCGGGGCCGGCCTCATAGGTGAAGCTGCAGCCGATCCGGATTCGCCGCGTCGCCATCGTCCCATCATCGTTGCCCGACGTTTCCTCCTGGTTACCGCCCACGGTCCGCTGCGCCGGCCTTGGTCCATGCGGCCCGGCGGGCATATTGTCAGACATGAGCGAGCTGGAGGGGTGCGGTGCCGCCTGGAGCGAGGAGCGAGGAACGAGCGACGAGGGAAGGCGGCACCCAAAGGCGCCCCGGAAGCGAGCGGGAGACACGACATGAGCGAGAGGCTGCCGCTGTTCCCTCTCGGGACGGTGCTTTTCCCGGGCATGGTGCTGCCGCTGCACATCTTTGAGGAGCGGTACCGGCAGCTCGTCCGCGACCTGCTGGCGGGGCCGGAGCCGAGGCGGTTCGGCGTCATCGCGATCAAAAAGGGCCGCGAGACAGGCGCGGACGGCGTCTCCGCGCTGTACGAGATCGGCTGCACTGCGACGCTGCGGGAGACGCGGGAGTATGACGACGGCCGGTTCGACCTGGTTACCGTCGGCACGCAGCGGTTCCGGCTGGTCGGCCTCGATGACTCAGGCCCGTATCTGCAGGGTGAGGTGGCGCCGATGGCCGAGGACATGGGGGAGGCGGCTGCCGCAGGGCTCGCGGCCCGCGCAGTAGATGAAGCGTTCCGGGGATATGTCGACATGCTTGCCGCTCGCGAACTGGCCCAGGTAAGTATCCCGGAACTTCCGGAAGAGCCAGTCTTGCTGTCCTACCTTGTCGCCGCCGCCATGATCATCGATTTGCCGGAGCGGCAGGTCCTGCTCGCCGAGCCAGACGCGCTGAGCAGGCTCACCGCCGAGCGGGCGCTGCTGTCGAGGGAAATGACGATGCTGCGCACCCTCACAGCCCGCCCGGCCCCGGACCTTAGGTACGCGCCGTACAACCCGAACTGAGCTGGGCGCGAGCCCCCGCGGTGCCGCCCCGCGAGCGTGCAATCGCCAGCGCGCACGGTGGCTCGACGTGCTGGTCAACAATGCCGGGATCGGCACGACGGTCCCCGGCGGGAGTGCGCGCATGGAGAGCGGGGGCGGTATGAGGCGTGCCCCGCCGCTGTCACGGCATGGGCCCGAGGGTCAGATCCGACGGCCGGGGGGGGGTGCCGCGTAGCTGCCGGTGGAGGTACTCGACGGTGTCCGGGCTGGTCAACGCGGTGACCATGTCACCGGCGGCCAGCACCGTCTGCCCGGTAACCGGGACCTGGTCGTCGCCGCGCTGCACGCTGACGATGACACACCTCGGCGGCAGGCCCGCCTCACAGAGCGGAACGCCGTTCAGCATCGACTCCCGGCCCACCTGTTCCGTTACGACCTCGGCGTTCAGCGCGGCCTGCGAGATCGTCCCGGCCGACGCCTCCAGGGCGCGTCGGTAGCCGCGTACGACGGCGCCCACGGACAGGATGCCGGTCACGCGCCGACGGTCATCGGTGATCGTGACCCAGTGCCCGCCGGCCTGCACGAGCGCGTCGATGCCCACCTTGAGGGTGGCGGTCGCGGCCACGGTGGTGGCGGTGGCATCCAGGCTGGCATCCAGCAGGGCGTCGCCATCGCCGGCGACGGCCCGGGCCAGCCGGTCGCGGCTGACCGTGCCGAGGTAGGTGCCGCCCTCGTCGGTTACCGGGGCACCGGGCACTCCCGCCGCGTCGAGTGCGGCGAGTGCGGCAGCGGCGCGGCTGCCCGCCCGGAGCACGACCCGCGGCTCCGCCGCGGCCGTGCCGACCGGGATGGCCGCGAGCAGCGGCAGGCCGGACTGCATGCGGCTCGCGGCCGAGTCGGCCCGCGAGCGGAGCTGGGAGCGGTAGATGCTGTCGTCGAAGTTCCGCACGATGAAGGTGGAGATGGCGACGGCCACCATGGCGGGCGCCACGATGCTGATGCTCCCGGTCATCTCCGCCACCATGAGCATGACGGCCAGCGGCGCGCGGGCGATGCCGCCGAAGAGGGCCATCATGCCGACGACCACGAACGGCGCCGGGCTGTGCCCGACACCGGGCGCGATCGGCTCCAGGAGCCGCCAGACCGCCAGTCCGGTGAAGGCCCCGATCACCATGCCGGGGCCGAAGACCCCGCCGGACCCGCCCGTCCCGATGGACAGGGAGGTCGCCAGGATCCGGGCGAGCGGCAAAGCGAGGATGATGATCAGCGGGGTGTGGATGAGCTGACCGGACAGCCCCTTCTGGACCCAGCCATAGCCGGTGCCGAGAACCTGCGGCAGGGCCAGCGCCATCAGGCCCACGCACAGCCCGCCAACGGCGGGCCGCAGCTTCCGGGTGAAGGGCAGGTACCTGCTCAGCGCGGTGATGCCGTAAAACGTCTTCGAGTACCCGAGCCCGAGGAATCCGGCGATGACCCCCAGGACCGCGAACCACAGCAGCTGGACCGGGTGGGTGAAGTGGTACCCCGGGGTCGCGAACAGCGGCTGGTAGCCGAAGACCGCGCCGAAGATCGCGTAGGCGATGACGGAGGAGAAGATCCCGGGCACCAGCGCCGACGTCTCGAAATCGTCGCGGTAGACGATGTCGGCGGCCAGCACCGCGCCACCCAGCGGGGCACCGAAGATGGCGCCGATCCCCGAGCCGACCCCGATCGAGACCGCGATCCGCCCGTCCTCCGGCGACAGGTCGAGCACCCGGGCGAGCAGCGAGCCGAAGCCGGCGCTGATCTGCGCGGTGGGCCCCTCGCGGCCGCCCGACCCGCCGGAGCCGATCGTCAGCGCAGAAGCGATGATTTTGATCACGACGGCGCGCAGCCGGATGCCCCGCGGATTCTTGTGCACGGCGTCGACGGCCGCGTCGGTGCCGTGGCCCTCAGCCTCGGGCGCCCAGGTGAACACCAGGAAGCCTGCCGCCAGCCCGCCGAGGACCACGACGAGAGGGATCGCCCAGGGACGGGCGAACCCCGCGGACCCGGCCGCGCCGCCCTCGCCGGCCGGTGACGGCGCCTGGTACCCGGCCAGCACGCCGAGGAACACGTGGGTGGCGAACGCCAGCGCCTCATAGAACACCACCGCGCCGAGACCGGCGATCACGCCGATCACCGACCCGAGCACCAGCCACTTCGGCAGGTACGACAGGCCCTTGACCCATGCGCCCGCGCCGCCCGCCAGTCGCCTGGCAGCAGCCTGCCATGACTGGCTCACGCCGGCCCCATCCTGCTCGCCGCCGCGGGCAGGCCCTCCGGCCACTCATGGTCCAGCGACCGGACGGCTACAGCGATCATGGTCCGGCTCGCTGTCATTACCGCGTCGGCGTCCTCGACCTCAATTGCGGCCACGTTCACAAGCAGCGCCCCCGGGATGCAGGCAGCACTCAGTGCGCACAAACTTAGTAGATGCAATCATTCTAGATGTATCAAATTGCTATGTGCAAACATGAGCTACGCTAACGATCTAGAGCGTGTCCCGTGGACCAGGGGAGGCCGCACTAAGCCTCACACCCGGCCTGGTGAGACGCCATCACAAGATTCTGATGATGTGCGCCGGCTACGTCCGGTCACCAGTCCGGCTCAAGGCCCAACGTTCCGACCGTTACGGGAAAGTGACATCGGACATACCCGCCCGCCACGTGCGCCCGGGCCCGCCCCGGTTGCACGGCACCGGGCCCGCCCGGGGGACCGGCATCGCCTGCTCTAGCAGGGATTCAGGGCGTTCCCGGCCGCGCCCCCGGTGGGCGGGCCGTGCCCTGGACCCGCCGGCGGGCGGTGGGGCGAATCAGGTCCTTTGGGGCGTTTCGCCCGGCGGCCCAGGGGGCGGCGCGACACATCCACGAAACATGAAGCCATCCATGGCCTGAGGCGTTACCGGTCACGTAACAAACGGGAAATGAACCGGAAACCAGATCATGGGAGACATGGAGGCGTTCCGTGAAAGACACCGGAGCGGCCGGGGTGGGTCCGCATAGGCCCTGGGGGGAGACCCCTGGAAACCCGAATGGCCCTTCCAAGGTAGCCCCCCTGGAGGCGCAGAGCAGTGGTTCCCTATCCAACTTGGCTGAATGCCGGAGATAACTCCTGGCAGATGACAGCCGCTACGCTCGTCGGATTGATGAGCATTCCCGCCCTCGCCGTCCTCTATGGCGGCCTCGTCCAGCGCAAATGGATCATGAACACCGTCATGATGGTGTTCAGCACGTTCTGCCTGGTCCTCATCGTCTGGGTCCTGTGGGCCTTCAAGATGGGGTTCGGCTCGCCGTGGATCGGCAGCTTCGTCGGGATACCCGGCACGGTGCTCGGGCACGCGGCCGAGCAGGGCCAGGCCAGTGTCCCGCTGCTGAACGGCCTGATGCCCAAGTTCAGGTTCCCTCAAGGTTCGCTGGTCTACTTCCAGTTCGTGTTCGCGGGGATTACGCCGATCCTGTTCATCGGCAGCGTGATCGGCCGGATCAGCTTCAAGGTGTGGCTGATCTTCGTGCCGCTGTGGATCACGTTCGCGTATGCGGTCAACGCGTTCATGCTGTGGGGCGGCGGCTTCTGGGCGCAGAAGGGCGCACTCGACTTCAGTGGCGGTTATGTCATCCACCTGGCCGCGGGCACGTCCGGATTCGTCGCGGCCGCCGTGATCGGGCCGCGCCTCAAGCGCGACCGGGAGCGTGCGGTGCCGAACAACCTGCTCTTCGTCGCGGTCGGCGCCGGAATCCTGTGGCTCGGCTGGAACGGCTTCAACGGCGGTGACCCGTACTTTGCCGGCGCGGACGCCGCGGCCGCGGTGGTCAACACCAACCTGGCCACGGCCATCGCCATGATGACCTGGATCGTCATGGACATGCTGTGGAGCGCGGAGAAGAAGCCGACATTCCTGGGCGGCGTCAACGGCATGATCTGCGGCCTGGTCGGCATCACGCCCGCCGCCGGCTACGTCAACGGGCTCGGCGCGATCGTGATCGGCCTGGTCTGCTCGGCGATCGTCTGGGTGGCGTGGACCTACCTGCCGCGGTACGTATGGCCGTTCAACAAGGTGGACGATGCGCTCGGGGTCGTCTACACCCACGGTATCGCCGGGCTCTTCGGCGGCCTGCTGGTCGGCCTGCTGGCTGACCCGAACATGATCGAGTACCTCGGGCTTGGCAAGACTGCTTCGCTCTCTGGCACGGGCCTGCTCTACGGGCACCCGAAGCAGCTGGCGATCCAGGCTGGCGCCGCCCTGACGATCATCGTCTGGGACGCCATTGTCACGTTCGTCATCCTGCGGGTCCTCGGCCTGTTCATGAAGCTGCGGATCCCCGATGCGGAGCTGGAGATCGGCGACGTGGCGGTGCACGGCGAAGAGGCCTACCCCTCCGAGGAGCTGGTCAGCGTCGCAGCGAGCCGGGCCGCGGAGCCATTGGCCCCGGCCGCGCCGGGCGGGAACTCCAAGGAACCGGAGAAGGCCGCGCAGTCCCGGTCTGAGGAAGCCTAAGACGGCCCTAGCGGCCCGGATCCCGCTCTCGTCCTGCTCCCGCCCCTGGCACCCACTGCGGTGCCGGGGGCGGGACGCTGTCGGGCGGCAATGGCACATCGTGTTTCCCCGGCCAGCCACCCGCAGGCCTTTTTTAAGCATTTCTTATTGACCTGAGATAAGCGGAGATCTAACATCATTCTTATTAATAGTAAAGTTTACTATTAATAAGAATCCCGTCGTTTCCAGGAGGAGATGTGGACCCCGCCTTCCTCAGCATGCCGCGCAGAGACGGACCCTGCTGACCACGGCGCGCCCGGGCCGGCCCGCGGCTTGTGGGTCCGGCCCGGGAACAGCGCGCGTCACGGTCGCACTTGCGGGCAGACCGTCCTGGTCACCGTGGGCCCAGGCACCTTAGCCGTGCGGATCACCGTCGGCCCGGGAACCTGGACAATCCTGGTCCGCACGGGACCCGGCTCCTCAAGAATCTCGGTCACGGTGACACGCAGCGTCGGCTGATTCGTTGCCGCGTCCGGGGCGGCCCGGCCGGCGTGTGATGAGCGTGCCGGTGACCCGCCGGTCACGTACCGGACTGTTACCTGGCCATGGTGCTGGCCCCACCAGGCGCCGGCGCGCACGGCCCCGGCACCCGCCGTCAGCGCAAACAAGCATGCTCCTGTGACGGACGCGCGTGCCCCCCATATCCTCACAGTTCCCTCCCACGTTCTCCGTGCCTCGTGCGACTTTGCGCGAGGCGGCCGCGCCGCCCCCGTGCGGCTCCGTACCGAGCGCATAACGGCACAGCACGACCCGGCTCAGGTCTGCTGTACCGCGTGCTGCCTGGATGAATGACGGCGCGTGCCCTGCATCAGCCGGCATCCGCCCGGCGGCATCCGCAGCGCGACGTGACGTGGATGTGCGGGGTCATCCCCTGCCCCGAAGGCGCCCGATGGGGTCGTTGATGCCCGCACATTGGAGGTCCCTCGCGTAGCGGGCCTGAAACATGGCGCCGTTGCATGACGGAACGCCCGTCCCCGATGCCGTGTGGCGGGGCCGACCCCGCACAATGGGATATATGCCGAGTCCCGTCGTAATGGCCAAGACCCTGGTTACCGATGATGGCGTTCCGATCGACGCCGTGCACCTGCCACAAGAAAGTGATCTTGCGATCGTGATCGCGCACGGATTCACCTTCTCCTGGCAGCGGCCCGCGGTATGGCGCATCTCGACCCGGCTCAACCGGATCGCCGGGATCGTGAGCTTCGACTTCCGCGGGCACGGGCGCTCCGGCGGCCTCTCGACGCTCGGTGACCGTGAGCTCGCCGACCTTGCCGTCGCCGTCGGCTATGCGAGGGAACTCGGCTACGAGCAGATCGCGGCCGTCGGGTTTTCCATGGGCGCATCCATCGTGGTGCGGTACGCCGGCCTGGTCGGCGGCCTGGACGCCGCCGTTTCCGTCAGCGGTCCCGGCCGGTGGTATTACCGCGGAACGGAGCGGATGCGCCGGGTGCACTTTGCCGCCGAGCGCCGGATCGGCCGCCTGGTGACCAGAATGCTGACGAATACGCGGGTGAGCCCGGTCCGGTGGAACCCGACGCCGGTGCCGCCTGATGAGGCCGCGGCGCAGATCTCGCCGATTCCGCTGCTCATCGTGCACGGCGATAAGGACCTCTATTTTCCCGTCGAGCACGCCCAGCGGCTTTATGAAGCCGCGCGTGATCCCAAGGAACTGTGGCTTGTGCCGGGGTTCGGCCATGCCGAGACGGGATGCCGTCCCGCGCTGGTCGACCGGATCGGCCGCTGGGTGGCGACGGCCGCGGGCGCGGAGATCGCGCAGGCACGGGCAGTCGTGGCAGCCGACGCCGCCGTGGGCAGCCCGGCGGGAACCGCCGGCGGCGCGGTGCCGGAGCAGCCGCCGGCCGGTGACGGGGAAGACGCGTCAGCCCAGGAGGCGGCGGAGGCAGCCGGGGCCGCCGCCGGGGCAGACATCAGGCCGGCCGAGATGATCCGCGCCGAAGCCCTGGAGGCAGGGGCGGCGGGAACGGTTACCGGGGGAACGCCATCCGACGGCTGCTCCGGCACCAGCCCGTAGCCCCGGGCCGTAAGCGCCAGGCCACAGCCCGGGCCGTAACGCAGGCGTCACCATCCGCTCGGCAGCGGCATTCCCTCGCTGTAGCCGGACGCGCTCTGCACCCCGATGACCGCGCGCTCGTGCAACTCCTCCAGGTCATGGGCGCCGGCGTAGGTGCATGCACTGCGCAGCCCGGCGACGATGGAGTCGATCAGGTCCTCCACGCCCGGACGGTCTGGGTCAAGGTACATCCGGGCCGATGAGATGCCCTCCTCGAACAGTTCCTTGCGGGCCCGCTCGAACGGTGAGTCACCCACGGTACGGAGCCGTACGGCGCGAGCGGATGCCATGCCGAAGCTCTCCTTGTACAGCCGCCCGTCGGCATCGCGGAACGTGTCGCCCGGTGACTCGAAGGTGCCCGCGAACCAGGAGCCGATCATGACGCTGGACGCGCCCGCCGCCAGCGCAAGCGCCACGTCGCGCGGATACCGGACCCCGCCGTCGGCCCACACGTGCGCGCCGAGCCGACGCGCCTGCGCCGCGCATTCGCTCACCGCGCTGAACTGCGGGCGGCCCACCCCCGTCATCATCCGGGTAGTGCACATCGCGCCGGGCCCGACACCGACCTTGACAATATCCGCGCCGGCTTCAACGAGGTCAGCGACGCCCTCGGCGGTGACCACATTACCGGCGGCGACGAGCGCGTCAGGGCAGGTTTCCCGGACCCGGTGCAGCGCGCTGATCATCTTCTCCTGGTGGCCATGGGCGGTGTCGACGACGATCATGTCGGCCCCGGCGTCGAGGAGCACTTTCGCCTTCGAGCCCGGGTCCCCGTTGACGCCGATCGCGGCGGCCACGCGCAGCCGCCCGGCGCCATCCGCCGCCGGGCGGTACAGGGTGGAGCGCAGCGCACCGGTCCGGGTGAGGATGCCGACGCAGCGTCCCTCGGCGTCGACGACGGGCGCCAGCCGGTGCCTGCCCTCGTGCAGCAGCGCGAACGCGCGCTCCGGGTCGGTGCCGGCCGGCACGGTGACCAGGTCAGCCGACATGACCTGGCGGAGCTGGGTGAAACGGTCCACGCCCTGGCAGTCGGCCTCGGTGACCACGCCGACCGGCCGGTCGGCCTCGATGACGATCACTGCGCCGTGGGCGCGCTTGGGCAGCAGGCTGAGCGCCTCGCCCGTGGTATCCGACGGGCTGAGCATGATCGGCGTGTCATGCACGAGATCACGGGACTTCACCCAGGAAATGACGTCAGCGACGACATTAACGGGAATGTCCTGCGGCAGCACGGCGAGGCCGCCGCGCCGCGCCACGGTCTCCGCCATCCGCCGCCCGGAGACCGCCGTCATGTTGGCGGTCACCAGCGGGATGGTGGCGCCGCTGCCGTCATGCGTCGAAAGGTCAACGTCGAGCCGGGAGGCGACCGCCGACCGGCTCGGCACCATGAAGACATCGCTGTAGGTCAGATCCTGCTCGGGGACCGTCTCGCCTAGGAATCGCACGCCCTTGATTGTGCCCGCTGCGGCGGGATGCTACGGCCAGTGTCTCCCGCTCGCCTCCGGGGCGCTCTGGGGCGCCGCCTTCCCTCGTCGCTCGCTCCTCAGTCCAGGCGGCGCCGCGCCCTCCGGCTCGCTCATGCGGTGTCTCCCGCTCGCCTCGCTCATGCACCGCCGGCAAGCAGTTACCGGCTAGCCCGCCGCGGTGGATGCGGCAGGCGCGAATGCCGCGAACATGATATCGGCGATCCGGTTCGCCATCTCATCCACGGGCAGCTTCACCTCGGCGCTGAGCAGGTAGTTCACGCGCTCGAGCATCATCAGGCAGGCGACAGCGGTGAGTTCCGCGTGCTCGGGCTGCTGCCCGGATCCGCGGGTAGCCGCTGTCATCCCCGTGGTCATCGCCTCCGAGATGCTGAACAGCATCCGCAGGCCGTCCCCGTAGACCTCCTCCGGGACGAGATCGGCCGAGCTGAGGATCCGGATGACCGTAGCGTGCTCGGCATAGACGTCAAAGAACTTCCGCACCCACCTGCGCAGTACGGTCTTTCCCGCCTCGTCGCGCGTGACGACGGGGAAGTCGCCGGCCACCGTCTCCATGGCGTGCAGCGCGTCCCGCAGCAGCGCCTTGAACAGGTCCTCTTTGTTGGAGAAGTAAAGGTAGAAAGTGCCGTGCGAGATGCCTGCCCTGCGGACCACGTCGTCGACCCGCACGTCGTGGAATCCCCGCTCCTCGAACTCGATCATGCCGGCTTCGAGCAGCCGGCGGACGGTTGCGCGGCCCTGGGCACGCAATTCCCGGTCACGTGCGGGAACGCCGCCCCCGTGCGACGGCTGCCGTACGGGCCCGGGTGCCAGCTGCGGCTGCGGGCCACCGCGCGCCTGGCCGGGCAGCCTGGGGCGTGGCCGGTCCGCCTCGGTTTCCCGTGACGCCGGGCCGCCGCTTCCCTCGTGAGTCATGTAAAGAGACTAGCCTTCCGGTTCGCGCCCAGGTGGCAGTCAAGCCCAGGCGCTGCCTGGCACTCCTGGCCACTTGCATCGCGGATGGCCGCGCAAGCTCCGCTGTTACCTTACCCGCCGGCGGTGAGCGATACTCTCCGGCGGTGAGCGATCGGGCCGCAGCGGGCGGTGCCGCCGGTGGCCGGGCCGCGGGGGAGGTGGGCCGATGCGCTGCGCTGGCCGCCGGAAACGATACCAGCCGTCCCCGGGGGCTTCTGCCGGCACGAAGCCAGGGCTATGGTTGTGGAACTGTGGGAACCGTGATCTGGCGCAGGCTGGCCGTGATTGCCGTAGCCGCGTCGGCCGGCGTCAGCGTTACCGCGGGAACCAGCAGTGCCGCGGTCAAGGATGCGGCCAGCATGACCGTCATCGGCGTGCCGTTCGGCTCGGCGGGCCAGAAGCCGGGCCAGCCGGAGACTGTCAGCAGCCCCGGGCCGCAGGCCACGGCCACCTCGGGCGTGCCGCGCCGGCTCATCGTGCCTGATGTCCTCGCGGTCATCCGGACCGGGATGCCCGGTGCTGATATCGCGAAGATCCGGAAGCTGAGCGGCGTCCGCAGCGTGCTCACCGTCAGTGGCGGCGCAATCAAGATCGCTGGCAAGCCGGCCAATGTGCTCGGTGTCGCTCCCCAGCAGTTCCGCTCCTGGACCCCGCCATCGGCGGCCGGCGACGAGGCCGTCTGGAGGGCGCTGGCACACGGCGAGCTCGTTACGACGACCGCAGCGAAGCGCCGGCTAAGGCTGACGTCAGGTGGCTCCTACCCGGTGATCGCCGCCAGCCGCCTGCGACTGCCGTTCGGCGGCCCGGCGGAACTGGGCATCTCGGGAGTGGACGCGGTGGTCGGCAACGCGGTCGCCGCCCGGCTCGGCCTGGTGAAGAACCTCGGCGTCCTGATCAACGCGCCCGCCGACAAACTTGCCTCGCTCGTCTCGCAGGTGCGCGCGGTGACCGGGCCGCGGGGCCAGGTCGTCAGCCTCCAGCCGACGGTGACGGTGAAGATCGGCAAGCTCCCGGTGGCCACCGCGGTGCCGAGTGGCAGGCCGACCACCTATCTCGCGCTCTACCAGGAATCGGCGGCACGGTACTGCCCGGGGCTGTCGTGGACGGTCCTGGCGGCGATCGGGGCCGTCGAGAGCGGCAACGGCGCCAATGACGGCCCGTCCAGCGCCGGGGCGCTCGGTCCCATGCAGTTCCTGCCGTCGACCTGGAAGACGTGGGGAATCGACGGTTTCGGGGACACCGGCACGCCCAATGTGATGAACCCGTTCGACGCCGTGCCGAGCGCGGCCGTGTACCTGTGCGCGGCCGGCGCGGCCCAGGGCGGTTCAGCGCTCTACAACGCGATCTTCGCCTACAACCACGCGGACTGGTACGTCAACGAGGTGCTGGCCATCGCGAAGGAGTACGCGCAGTCCGGCGCCGGATAATCCCGCTCGCGACAGGATCAGTGCGGTGCGTGCCTATCGCGGCCGGCCGCGGTCACGGCTGCCAGCCCGCCGTCCCGGGTGCGCAGCCGCGGCAGGCCCAGCAGGCACGTGATCACGCTCGCGCAGCCGCAGCCGGCCGCGAACACGTATCCCCACCGGGCGCCGTGGGAGTCGATGATGAACCCGACCGCGGACGAGCCGGCCGCCACGCCCACCCCGACGCCGGTGCTCAGCCAGGTCAGTGCCTCGGTGCGGCGCCCGGGCAGGGCCTGCGCCTGCACCAGGCTGTAGCCGCCGATGAGCGTCGGCGCGATGGTGAGCCCGCAGACATAGATCACCAGGGTCAGCGTGAGCAGATCCGGCTGCGCCCAGAAGGTGGCCACGCCCGCCACCGTGCACGCGAGCGTCAACGCGAACCGGCGCTCGGCCGGCCCGCGCCAGTGCCGTGAGCCGTACCACAGCCCGCCCGTCGCGCTGCCCAGGGCATAGGTGCCGAGAACGAAGCCGGCCAGCGGTTTGTGCCCGAAGTGCTGCGCGAACGCCACGGTGCTGAGGTCAACGGCGACGAACATCGCCCCGAGGAACCAGTACAGCGGCACCAGCACGATCAGGGCGGGCGCGGCGGCGCGGCCCCGCGGCGGCGGGGTCATTCCCGGGCCCGTGGGCGGGGCACTCGCGGCGCTCGTCGCCGGGTTCGTCACGGATGGCTCGGTACTCCGCTGGGCCGTGAACCACAGCGTGCCCGCCACGCACAGGGCCATGGCGATGCCCAGGCCCGCCTCGGGATACACCTCGGTGGCCAGCAGGGTCACGGTGGCGGGGCCGAGCACGAACACGATCTCGTCGGCGACCGACTCGAACGAGAACGCGGTGTGCAAGCGGGGTGAATCCGGGAGCAGGACGCTCCACCGGGCGCGGACCATGGAGCCGAGCATCGGCATGGTCGCGCCGGCCGCGATGGCCGGGATGAACAGGGCCCAGGCCGGTGCCCGTAGCTGCACGGCGGCGATCAGCGCCGCCGTGCTCGCGGCAAATGCCATGGCCAGCGGCCGGAGCACGGCCCGCTGGCCATGCCGGTCGGCGAGCCTGGCGGCCAGCGGCGCGCAGAATGCCGTGCCGAGCGAGGCGGCGGACGCCACGGCTCCGGCGGCGCCGTAGCGGCCGGTGCGGGCCGCGATGAGGAGAACGGTGCCAAGGCCGTACATCGACATTTGCATCCGGCCGATGATCCCGGCCGCGGAGAACCGCCAGGCGCCCGGGATGCGGAAGATCTCCACGTACGGGCTGCGGGTGAGACGGTGACGGACACCCCGGCCGCCCCCCGGCGCATGGCCTGCCGCGCCGCCCCCCGCGCTGCCAGCCTCGCCGCCTGCCGGACCTCGGGTCTTCCCTTCACGAACGTCTGTCATCGCTGGCAGCCCTCCCATCCGGACCCTACCGGGTGATGGCAAGCGATTTTCCGGCCCGGGGGAGGTGCGGCCGCGGCTGCCCGCGGCGCCTGATTGGATGGTGAACATGCCCGACTACGACGCGTTTCTCCTTGTCTCGTTCGGCGGTCCCGAGGGCCCCGACGACGTGATGCCGTTCCTGCGGAACGTGACCCGCGGCCGCAGCATCCCGCAGGAACGCCTCGAGGCCGTCGCCAAGCACTACCACGCCTTCGGCGGCGTGAGCCCGATCAACCAGCAGTGCCGGGATCTCATCGCGGCGCTGCGGGACGGTTTCCGCGACGCGGGCCTGGACCTGCCCATCTACTGGGGTAACCGCAACTGGGAGCCCTACCTGACCGACACCGTGGCCACGATGGCGGCCGACGGCGTCCAGCGCGCGCTCGCGTTCGCCACCTCGGCCTACAGTTCCTACTCGAGCTGCCGTCAGTATCTCGACGACATCGAGCGGGCCCGGCAGCAGGCCGGGCCGGGCGCTCCGCGGATCGACAAGATCCGCCGCTACTTCAACCATCCGGGATTCATCGAGCCATTCGCCGAGAACGCGCGTGCCGCGCTGGAGACCCTGCCGGCCGCCGTGCGGGACGATGCGCACCTGGTGTTCACCGCGCACAGCATTCCCACCGCCATGGCAGCGTCCAGCGGTCCCCCCGGCAGCGCCGCGGCCGGTCCCGGCGGCTGGTATGTCGCCGAGCTCACCGAGGCATCCAGGCTCATAGCCGAACGGGTGGGCGATGGCAGCCATCGCTGGCAGCTTGTCTACCAGAGCAGAAGCGGGCCGCCGACGCAGCCGTGGCTGGAGCCGGACGTGCTGGAGTACCTCGGGCAGCTGGCTGAATCGGGCGCCCCGGCGGCTGTGCTGATCCCGGTCGGCTTTGTCTCCGATCACATGGAGGTCAGGCACGACCTCGACGCCGAGGCAGCGGAAACAGCCGCGGACCTGGGCCTGCCGGTCGCGCGGGCGGCCACGCCGTGGTACCACCCCCGGTTCAGGACCATGATCACGGAGCTCGTGCGTGAGCGCATCAGCGCCCCCGATGAGGCGGGAGGCCCGCCGGGCCGCCACGGCACGGGGGGCCCGGTGCCGTGCCTGGCACTGGGGCAGATGGGCCCGTCCAGCGACGTCTGCCCGCCCGGGTGCTGTGTTCATGCTGCCGGGGCAGAGTCGCGAGAGACAGGCGCGGCGTGACCGGGCCGGGGTGCTCGGCGCGAGACACGGCGGTACCGGGGAGCGCCCCCGGTGGCGGGCCGGCCAGCGGCCCGAGCGCGGACGATCTGCTCGCCCTCGCGGCTGATGCGGCCGTGCGGGCCGGCCGGCTGCTTGCTGCCAGGCGGCCCGGGGAGCGCCCGGAGGTCGTAGAGACCAAGTCCAGCCCGACCGACGTGGTGACCGAGATGGACCGCCGGGCCGAGGCGCTTATTACCGAGCGGATACGGGCCGTGCGGCCCGGTGATGCCATCCTCGGCGAGGAGTCCGGCGAGACGCGCGGCACCCCCGGCGCGGGCGGAGCGCCCGGCGGCGGCCCCGGATCAGCGGCAGTGCGCTGGATCGTCGACCCGCTTGACGGCACCGTCAACTATCTTTACGGGCTGCCCGACTGGGCGGTCAGCATCGCCGCCGAGGTAGCGGGCACCGTCGTGGCCGGAGTCGTCGCGTCCCCGCGCCGGGGGGAGATCTTCACCGCCGTGCGCGGCAAGGGGGCCTGGGTGCGCAGTGCCCCCTGGCTGGAGGGCGCCGACTGGGCGGCGGCCGCGGGTGCGCTGGCCCAGCCCGACGATGGGCAGGGCCAGCGGGAGACGGCGGCGGTCCCGCTGCGCTGTACCCGCGGCGTCCCGCTCGGTCAGGCGCTGGTGGCGACCGGATTCGGGTACGCGGCAGGGCGACGGCGCATCCAGGGTGAAGTCGTCGGCGCGCTGCTGCCCCAGGTGCGGGACATCCGCCGGGGCGGGTCCGCGGCCCTGGACCTGTGCATGGTCGCAGCCGGCCGGATGGACGCCTCCTACGAGCGGGGCCTGAACTACTGGGACTACGCGGCAGGCGCGCTGATCGCCGGGGAAGCCGGCGCCCTGGTCGGGGGCCTGTCCGGCAGGCCGGCCAGCCCGTCCATGACGATCGCCGCGGGCCCTGGCCTGTTTGAGGAACTGTCCGCCGTGCTGTCCAGGCTCAACCCGGAACGCGACGCTTAGTAGCCCGGAGTTCCCCGGCTGCTGTTCTCAGGCGCGCGCGGGCTCCGGGATGCCGTGCGCGGCGGCAATCTGCCGCAGATGCTCGATCTCGTCGAGCTGAGTGTCGCTGAGCTCCGTATCCCCGGTGGCCAGGGCCGCTCGCAGGGATGTGTGAGCTTCCCGTAGACGGTCCTGCAGTGCAGTTACGAACTCGCCCATGCGGCTCCCTCCAGTCAAGCATGCGGAATGTGTCGCCAGTCCTACCCCGGTGTCAGACGCCGTTAAACCAGGTTCGGGTGACGGAACCACCGACTGTGAATGAGATCCGGGACACATGGGCATACCTCTTCGGATCGGCGCGCGAACTATGCGAAAGCGCCGGGCCGAGGAGGGCAAATGCCGGTACACTACGCCTTCCGGCGGCAGTCGGCGCCGCCTGCGGGGCGGTCTGCGTTCTCCGGTCGGCACCGGCCGGGCCGCGCGGCAGCGGATGTGCGGTGCACGTCACACCGCAGCGCGGCACGACACCGGCGCGCCGGGCTGCGAGCTGCGTGTGCCCGGCGCGCAAACGTGGCAGAATTCCCCGCCGGAATCGGGCACAACCACGGCTTCACGAGCGTTACACCCGCGCGACGATGCGCACAAGGCATGAGGGGGAAAGAACCACATGGCTACTGACTACGACAGCCCGCGGAAGACAGACGACGACCTCACCGAGGACAGTCTGCAGGAGCTTCAGGCACGCCGGATGGATCAGGGGTCGAGCACGATCGACCTTGACCCGGACGAGGTGGCTGAGTCCCTGGAGCTGCCAGGTGCGGACTTGTCGAATGAGGAGCTGTCGTTCCGCGTGATCCCGCGGCAGGCGGATGAGTTCACGTGCTCACGCTGCTTCCTGGTGCATCACCGCAGCCAGCTTGCCGAAGATCGCAATGGCCAGCTTGTGTGCCGGGAATGCGCCGCCTGAACAGCGCGCCCGGCCACAGCTGTGCCCGTCTGAATATGTGAGGGCCGGAGCCGGGAGCGCCTGAGCGGCCTGCCGCCGCGCTCCCGCTCGCATTGGCATTCAGTCGAGCTGGCCGGCCCGGCTGGCGCGGACCCGCCTGGTCGCCGCTCTTGTCGCCAGCAGCCGTGCGGCCTCCATCCCGACACCGGTGACGACAGCCCAGCCGAGGGCCTCAGGCAGCTTCACCTGCGGGTCTTCCGGATGCACGGGAGGTTCCTTGCCGGTCGCCTGCGTCCACACCAGCTCGATGAGCTTGCGAGTGACAAATGCAGCGGCGAGTGCCGCCAAGCCCCCGACGACCCGGCTGGTGAGATCTCCGCGCTTATCCGACATGCCATTGCCTCCTCCGTACCGACCATCTGATCATTCCACGCGCGGCCCGGCCCGGCGCGGGCGGCATGGTGCGGCTGTCGCGGGCCGCTCAATGGCCGCATCACCGGCGAATCCTGGCTCAGCCGGCCGAGCCGCGTGATGCCGCCGGAGCGCCCCTGGGGCGGCACTGCTCGATAGCCGCCGCGAGTTCCGCGGGGCGCCGCGTCCCGATCAGCCAGTAGGGAACCTCGCCCGCCGGGTCCTGCACCGCTACGTATACCGCCTGCTTCAGGAACGGCCGGATCATCAGGTGAGCGGCGGGATCGGCCTGGGGGCCCCGCATGGCCGCGGCCTGCCTCTCGTCGAGCGCCACCACCTCCGTGGCATACCTGAGCGGCAGTACGGAGCGACCCGCGGACAGGCGGCCGTCGCTCACTTCGATCCGCGCAGATCCCCAGGCCACCAGCGCCGCCACCAGCCCGGCCGTGAAGATGGCAAAGATGACCGCCCCAGCCCACCCGCCAACGCCCGCCCATAGTTCGCCGCCAAGGAGACCGATGACAGGGAGGGCAAGGAGCCACCAGGTGACCGGCACGGCGAGCCGTTCACGGTAATCACGCATGCGGTCAACCGTAGTTGGTTAGATGGGGGTCATGACGGGGCGGTCCGGCTGGGACATAGGGCGAAAGGCGCGGGAATTGCTGGTGGCGGCCAGGCAGGCCGGCTCTGGTGCCGCAATCGCCAGCCCTCCGGCCCCCGGCACCGCGATCGGAACGGCAGGGGCGGCCGTAGCCAAAGCGCCCGCGGCCAGCGTAGCCATAGCCGATGAGGCCCCGGCCGGGCCAGCCGCAGCGAGCGCGGCCGCAGCGAACGGGGCCGCGGTCACCGCGGCTCACGAAGCCAACGGGGCTTCCCGCATGCCCGAGGACGGGACCGGTGCCCGGGAGGACGCCGCCCGGGCGGCCGTGCCGCGCTGGCTGCAGACGGCCGGCGGCTGGTCCTGGCGCCTGCTGTTCATCGGCATCGTGTTGTACATGGCGTACCGGGTGGCGGGCCGCCTCGCGGTCGTGGTAGTCCCGTGCGCGGCGGCGCTACTGCTCACGGCGCTGCTGCAGCCGCTGACGTCCCGGCTGCACCGGGCGGGTCTGCCCATGCTCGCCGCGGCATGGTGCACGCTGCTCAGCGCCGTGATCGTGCTGGCCGGGACGATAACGCTGGTCACCGTCCGGGTCAGGGACGAATACCCGGGCCTGGTCATCCAGGTGCGCCACACGTCGCATGAACTCCAGAAGCGGATGGCGTACACGCCGCTGCACCTGCAGACCGGGAGCCTGCAGAAGCTGTCGGACAA
>DASQVO010000238.1:0-14076 GCA_035640715.1 Streptosporangiaceae bacterium
CCCAGATCTCCAGGTAAACGTCCGCAGTCGGGTCATTGTGGATATCCCCGACAGGATCAAAGCTAGCGTCGCCGATGTTCCCGATCACTGGCTCCTCCTCAGTCGCGGTCATCCTAAGCTCACCTGCACCCCCGGCGCCTGTTTACGGCTTTTGACCCCAAAAGGTCACTTCAGTGAGCTGAAACGATCGTCCGCAAATGACGAGGCCCGACTCCCCGTGTTGCCGGGGAAGCCGGGCCACTGTCTACCTGGTGTCAGTCGTCCAGGTCGTACTTGTCCAGCTCCTCGGTGCTGGCGTACTCAAGCTGTTCCAGCTCGATGATCGCGTCTACCAGCAGCTCGTGCTCACCCGCGTCGATGAGGGCCTGTAGCTCGGGGTACCGGCTGATGAGTTCCCCGTTGCGGCGGTTCTCCTCCTGGAGGAATCGCTCGATCTCATCTGGGCAGGTCATCGGCTCGAACTTGCAGGGGTCCTCGTTCACTGCTCCTCCCCGGTCACGGTTATCTGACGCGCAGCGCCCGGACGCGGTGTACTCGCGTGCCCGCGCCGGCGGCCGCCGCCGCGGCCCCCGCAGCCACGGCACCCGCAGGGCCACTGCCCGACGTGGCGCTCACCTGGCTCATCCGCACCGGCCGCCACGACATAGCCGGACACGGCGCATCCGGTTGATCGTGGAGTTCACCTACTAGCTGGCGGGCCCGGCGGGCCACCTTATGATCCGAGGGCTTCGACCGGCGGGTAGCGGGTGGCGCTGCGGTCGAGCCACTCCCGCAGGGCGGCCGTGGCCTCGACGTCGTTGCGGTTATAGGTCAGCAGCCAGTCGCGGGCGGCACCGGCGGCGCCGGGATCGTCCGCACGGATGGCTTCCTCGTAGTAGACCATGGAGGCAGCGCCGCCGGGATCTTCGGCGTCCCAGGAGAAGCCGGCGAGCGGGGCCACGTTCTTGAGCCCGGTTGATGAGCCCGTGACGAGCTGGCTCTCGAACACCTGGCGCAGGTCGACCCACTCTTCGCCCGTGAGGAAGGCGGCGACCGCATCCTCCAGGCCGGTGGTGGCGGCGATGCGGCGCATCTGGGTGTTCTCGGCCGCGGCGTTGTAACAGTAGGCGCGGAATGCCACCCCCGCAGCGGCGGCGCCGGCCCGCAGGTCCGACAGCCATGCCCAGAATTCCCGGAACACCCCGGCCTCGGCGGCGGCGGTCATTGGCTCCCAGGTGCAGAAGGCGCGGTATCCAGCCGGCACCGTATCCCACGCTGACCGGCTGGTCACCAGAGTGCCCCACAGGTAGACGCCCTCCTCAGTGTTTTCCATGTCGATGTCGACCTCGACCCCGCCCCGCGGGACCTCGACCCGGGCGACCCCTCGGCGCCGGTAGGCGGGGAACTCGCCGAGAGCGGCCCGGGCCTGGTCGATCTGCTCGGGCAGGTCCCGCATGGGCTGGTCGCAGTAGGCGGCGGTGCGGGGGCAGAGGGACCGCGCATCGCCCAGGGTGCGGATGCCCGCCTTCTGGAGCTTGGCCAGCTGGGCCCGCTTGCGGTCGCCGATGACCGCCGTGACCGGCGTGTCATCGGGCCGGGTGCCGATCGCCGCCGTGATGGGCCGCAGGTCCACCTGGCCCGCGACGAGGGCCGCGGTGCGGTGGTCAAGTGCGGCGAGTGCGGCCCGGTCGGTGACGCCGTGGTCGCGGTGCGTTCGCCAGGCCTGCCAGCCGATGCGCGGCAGGAGGCTCACGTCACCGGACCCGGTCGCCAGCTGCGGCCCGCACCATGACCACCATGGGCACTCCGCGCATTCCCCGATGCGAACCGGCACGACCAGCAGCGCGACCGACGGGTCGGCGTTGTGCCGGGCAGCGACGGCGAGAATGTCGAGGCGGAAGCCGAACTCGAAGTCGTACACCTCCATGGTGGAGCGCCGCTTCGGCCGGCCGCGCGAGGACGGGGTGAGCCAGATGCCGGCGTCGAGGTCGTACCAGGCCACGACGCCGTCCACCCCAACTATGGCGCCGAGACGCTGACCCGGCGGAGCCATCCCGGCGGCTTCGAGCATCCGCTGATAATGGGCCAGCTGGAGGAGGTCTTCCTTGCGTTTCCGGGCGGAGGAGCCCGCCACCGGTTCCGCTGCCTCCCAGGACGGGCGGGCGAGCGGCGAGCAGCGCGCCGGCAGCCCGGAAGGAGCAGCGACCAGGCACCGGTGGTGCTTGATGTCGACGGCCCGGTAACCGGTATCGCCCGCTGCCGCCACGAGAAGGTCGGGTTCGCCGACCCGGCGGCCGGCCAGGTCAGCAGGCAGACGGCCGCCGGCGATGAGCGGCGCGCCGCTCTTCATCGCCGCGAGTGTCGCGGCCTCCCGTTCGGCCCTGTCCGCACCGGAGATCACGACCGCGGCGGGATGGAGCGCGAGCAGCCGGGTGACGACGTCCGCTTCGAATTGGCGGCCCCGCGCGAACTGGCGAGCCAGGTGCGGTGAGGGCGGCAAGGGCACCCCCGGCCGGACCGCGTCCCACTGCGCCCGCACCGGGCATTGTTTGGCTACATAACCACCCTGCGGTGGCACGTCCGAGATGTCGTAGCGGGTCCTCACCCCTCCATGGTAAGCGGGCGCTTCGTCGTTACTCCGGCAAATTCTGATCGGTCTTGTCAGCCCTTGACTGGAGAGTAACTTGTCAGCCCTTGACTGGAGGGTAACTTGTCAGCCCGGGACTGTTTATGGCCGGGCCGCGCAAAGATTTCAGCACATATTTATCCACCGTTTTATCTGCCGTTAACCATGGAATGGCCCCGGAGTGGGGATGAATATCGTGCACGGGTGTCCCGCAGATCCCCCAGGCGCCATCGTGGTCCAGGCCCCCGCTGTCCACGGTGACCCCCCTACGCAGGTTGGACTGCCGCCATGACTGCACGGGAGGACCGGCAAAGTGGTCCGGTCCTGGACGACGTCGGTCCCCTCGTCGCGGTCACCCGGCCCGTCATCGCCGGGGTGCTGCAATCAATATCGGGGGAGGTAATGAGCACCTTCGGTGAACGTGAGCGGTTGCCGCTGAGGATGCTCGGGCGTCTTCGGAAACGTGGTGACGGCGACTGCGGAATCGCATTTGAGTACGCGGTGCACGATGCGGTGATCTCCGCCGAGCCGGTTGTGGTGGAACGTATAACGGATGCCCTCACTAAATGCCGCATCGTCCGGGGCAGTCCGGCGTCAATTCTCTTCGCGATCGAAAAATCGGGAACTCCGCAGCTCATCTCAACGGAACTGAGCCTGATTACCGATAATTCCCGCGTTCTTCCCGGCGGACCAGGCCAGCCGGTGAAGCTGAAGAAATACCTGGGCACGCTCACCGCGGCATTCAGGCACCCGGGAACGCGGCAGGATCTGCCGCAGAGCATACGGGGGCTCTGGAAGGCAGATCTGTTCCTCGGCTCGCCAGAACCCGATCACTGGGTCGGGGCCACGGTCAAGATAAACCCATCGCACCTGGAAGCGGCGCCCGGCCTCCGGGTGGCGATCATTCCCAGCCTGTCCGGCCACGCCGACCGGATAAGGCTCGATGAGCAGAAGAACCTGGTTATCTGCCCAATGCCGCACGACGGAAGCTTTATGCAGGCGTTCTATGAAGGATGGCGGATTGTTCAGGCCTTGTGTGAGACCGATTTCAGGATGCCGCGTGAGATTGATATCCCCAACCCGGCCCATCGTGAGGTGGCACAGATCTTCGTCGATCGCCGTAATCTGCCGCTAGCCGACGTGATCGACGCCACGAAGAAATTCGCCCGCCCCGGCCTGCCCGCCACCAGCACGAAAGCTGTTCCCTCCGTCCCTTGGCCGCGGGACGGCAGGCGGTCATGACGCCATCTCACCGGCTGCTCAGGCGGCCTGATGACCGCGCGGCCCGGGCGCACCGGGCGTGCTGCCCATGACGGCTGGCGGCCGCGGGCCGGTGCTCCGGCCGGCTCAGAGCCGGAGCGCCGGCCCGGGACAGCCGCCGATGCGCAGCGTGACAGGTGTTTTTCGGGGCGCGGACGCCGGGTGACGCTCATGCCCAGCCGACCGGGTGACCATGTTACGGGACGTACCCCGGGTGGCATGCTGGTGCACAACCCACCCGGTGACGCAGTCCGCCGGGGTGCACATATTACGGAGAGTGCTGAACACATTCCAAGGAGAAGTTGCCCCAATCGGCCGCTAAAGGACCGGTCGCCGCCGGTTTCGGCTTGCCACATTAATTCGATAAAGTACGTCTACTTTGCCCAGATGCGTATCAACAAGATAGAAGCCGATCCGCTGACACGCCCCCGCCGCCCCGCGCTACACTGTCCCGCATGGAAATCTGGGAAGACCGGCAAAAAAATCCGGTTGCGGACGACGTCAGTGCACTCGTTGCCGTGACCGGGCCGATCATCACGGGCATCCTGCAATCAATACCGGTGGAAGTTGCCGCTAGTTTCGGCGGACGCGACCGTTTGCCGCTCAGCATGCTCGGGCGTCTCCGTAAAGAAGCAGACGGTGATTGTGGCATTGCATTTGAATACGCGGTGCATGATGCGGTAATTTCCCGTGAGCCGATTATCGCCGAGCGCCTGGCTGACGCTCTCGGTAAGTGCGGGATAGGGCAGGGGGATCCCACATCGATTCTGATCGCAATCGAGAAGTCGGGGGCCCAGGAGCTCGTCTCGACCGAGGCGGGCCTGGTCATGGAAAAATCGCCGGTACTGCTGGGGAAGGGCGGGCGCCCGGTCAGCCTCAGGGAGCATCTGGGCGCGATCAGCGCCGCTTTCCGGCTGCCCGGCACGCTTCTGAACCTCGCGCAGAGCTTCCGGGGCCTGTGGAAGACGGAGCTTTTCCTCGGCTCCTCGGGCCGTGATCAATGGGTCGGCGCGAGCGTCAATATCAGCCAGTCGCAGCTAACGGCAGCGGAGGGGCCGCGGATCGCGATTATCCCCAGTGTGACCGGTGTTTCCGATGCGGTGCGGCTCGATGAGCAGAAGAATGTGGTCATCTGCCCCGTCCCGCATGATGGAAGCTTTATGAAGATCTTCCACGAGGGATGGAAGATCGTGCAGACCCTGTGCGCCAGTAACTTCGAGATGCCTGGCAGCAGCGATATCCCGAATCCGCTTCATCGCGAGGCCGCGCGGATCTTCGCCGAGCGCCGCCGGTTCCCGATCGTGGAGGTGGTAGATGCGATACGGAAATTCGCGCAACCGGAACTGCTGACCACCAGCGTCAAGGTCGTCCCTGATATCCCGTTCGGGAGTACCGTGGTCCCGGCGACATCAACGATAATCACACCGATTGCGCGCACCATCACCACGCCCGGGGAAAAGACCGAGGCGCTGGCGGACCTGGCTCGCTGAGCCGCGTGCTTCCTGATGCAGTTGTGACAGCAGTGCGCTAAAGCGGTCAATGAGGAATACAGGAATAGTTGTTTATCTGGAATTCTGATTGACCTTCGGTAACGGCTCAGCAAAGACATTGCGACGATATCGCGTATCCCGGCGTCCCGGTAAGGTTTATCCACGGACAGAGAATGTCATGCGTGCTGATTCCGTCCGGCGGTTATTGGTGAACCTGGCGAAGGTATGTCCCGGGCGGTTCCGGTGACCGACACTCTACCGCTGCGCTCGCGGTGCTGGCAACTGCTGGTGCGCCATTGCTGTTTCCGGTGATGGTCCCTCGTTCACTTGACGGGCGAATGCCGGGCCGGCGGCGGCCGGCCGCTGTTAAGTACCCGATGGTGCCATTCTCCGCAGGACCACAATGGAACGGGGATCGGCTGTTACCTGATCGCCAGGCTGACGTTCCGGCACCGCCGCTCCCCCGGCGGCCGCCTGCACGGCGCCGCCGCCGTCAGCCTCAGCGCGGTCGCCGTGGCCGGATTCCAGCCCCCACCCTCGCGCCCATCACCAGGGCGCTCACCTGGCTCATCGGCACCGGCCGCCACGACATGGCCAGCCGGCGGCGCGGCAGCAGCATGGGCTCGAAAAGTTGAGATCCTCTTAACCGGATCGACATCAAAAGTTAAGAACCTATTTAACCCGATTAACGCCAATGGTCCCCTGACCGCCGCCGGGCCCCCGCCTTACTGTTGCGGCATGAGCGATATCGCGGCCCCCGCACCACGCGGCGGCGCCTTTGATGCGCTCGACAATTCGAAGATCTCCCGGTTCCAGCTGAAGATCATGTTCGTGTCGGGCATGGGCTTCTTCACCGATGCGTACGACCTCTTCGTCATCGGCATCGTCGTCGCCCTGCTCAAGCCCGGGTGGCACCTGTCGACCGGCCAGATCATCGGCGCGGTCAGCCTGCGCTGCATGGCTGGCGCGCTGTGCCCGGTGGTGGTCGTCAAGACGCCCGGCGAGGGCGCCCGGCTATCTTCTGAGGAAGGCATCAGGCCGGGTCAGCCGACCGACAGCGACAGCATCGGGACGAGCTGATCGGACGGCACCAGCGACCCGTGCATGCCGACCAGCGCCGACTCCCTCGGCTCCGCCCGCGTCGCCACGATTGCCCACCCGCCGGCCGGTGCCGCGACGACGTCACCGATCCGGGCCACCATGCCGGCATCCACCGGGCCGAACCAGCCATCCTTGATGGCGTCGTCGCGGGAGGCGACCCATGCCCGGTCGCCCAGGGTCTCGAGCCACGCGGCGAGCACATCTGCTGCCGCGCCGGGCTCGGCGTAAACGTGCCGGGCGCGCGGCTCGCCGCCGAGCAGCGCAACGCCCTGGCGCAGTTGCGGGACGGCGTCCACGTCAATCCTGTCGTCGGGCGACACGTCCACCATCCCGTGGTCGCCCGTGACGTACAGGACGCTGTCTCCCGGCAGCGCCCCGGCGATCTGCTCGGCGAGCTTGTCGACATGGGCGAGCTGGTAATACCACGCGTCAGAGCCGACGCCGAAGACATGCCCGGCGGAGTCCAGGTCGCCGTGGTAGACGGTCACGATGGCGCGATCTGGCTCGCTGGCCGCCGAGGCGGCCTGCGCAGCGAGCGCGCCCATGCTGTCGGCGGGCCGGTATTCAGCCCCCCGCATCGCCGCGCGCGTCAGCCCGCTGTCCCGGAACGAGCGCTGCGCGACGTGGTAAGCCCCGATTCCCGCGGCGGCCGCGCGCTCGTAGATCGTGGGCTGCGGCTGCCACTGCACTGGATCGACCCGCCCATCCCACCGAAGGCCGTTCAGCAGCCTGCCCTCACCGGGAATGGCAACCTGGTAGCCGAGCATCCCGTGCTGGCCCGGCGGGGAGCCGGTACCAAGCGTCGTGAGGCTGGTCACCGTTGTCGCGGGAAAGCCAGCGGCCAGTGGCCCGGCATTGATCGCCAGCTCGGACAGGAACGGCGCCGCGGCCGGATGGCCGCGCAGCAGTTCCCAGCCCAGCCCGTCCACGACCAGCAGGCAGGCTTTCCGCGCCGGGGGCAGCCCGAGCACGTTGTCTCCGGCGCCCCCGACCGAGGCCAGCAACGACGACGCGAGCTCGGCCAGGGAACCTGTCCCGTATGACGGCACGATGGGCGCATTCCTGGGCTCGGGCTTCATGCCTGGCCTGTCACCGCCCGGTGCCCGCCGTCGCGTCGGAGAGCGCGGCGGCGAAGGCGAGTACCTGCCGGACGCCTTCTTCGCCGTCGGCCGCCTCGCTTACGCGCAGCGTCAGGTCATCGGCCGTAATCGTGCCAAGGTAGCCATGGTCGGCTTCGCAGTTCTCGTCCCCGCAGTGCGCGGGCTCCAGTTCGACGTGTGACAGCACATTCCACCCGATGGTCAGCACGACCTCGCTCGGCATCGTCACGCCCGGCACATAGGAGGCAGGGTCGGGTACCACCCGGGTCAGCGCCACCGAGGACACCCTGGAGAACCGGACAGCCTCGGTGCTGGTCTCTGCCTGGGGACGGCTGTCGGGTTCGTCGGCCTCGGCGGGATGCTCGTCGGTGTGCGAGTAGACCAGGCGGGTAGGCGTGAGCGCCAGCACCGTGATGTGGCGGCGCACCTCCATGCCCGGATCGAAGATCGCGTCGTGGACCACGACGTAGGCCTGGACGGGCTCTGGCCCGAGAGCCGACCAGACGGCGTCGGTAACCAGCCCGGGATAATAACCGGTGCGCTCGATCGCGGCACGCAGGTCATCTGCCGTGACTCGTGTTTCCCTCATGTCCCCATCCTGCACCGTGCGGGGAGGTGAATTCACCCTTGACGGGAAACGGCCCGCTGTGTCCGACTCGAAACTCGATGGACCACCATTCAGCCATGGGTTGCGATAGTACGTGTTTATTGCGGGACGGGGAAGAGACAACGTGTGCCGTGCACCGTAATCTGAACCGCCATGCGCTTCGATGGACTCAGGCTCTCGGTCACGCTGCTCAGCGTGCTGCCCATGCCGGGCCCCGGCGAGGGTGCCGCCGGGCCCTCCCGCGCCCTCGCCGGCCGGGCGATGGCGTGGGCGCCGGCCGTCGGGCTGGTGCTCGGCGCCATCGCCGCCGCGGTCCTGTACGTGTCCGGCCAGATCCTGCACACCGGGCCGCTTGTCGCGGCGGCGCTGGCGGTCGGCTCGCTGGCCGTGCTCACGCGTGCCCTGCACCTTGACGGGCTTGCGGACCTGGCGGACGGCCTGGGCAGCCGCAAGCCAGCCGATCAGGCGCTGGAGATCATGCGACGCTCGGATATCGGCCCGTTCGGTGTCGTTACCCTGGTCCTGACGCTGCTGATCCAGGTGGCCGCGCTCACCCAGGCCGATGCGGCCGGGCGCGGGCCGGCCGCGGTGATCGTGGCCGCCGTCACCGGCAGGCTGGCGGCCACCTGGGCATGCCGGCGTGACGTGCCTGCCGCCCGCCCTGACGGCCTCGGGGCCCTGGTGGCCGGCACGGTCGCGCCCGCTGCTGCCGCGGCGATCACGGCCGTCGTCCTGGCCGCCACGATCGGCGGCATCGTCGCCGCAGCCGCGGTCGCGCCGGTACCGGTGGAATGGATACTGCCGGTCGCGGTCTGCGCCGGCCTGGCGGTATCGCTCGCTCTGGCCGCGCACGCCGTCCGCCGGCTTGGCGGGATCACCGGCGACGTGCTCGGCGCCGTCGTCGAAACGGCCACGGCCACCTGCCTGCTGGTCACCGCGATGGGCTGACCGGGAGAGAAGAAACAGCCGGGAAGCTCCGCGCATGCGGCGGGCTCGCGCCGATGATGGCGCGGGCCCGGGCGGCCGGTCAGACCGCCAGCTTGCAGCGGCCGGTCAGACCGCCAGCTTGTAGTTGAGTACGAAGTCCAGGGCGACCGCGAACGTCAGGTACATCAGCCAGAGGCCCGTACCGATGCGGAAGAAGCCGACCGCCCGCTCGGCGATCTCGCCGGGCCGCCCCAGGTCCGGCTTGAGAGAGGCGAAGAAATCGGTCACGTACACGCCGGTCAGGCCGATGAACACGCCGCCCACGGGGTCATCGCCGGCGCCGAAGAACACGATGATGCCGAGGATGGAGAGGAGGGTGAACGCGAAGGCCATGCCGACATTTACCCGCACGTCCACCTGCCGGATGCGGTTCCAGCCCAGCGCGAACCAGTGGACACCGAAGGCGGTGAACGCCAGTGCCGCCATGTACAGCGGTTTCGCTGTGAAGGTGCCGAACAGGGTCAGGCCGGCGAACAGGTACATCCCGGTGATGAACTGCATGAAACCCGGCATCCAGAGACCCCAGACGCCGACCCCGTAGTCGATGCTTTCGCTGCGGGGATAGCTTTCGGTGCGGCGGGGATAGCCGAGCAGTTCAAGCGGACCGTAGATCAGGTAGCCGGTGCCGAGGCCGAAGAAACCCACAGCCAGCGGCGGATACGGGGACGTCGGCAGGCTGACCGACGCGAGAAGCGACACAACAACCTCCGGTGGAGTACGGAAGAACCCGTGTCTGGCAGGTTGCCCACGGGGCGTAACTCAATACCAACAGAAATGTAATCATTTCACGTCAATTACATAAATTTCTTGTTCTTACCGTAACAACCCCGTGTTCTTGATCGTCTGGCCAGGTTGCGAACGCCAGCATGGGCGGGCCCCGGCGCCGGGACGCGTCAGGGCCGTCCCGACGCCGCCATGCCGCCCCGGCACCGTCAGGGCCGTCCCGCCGCCATGCCGCTCTGGCGCCGCCGGTCTCCCGGAGGACGCCGTCCGCCTGAAGGGTGACGACATCGCGCCGCACGCGGCATACGCTGACCGCGTGCAAACGCTCTACCTATGGCCGCGCCGTCATCCCGGGCTGCTGGACGGCGTGCTGGCGTTCTGCATTGCATCGCTCGGCGGCAGCATGCTCCGCATGGAGCGGCATCTGTGGCTCCTTGCGCCGCTGTTCAGCATCGCCATGGCCGTCCCCGTCTTGTTCCGTCGCAGGCACCCGGGCGGGGCATTCATTGCGGCGGCCGCGGCCGCCGCTCTCCAGGTCGTACTGATGTTCAGGCCGGTCACCGCCGATGTGTCCATCCTGGTCCTGCTGTACACGCTGGCGGCCTACCGGCCCCGTCGGGTGTCCGTCCTGGGGCTGGCCGTGTGCCTGGTCGGCGATGCCGTCGCCATCGCCCGCTGGGCGCCGGGAACGGTCCTGCACTCCCCGTACCGGCTGTCCCAGACACTGCTGTTCTTCGCCGTGCCCACCGTCCTGGCCTGGGTGCTCGGTGACTCGATGCGGTACCGGCGCGGCTACTACCGGGCCCTGGAGGAGCGGGCAGCGCGGCTGGAGCGGGAGCGCGACGCGCAGGCCCAGATCGCCGCGGCGGCGGAACGCGCCCGGATCGCCAGGGAGATGCACGACGTCATCGCCCACAACGTCAGCGTCATGGTGGTGCAGGCGGACGGCGCGGCATTCGCCCTGGACGCGGAGCCGGAGCGGGCGCGGCAGGCGCTCGCCGCTATCTCCCGCACCGGCCGGCAGGCGCTCGCCGAGATGCGGCAGATGCTGGGCATCCTGCGCATCGGGGATGACCAGGCCGAACTGTCACCCCAGCCCGGCATCGATCAGCTCGGTGACCTCCTGGAGCAGGCGCGGGCCACCGGGCTCCCCGTGTCCTTCACGGTGGAGGGGGTGCCGGGGGCACTGCCGCGCGGCGCCGACCTCGCCGCGTACCGCGTCATCCAGGAGTCCTTGACCAACACCCGCAAGCACGGCGGCCCGGGCGCGTCCGCGTCGGTGACCTTGCGTTACTGCCAGGACGGCCTGATGATGTGCGTCGCCGACGACGGCCGGGGCGCGGCCGTGGTATCCGGCAACGACGGGCACGGGCTCGTGGGGATGCGCGAGCGTGTCGAGATGTACGGCGGGACGGTCCGGGCCGGCCCCCGTCCGGGCGGGGGCTACCAGGTGACAGCGACGCTGCCGTTCACCGCGCCGGCCGGCCGCGAGCAGCCATCCGGCACGCCGCGGGGCGTTGCCGGGAACCCGGGCCCGGGGCTCGGCGGGACGCCCCCGCAGGGGCTGGCACGGCAGGGGGCCGCGTGACGATCCGGGTCGTGCTCGTCGACGATCAGGAGCTTGTCCGGACGGGCTTCCGCATGGTGCTCGACGCGCAGGACGACATGACGGTCGTCGGCGAGGCGGCGGACGGCCTGGAAGCCGTCGAGCTGGCGCGCCGCCAGCCCGCCGACGTCATGGTGATGGACGTCCGGATGCCCCGGCTGGACGGTGTGGAGGCGACCAGGCGGATATGCGGGCTGCCCGGCGGCCCGCGCGTCCTGATGCTGACCACCTTCGACCTCGACGAGTACGCGTTCGCGGCCCTCAAGGCGGGCGCGAGCGGATTCCTGCTCAAGAACGTCCCGCCGCACGAGCTGCTGTTCGCGATCCGCTGCGTGCACTCAGGGGACTCGGTCGTGGCCCCATCGACGACCCGCCGTCTCATTGCCCGCTTCGTCCCGCTGCTGCCCATCGACGACCGCCCGCCGCCGGAACTCGCTGACCTGACCGACCGGGAGAAGGAAGTGCTCGTCCAGATGGCGGCCGGGCTGTCCAACGCCGAGATCGCCGAGCGGCTCTTTGTCTCCGAGGCCACGGTTAAGACCCACGTCGGCCGGATTCTCGCCAAGCTGGGCCTGCGGGATCGCGTCCAGGCCGTGGTGCTGGCCTACGAGAGCGGCATGGTCAAGGCCCGCCGGCGCTGACCGCCGCCGCCCGGATCCGCGCCGCCATCCCCGTCCGGGTCAGCCTTCCGGCGTAACCGCCGGCCCTCCGCGCTACCTGAAGCGTACGCGTGAACCAGTTTCTCGGCCGACGCGGCACGGTGAGCGGCTCCCATAGCGTGCCGGACGGGCGCACAAGCGCCTGCCGTCCACGACGGCCCGGACGTCTTGAGGAGAGACCAGCCATGCACCCTCCCGTGCTCGCTCCCGCGCACTCCGCGCTCGAAGCGACCGACCTGGTGAAGATGTACGGTTCCGGCGATACCGCCGTCTACGCGCTGGACGGCGTCAGCGCGGCCTTCGCGCCCGGCGAGTTCACCGCGATCATGGGGCCGTCGGGTTCCGGTAAGTCCACGCTTATGCACTGCCTCGCGGGGCTGGACACGCCGACCTCCGGCTCGGTGCGGATCGGGGACACCGAGATCTCCGGGCTGAGCGACCGGGCGCTCACCGTGCTCCGCCGCCGGGTGGGTTTCGTCTTCCAGTCGTTCAACCTGCTGCCGACGCTCACCGCCGAGCAGAATATCCGGCTGCCCCTGGAGCTCGCCGGGCGCAAGGCGGACCCGGCCTGGTGGGACCGGGTGATCTCCGCGCTCGAGCTGACCGGCCGGCTGCGGCACCGGCCGAGCCAGATGTCGGGCGGCCAGCAGCAGCGGGTTGCCTGTGCGCGGGCGCTGATCACCCGGCCGGACGTCATCTTCGCCGACGAGCCGACGGGAAACCTGGACTCGCGCAGCGGCGCCGAGGTGCTCAGCTTCCTGCGTGCCTCCGTCCGCGAACTGGGCCAGACGGTGGTCATGGTGACGCACGACCCGGTCGCGGCGAGCTACGCCGGCCGGGTGCTGTTCCTGGCGGACGGCCGGGTCTCGGGTGAGATGGCCGCGCCGACGCCGGAGTCGGTGCTGGACTACCTCAAGCGGGCCGGGGAGTGAGGCGGCCATGCTGCGGACCGCTCTGGCCGGCCTCCGGTATCGCAAGGCCCGGCTGGCCCTGTCGTCGCTGGCCATCCTGCTCGGGGTGGCGTTCGTCGCCGGCTCCCTGGTGATGGGCGCCTCGATGAACCAGGCCTACTTCAACAGCTTCGCCGCCGGGGCGAAGAACGTCGACGCGGCCGTGACCCCGCACTCGCCCGCCAAGACCGACCGCCCGGGCAGTCTGGGCGCGCCATCGGTCCCCGCATCCGTCCTCACCGAGGTCCGCACGGCGGCCGGGGTCAGCTCGGCCGCTGGGCGGCTGGTTGGCCAGGCCCCGCTGCTGGGCAGCAACGGCAAGGTCATCCGCAACGGCGAGCTGCCCGGGATCGGTATCAACGTCGCGAGCGACCCGGCGCTGCGCGGCTTCACCGTCGCCGCCGGGCATCTGCCCGACGCGGCCGGCCAGGTCGCCGTGGACCAGGCCACCGCCGGCGACGAACATTTCCGGCTCGGCCAGACGGTCCGGGTCGTCGACCACACCGGCCGGGTGCGGGCCTTCGAGCTCGTCGGCACGATCGACTTCGGCGTCAACCACGAATTCGGCAACGCCACGGTGACCGCCTTCCAGACGGCCACCGGCTTCGCCGTCACCGGTCGGCCCGGCTACGACCAGGTCGTCGCGCGTGCCTCGCCGGGCGTCTCGCAGGCCGCACTGGTATCGAGGATCAAAGCGCTGCCGGGCATGGCGGGCTACCAGGTGCAGACCGGCAGCCAGCTCGCCACCGCGGAGGCCAACGCGGCGGTGCACTTCACCCAGCAGTTCACCACCGTGATCCTGGTGTTCGCGATTATCGCGCTGGTCGTCGCCTGCATCGTCATCTATAACACGTTCACGATCCTGATCACCCAGCGTGGCCGGGAACTGGCCCTGCTGCGCTGCGTCGGCGCGAGCCGCCGGCAGGTGTTCGGTGGCACGCTGCTGGAGTCCCTGATCGTCGGCCTGATCGCATCGGCCGCGGGTGTC
>DASQVO010000239.1:0-8390 GCA_035640715.1 Streptosporangiaceae bacterium
GGTGATCCTGGCGCCGCTGAGGATCTCGCCGGTCAGCGCGGGGTACTTGGCGTCGCGGTCGTGGATGAGGAACCTGATCTGCGCGAGGTTTCCGGCGTCCTCCAGGTCCATGAGCAGGTTGCGGACGGCCTGCGTAACCCAGGCATGTGTGGGGTGCGCGGTGGTGCCGGGAATGCGGACGCGCCTGCCGGTGTGGTGGATGGCGGCGAGGATGTACTGGCGCTGTCCGGTGAGGGTGACGGTCCCGGTGAAGTCCATCGCCAGGATCGCCTCGGCCTGGGAGCGCAGGAAGCCGGCCCACGTGACCGTCGTCCGTTGCGGGGCCGGGCCGGCGCCATCGGTCTTGAGGATTCTCCCACACGGTGGAGGGAGCGATCTTGATGCCGGGGAGGGCGAGTTCGCCGTGGATGCGCCGGTAGCCCCAGGAGGGGTTCTCGGCTGCCAGGCGGAGGATGAGGCGGCGGATCGAGGCGAGAGTGCGCGGACACCCAGGCCCTGGTTCACGCTCGCCGGGCGTGGCGGTGTTTGATCGGGTCGCGATGCCACCGCAACACTGTGTCCGGGCTGACCAGGAGCCGGAGCCGGCGCAGCGTCGCGCGGGACAGCGGCATGAGGAGCGCTGCGGGGAACGCCCTGTCCTCGGGCCGGAGTTGTGGGCGCTGGCTGCCGAGTTGTCGTTGCAGGACGGGGAGTTGGTGGCGTAGGGCAAGGATCCCGGCGTCCTTCTCACGGTCGGTCATCGGCAATAGCCGCAACGCGGCGAAGGCGTGGGCGATGGCGAGGTAGGCGAAGCGGACCAGCACGAGACGCGATCATGCCGAACGGTGAACGGCGCGCGCCGATGGCTGTTGACCTGCGCGGATGCATTTATCGGCACGCACACCGCCCGCAGGGAGGGCGCATCCGCCAGCGGAAAAGGCCGATATGCGCGTTCTACGCCGGGACCGGCTTGGCGGCCTGATCCACGAATACGCCTAGGTCGCATAGGGTGACATAGTTTTCGGCTCCCACACCTGCCACCCGCTTGGGCTCAGGTGGTTCGGACCTCGTCGGTCTTCCAGGTGAGGAGCTTCACCTGTCCCACGCTCTGCACGTGTTCGTGCATAGCCGCCGCGGCAGCGACCGGGTCGCCCGCGCGGATAGCGGCGGCGACCTGTTCGTGCTGGTCAAGTGACTGGGCTGGCCGTCCGGGCTGCCGGAGGGATTCGGCGCGGCTTTCGCTCACCTGCCCGGCGATCTCGGCCATGAACTCGGCGAGCAGTGGGCTGTGCGCGGCTTGGATGATGGCGCCATGGAACCGGGCGTCGCCCACTTCGCCACACTCGCCGCGGGCGATGGCCTCGCGCATGGCGGCGAGGGCGGTGCCGATAGCGGCCAGGTCCTCGTCGGTACGGCGGGTCGCGGCGAGCGCGGCCAGCTTGGTCTCGATGGCGTCTCTGGCATCGAGGATGTCCGGCAGCCGACGGCGCCTTTCGATCAGCGTTTCAAGCGGCTCGGCCTTGAGCCGGTCTTGGAGAAGGTACGTGCCGCCTCCGTGCCGTACCTCCACCAAGCCCTGGACCTCCAGCGCGACGATCGCCTCGCGTACCGACGCGCGGCTCACCCCGAGCCGGTCGGCAAGCTCCCGCTCGGGTGGCAGCCGGTCTCCCGCGCGCAGCTCAGTTTCGGCTACGTGGGCACGGAGCCGCTCTACCACCTGCTCATAGAGCCGGGTCCTGGCTACGGGGCGTAGCGGATCATCCCCCAAGGCCCCGCCCTTTCCGCCACAAGATGATTCTTGACAGGCCTTTGCCTAGGTTACACACTCATACGCATGCGTAGAGGCCTGGTGGCCTGACCAATCTCCAGGGAGGGTGAGTGAGGCAAGCGCTTGCAGGGATTCGGGTCCTCGATCTGACCCGGATCCTGTCCGGCCCCCTGACCACCATGATCCTTGCTGATCTCGGCGCTGACGTGATCAAGGTCGAGGACACGGGAACGGGTGATGACACCAGGCGGTGGGGGCCCCCATTCCAGGGTGATGACGCCGCCTATTTCATGGCGGCTAACCGTAACAAGCGCGCCATCAGCGTCGATCTGAAGACCGATGCGGGCAGGAAGCTCGCACTGCGGCTCGCCGACCGGGCCGATGTGGTGGTCGAGAACTTCCGGCCGGGCACGGCGGCCCGGCTTGGCCTGAGTTATACCGAGCTCGCCTCACGCAACCCGCGGCTGGTGTACGCCTCCATCTCCGGGTACGGGCAGACCGGCCCGGACACCGCTCTGCCAGGCTATGACGCCATCGCGCAGGCCAGGTCGGGGATGATGAGCATCACCGGGGAGGTCGATGGCCCGCCGATGCGGCCCGGTGTCGCCACCGCCGACATCGGGGCGGGCATGTGGGCCGCGATCGGCGTTTTCGCCGCGCTGCACGCCCGGACTGTCACCGGTCGCGGCCAGTACGTTGACGTTGCCCTGCTGGACGGCCAGATCTCCTGGCTCACCTACGTGGCGAGCGGCTACTTCGCCAGCGGAGCGGTCCCGGCCCGTTACGGGACCGCGCACCCGACGATCGTGCCGTACCAGGCGTTCGCCACACGCGACGGCCACATCATGATCGCCGTGGGCAACGAGCGGCTATGGCAGCGTTTCACCACCGCCATCGACCGGCCGGATCTGGGCAGTGACCCGCGCTACGCCACCAACCCCGACCGGGTCCGTAACCGTGACCGGCTCATCGCCGAGCTGACGGCGACCCTCCGAGATCGCGACAGCGGCGAATGGTCCAAACGGCTGGCCGACGCCGGAATTCCCGCCGCGCCCATCGCCTCGGCCGCCGAAGCCCTCGCCGATCAGCAAGTGCTCGCCCGTGACATGATCGCCGAGTTCGACCATCCCTCGGGACGGGTCCGTACGGCCGGTTCGCCGATCAAGCTCAGTGACACACCCGTCAGCTACCGCCTCCCGCCGCCGACCCTGGGCCAGCACACCGACGAGGTCCTCGCCGAGCTCGGCTACCAGACCGCCGATATCGACGCCATGCGCGCGGCGGGGGTGATCCGATGAGCGATGTGACCATCATCCGCGACGGCCGCGTCGCCCGCGTCGTCCTGGGTACCGGCCGTCGCAGCAATGCGCTGCGCAGCGATGACTGGGCCGAACTCGCCGCAGGCATCGACGCGCTGGCCACTGATGAGAGCTTGCGGGTCGTCACGGTCACCGGAGCCGGCCGTGCTGCCTTCAGCGCCGGATCGGACATGCGCGAATGGGTGAGCGCCGACCCGCGGCAGGTCGAGAACAGCTTCGCCCGGATGGAGGCGGCGTTCACCGCCATCGAACGGCTTCCGGTACCGGTCATCGCAGGCGTGCGCGGTGTCGCGGCTGGCGCGGGCTGCCAGCTCGCCTGCGCTTGCGATCTCCGCGTGATCGGAGAACGGTCCCGGATGGGGATGCCCATCGCCCGTTGGGGAATCCTCGCCTCCCCCGCGTTCGCCGCGCGCATCGCCCTCCTGTCCAGCCCTGATGTCGCCCGCGACCTGCTCTACACCGGGCGACTGGTCGAGGGTCCCGAAGCGGTACGGCTTGGTCTTGCCAGCCGCTGCGTCCCCGACTCCGAGGTCGAAGCAGCCACCGAGGCCCTTGTTCAGCTCATCGCCGCGCAACCGGCCGGCGCCATACGCGCGGCCAAACTAGCCGTCGAGGCGGCCCTCGCCCCCACACGTACCGCCGTCCGGACGCACGCCACCGGTCCGGCCGCCGACTACGGCGACCTCCAGCGAGGCATCACCGCGTTTCTCCAGCCCACCGGCTGACCCACCGAGAGAAAGGCCTCTCACCCCATGTCCACCACAGTGACCGCGCCGCCCGAGCGCCTTACCTCCGCCCAGCGCAACGCCTTCTGGGGCTCCTTCGGAGGCTGGACGATGGACGGCTTCAACTGGACCATCTTCGGTCTCATCCTCGCCCCCGCCATGGACAAGCTCCTGCCTGCCGCCGGTATCGCGCCAACCACCGCCAACGTCGGCTGGTACGGCCAGCTCAGCGCGGCCATGTTCCTGGTCGGCTGGGGACTGGCGTTCCTGTGGGGACCGATCGCCGACCGATTCGGCCGCAGACCCGCCATGATGGCCTCGATCCTGATATACGGTGTTTTCACCGGGCTCGCCGGGCTGGCCACCAACCTGTGGGAATGGAACATCTTCCGCTTGGTCGCGGCCATCGGTGTCGGTGGCGAGTGGGCGATGGCCGGGACCCTTCTCGCCGAAGTACTCCCCGAACATCGCCGCGCCCGGTTCGGCGGCCTCATGCACTCGGCCGCTTACTGGGGTGTCCTGCTCGTCTCCACGATCTACCTGCTTTTCGGCACGGCACTGGGCTGGCGTGGCCTGCTGATCGTCGGTGTGCTGCCCGCGCTGATCGTCTTCGTCATCCGGCGCACCACACCCGAGCCCGAACGCTGGCAGGCCGCGGAGACGAAGGCGAGCGGCTCCTTCTGGCAGCCGCTGCGCGAGATCACCAGCGGTACCTACCGCGCCCGCACGATCGGCAACCTGCTCTTGCTCGTCGTCTGTGTCATCGGACTGTGGGCCGGGTCCACCTACGTCCCGACCGCCATGACCAACCTGGCCGTGCTGCACAAGTACCAGGCCTCGGACAAAGTGCACCTCGCCAGTGCCGCCTCGATGGTCGTCGCCGCCTTCACCATCGTCGGCTGCATCGCCGTACCGTGGCTCGCCAGCCGACTCGGCCGCCGCCGCACCCTGCAGGTCACGTTCCTGCTGATGATCGTCGGCATCGTCGGCAGCTACGGCATCGCCTACCCGCAGCATTCGATTCCTTTGCTCTTCGCCTTCCTTCCCATCCTTGGCCTGGGCGGCGCCAGCTTCGCGATCTTCACGATCTGGCTACCCGAGCAGTACCCGACCCGGATCCGGGCCACCGCGTTCGCCGTGAACACGGCCCTTTCCCGCTGGGTCGCGGCCGGCGGCACGTTCCTCATCGGCTACGGCATCCACGCCACCGGATCACTCACCATCCCGCTGACAGCGACCGGAGCCGTATTCGTCGCCGGTCTCGGACTCGTCACCCTCGCCCCCGAGACCAACGGCCAACCCCTGCCCGAGTAAGCACTCCCAGCTCCGGACGCCGTAGCGAGGAGACGGCCTCTGCAGAGAGGACGTTGGCAGTAGCCAGCGGTAGGGAAGCTGACGCACATCGCTAAGCCGCCTTCGGCAAGAGGGCGGGTGCTGATGTTGGCGTCGTGCGCGGCGGCGATGGCCTGAACGATGGAGAACCCGAGTCCCAGGCGTCGCCGTCGCCGATTCGCTCCGCGTGAGCACGCGGCTGCACCGCTAAATAGCGCCGCTACCACATAACTTCAGGCTGTCCGCGATAAGCACGAGTGTCGTTGCTTTCAAGTGCACATCTGTGATCGATTGGGCAATGCGTTCCGCTCGCCCCGGATCGGTACCCGTGAGCATCGTGGCGATCCCGGCCAGCGTTTCCTCCTTCTGGCCTTCAACGGAGCTTGGCCAGAATGCAGTCGTGCGGTTCCAGGCACAGCCCGCGGCCCGGCTCGCTGCTGGGCGTCTGGAAGGTGACAAGGCGATCCCTCCAGCCGGCCGGGAACACGCCGGTGCTGACGCTGACGCCCTGCGGGTAGTAGCCGAACTCCTTGTGGAATTCGGGGAATTCTCCGATGTTCACATCGACGAGATCTGACTTGGCGCCGTCCGGGTCAGCGAAGAAGGCTGTATCTACCTCCATCGACCCGGTCGCCTCGGGCGGCAGTTCATCCTCGGGATAGCTGCCCAGGATGGATTGGCTGCCGATCACGAGCACGTCACGCTCATCGGCTATCTTCGCTACAGTGCGCAGGACATGCGCGAGTTGCTCGCGTGTCATGAGGCGTGCTCGGCGCGCCAGTGCCTGCGGAAGGATTCCAGCACCGTTCTGCGCTCGTCCTCGGACAGAATGCCGGTAAACGGGCTGTTTTGCCGCATCTCCGCCGCCTGGGGACTGTCGGACACCAGGACACTGAGGACCTGATCTGGGCCGGACTCCAGGGCAGCCTGCCACAGGCCAAGCCAGTGCTGGGCCATCGTTCCCGCATGGACTGCGCTGAAGCGGTCCAGGTTCTCGCGCGCCCGGCTGAGCACGCGATCAGGCTCGGTCACGAGATGACCGGCGACCGCTGCGTGGAGCCAGCGGGATTGTTCCTGCTCCCGCGTCGGCAACCGCCTGATCAGCGCCAGCACATCAGACCGGCGCACATACCGGTGCGTCCCGCCTTCCCGTGCCACCGGCAGCTTCCCCTCGTTGCACAAGTCCACAACATGCTGGCGAGAACAGCCCAGCAACTGGGCGGCCTCACCTGTCCGTATCAGGTCAGTCGCGTCCATGATGACATCATCCGCTGGAAACACAAAAAACACAACGCCAGCACGGCTCGGGATGTTCCCCAGGGACGTGGCTGGGCCCGCGCATAACGAGATGTTCTGCTCTTCGCCGAACCGTACTACCGGCGAACTCTGAGCGCTCGTAATCGGCGTTCGGTGGCGGACCGGCGGCAAAGTGACCGGAGAATCCACCACTCTCTGTGATGGCCACCGTGCCTTCTTCACGGCCGCCAGCGGAGATCCTGATGGCCGCCCGCAGCCGACTGCACGGAGGGGCACTTTGAGGGGCAGAACCAGGCCAGGAAGCGCCGTTTCCGGCTTGTCTCCGCTGGCGTGTGCCAGCGTATTGCCCGGTCAACGGCTATGCGGGCATGAGGGAAACCCCCTGTTGATCCATGGTAAGGAGAAGGTCTACGGTTCGATTCCGTAACGGGGCTCTCCACCAGCCAGCAGAAAACGGCCCTCCACCTGCGGAAACGCGGTGAGGGGCCGTCTCGTGTTCTCCGGCTGGCTACGGCTGAGACCGGCTGGCTACGGCTGGCTGTGCCCTATACGTGTCCTAGTTTCGGCCACCCCCTTCGGGCCCACCGGGGTCGCGTAGCACGTCTTCGATGCGCCGCCTGGCTATCTGGTCCTGGCCGTCGGTGCACTTGGCGTAGACCTTGAGCAGGATGGCGACGCTGTGCCCGGCCCACTCGGCGACCTGGACGGGCGGGACACCGCGGAGCCGTCGCACCGGCCGTAGCGTGCTGATCAGCTTGATGGTCGGCTGGGCACTGCCGAGCTGGGCCGTGCTAGATCAAGGCGGCGCGCTACGCGCGCCGCGTCCGGCGCTCCCGCGCCGCGCTCCGGCCTTGGGGAGGCCCCGCGCCGCGCGGACGCGCCGTCCCACGCCCTATAGGCGCCGCCGATCTTCACGCTCAACCGTCGCACTGTCCGGGAGCTGCACGAAGCCCGTCTACCTCGCCACCGATTGTCCGGCTCGCGGTCACCGCGTCAAGGGCGCCCCTCCGGGCCGTCGCTTTCGCGATCGGCTTACGCCGACCCTTGACCCGCCGACCGCTCCCACGGAACCTGGCACCTGCGAGGAGGACGGGCCAGACTAGGAGCGACCCTGCGATGGCCCACGCGGGCGCAATGTCCCCCGGCCCGGGACCTTAGCCCTCTGGCTGGGCGTGCAGGCCCGGCCGTAGACCTGAATTATCCCGGCCGCATCGAGCCGGAACTAGCCGGGGCCCCTCGCGGTGTCACAGCGCCCGGTCGCTGCGGCCACCGGCGCCAAACGCCGGGCTAATGAGACAGGGGGGTTTGCCGTGCCGTTCGTGAACGTAAAGCTCATCGAGGGAGTCTTCTCCGACGAGCAGAAGCAGAACATCGTACGTCGGCTGACCGACGCGATGGTCGAGATCGAGGGCGAGAACATGCGCCCCGTAACCTGGGTAGTCGTCGAGGAAGTCAAGAGCGGGGACTGGGGCATCGGCGGCAAGCCGATGACCACCGCTGATGTGAAGGGCCTCGCCGCTGGTCAGCCCGTCGGGTAGGTGAACCGAGCGGCGTGCCCGCTACGTGCCCGATCGAGCGGTGAAACCTAGACTTCGGCGGTCACTCACGGGCACCCGCTCAGGCTCGTGACCTCACCAGTCACAGGCCCGGACCGGCGCAGTCGTACCCTTCCAAGCTAGTCATACGGGGCTCGATTCCCGTCACCCGCTCCGGCTACGCGACCCAGGGCCCGACACCGCCGACCCGATCAACGGTGATCCGGGTGACATAGCCAGGCGGCACGTTCGGGGGCGGCGCGGCGCCGTACCTGGCACAGATCAGCGGGGCCAGGTCAGGGGCAACTCCCTCAATGATCGTGGCCGTACCGTAGACCACCAGATAGAACTGGAACGAGGGATGGGGGCCGCCCTCGGAGCGTTGGTCGGACTCGATTGACACCACGACACGAGGGTTGCGCCGAAGGTTGCGCACCTTGACGTGCTCAGCCGTATGCATCATCACCAGCTCGTC
>DASQVO010000240.1:0-17942 GCA_035640715.1 Streptosporangiaceae bacterium
ACAATGCAGGACCCTGCAGACGGCTCCCAGCGCTCAGACTTAAGCCCGGGCTCACAGCACCAACGACAACCGACGTCAGCGGGCAGCCATCCCGATTTTCACTCCTGCAGGACGTCCGCGCCGGGACACCAGGGACTTAAGTGTCAGCGGGGAAACTTGGTACAAGCCGGGGGTCAGGAGATAGCACAGTCCCTTCCACGCCTTTATCGTCACCGCCGTCGCTGCTGGCCTCCACGCAGATGCCTGCTCGATTCCTTCGTCCGCTGGCCCGTGCGGCCTGGTGAAGTGCCGCGCGGCACCTTGGGGATCAGCGGGCCGTCCCGGCGGTCGTGCGGGCGAGCAGCAGGGCGATGTCGTCCCGGGCGTGGTCGCCGAGGCCGGTGAGCACGCTGTCGCACAGGTCTTCCAGCGATCGGGCGGGACTGGCGGTCAGCGTGCGGGCGAGCCGGAACATGCCGGTGCCGATGTCCTGGCCGGGTTGTTCGATGAGCCCGTCGGTGTAGAGGGCCAGCACGCTGCCCGGGGGCAGTTCGGTCTCCAGGGCCGGGTACCGGTCCTGGCACACGCCGAGCATCACCCCGCCCGGCATGTCGATGAATTCCACCGTGCCGCCGGGATGACAGAGCGCGGGCGGAAGGTGCCCGGCGCTGCTGAAGCGGCATCGCCGGGAGGCCGGGTCATACAGGGCGTACAGGCAGGTGGCGCCGATCTCCTCGCCGTGCCCGGCGGCCACCCGGCTGAGCTGGCCCATGATCTCCTCCGGTGGGTGCCCCAGGCGGGCCAGGGTCGCCGTGGTGGTGCGGAGCTGGCCCATGATGGCGGCGGCGTGGATGCCGTGGCCGGTCACGTCCCCGACGACCAGCGCGACCCGGCCGTCCTCCAGCGGGATGACGTCGAACCAGTCGCCGCCCACCTCCGCGGCCCGGTTCGCCGGCTGGTAGCGGTAGGCGATCTGCAGCCCCACCACCTGCGGGATGTGCCGGGGCAGCAGGCTGCGCTGCAGGGTCACCGCCGTGGTGTGCTCACGGGTATACAGGCGGGCGTTGTCGATGTGCATCGCCGCGCGCGACACGAGGTCGCTGACCAGCCGCACATCGGCCTCGTCGTAGGGCTCAGGGTGTTCCGCCCGGCTGAACGTAGCGATCCCCAAGGTGATGCCCCGGGCGATCAGCGGCACCACCATGAGCGTGTGCACACCCCGGGAAAGGAGAGCTTCCGCATGACTGGGCGTGTAGGTGGCCTGCCTGGCCACCTCGGCCGGGTTCCGCGCCAGGATGGGCTTCCCCCGCCAGACCGCCACGGCGGGCGAACCTGTGAGCGGCGCGGTGATCAGGTCGCCCACCTCGAAGACAACCTTGGCCGTGGTTGCGGCATCACGCACCACCACCCGGCGCAGCCGCAGGACGCCTGAGCCGGTGCGCGGGTCCCGGAAGGGATTTTCCCCCTGCAGCACCTGGTCGCACAGGTCGATGGCGATGCGGTCGGCGAGTTCGGGCACGGCCAGGCCGGCGAGTTCCCCGGCCGTGCGGTGAATATCGAGGGTGGTCCCGATCTGGCTGCTTGCTCGCTCGAGCAGGTCGAGCCGGGCATGAGCCTGCCGAAGCAACGTGACCGCTTGCAGGCGGCCGGTGATGTCCATGAGGGAGCCCACCGTTCCGAGCACCTGGCCGTTCCCCGTCACCCGGTACGCCGACCACGAGACGAGCCGGCGCTTGCCTGACAGGGCAAGCTCCAGGTGCACGTCGACCACGGGAACGCCCGTCGTCATCACCTGCTCGGCGAGGGTGCGCTCGATCAAGGCCGCGTCCATGCCGTGGTCGATCTCTGAAGGCCGGCGGCCGATGATCGCCTCGTCCGGGAGGCCGATCAGCCGGCGGAACGCCGCGTTGGTGCGCTTGGCGCGCAGTTCGCGGTCGAGGAAGGCCAAGGCGATCGGCGACTGGTCGAACAGGGCGGAATCAGGAAGCGATGACTTGGTGACGCTCCGTATAACATTCCGCATAAAGTTACGGATATCTATGGTGTCTCGTTCCGGTATGTCCGTCGACATCGCCTTAGCCCCCGCTGCAGCATCAGTACGGAAATCGGTATTTAGCAGCAAGTTTACCGATTTTTGCCTCGTGACGCCGGGTGGGTGGTCATCGGCGTACTGCCATGCTCAGCCCTGTGTGGCCCGATGGCAGCCGCCTTTGAGCCGCAGGCAGGGACCGTGCAGCAGCAATGTGCAGCAACCGCACCGCACAGCATCGACCCCATCCGGCCGCCGTAGACCCTTGGCCTGCATCAACGACCGCCATAGGTCCCATGCACCTCGTTCACACCGAGAGGGTCAACGGCCACGGCCTTGACTGGACCTGCCCTGCAGTGCCGGAGTCGGCAGCTATCGGGGGGATGGATGCCAGTGGCCAGGATACCTGACACTTAAGTGTCAGAAGCCGCCTACGGATGACGTGGCAAGGGGTCGGGGGTGAGTGACTATCTGAGTGACAACCGGCGCGAACACTGGCAGACTTCCACGTACACGCGTATCCCGATGCGCAGGTAAGTGCCAAGTTTTCGCTGGTGATTTCGGCTATGAAGTTGCCTGGGGGTCAAGGGTCGCGGGCTCAAATTCCGCCGTCCCGACCAATTTTCGAACGCTCGTACGGTAAGTACAGCCACAGTACAGCAGTACAGATGGCCATCACGTCGGCGTTTTCTTGGTTACTGGGCCGGCTTTAACTGGCGATACCCGAGCTGGTCGCCTAGCCTTGGGCCCTTTGGTCGCAGAGTGGCGGGTCGGCCGGTCCGCCCGGTAGGCGGCGGCCGAGAGTGAGGGTGACCTGGAGTGCGGCCGCTGAACCGAGTGCGAGGATGGCGGTGCCGGTGAGCCACCAGAACGTGGCGTGGAAGGCATGCCCGGCGCCGTGGGACAGGCCGTTGGCGAAGATCACTGTGAACAGGGCGCCGCCGAGCGCACCGCCGACCCGTTGGACGATGTTGACCTGGGTCGTGGCGTCGGGCAACTGGCTGGGCCGCACGGTCTTGTAGGCCGCGATGCCGGGAGGAACGGCGGCGAGCGCGATCGCCTGGCCGAGGATGGTCTGCCCGGCCGGGATCAGCAGTCCCGCGGCAAGGCCCTGGGCCAGGCCCAGCGCGATCAGCGGATCGATGCCCGGCGCGGCGGCGCACAGACCGGACGTGGCGGTGAATACGGCGAGGGCGGCCAGCCACAGGCGCCCGGCGCCGATCTTCTTGCCCAGCCAGCTGCAGACCGGCAGTGAGGCCGCGAAGGCGACCAGGTAGCCGCTGGTCACCCATTGCACTTGGTCCAGGCTGGTGTGCAGGTCGGCCGGATCGTGTTCAGGCCGATGTTGGCCACCGACGCGTCCAGGCCGCTCATGAATGCGCCGAACACGATCACCATGGTCAGGCGCCACAGCGGCCAACCCAGGGTCCCCGGCGGTGCCAGCGTCGGGCTGGCATCTGCGGCCGCCCCCGGAAAATCCCGGCGGGACCGGGAAGGATGGGTCACGCCTGTACCGCCGCCCGGCTGGCCCCGCCGGCACCGGCCGGGTCGCGGAGCGGCCGCAGCGCCCCCGCCCAGGCGATCACCTCATCAAGCAGCCTGCACAGGAGCGGTTCCTGATGCTCTCCGGGGGTGAAGACGCCGGGCTCGGTCATGTCGGTGAGCTGGAAGTCGGTGAACAATGACAGGGCCACAGCGGTGCGCACGCAGGCCGCCTTGACCTCGGCCATCACCAGCCGCAGATGCTCCACCGCCCGGGTACCCCCGTTGAGGCCGTAGCTGACGAACCCGACGGCCTTGTCGTTCCACTCGGCAAACAGGAAGTCGATAGCGTTCTTCAGCGCCGCGGGCGCCGAGTGGTTGTACTCAGGCGTGACGACCACAAACCCGTCGCAGGAGGCGATCGCCGCCGCCCACCGCTGAGTGTGCGGATGGGCGTACTCCCCGATCGCGGCCGGGACCGGTTCGTCCAGCAACGGCAGCCCGAAATCGGCGAGGTCGATCAGCTCGAAGGCCACGCTGGTATCTGCCATATGCCGGACGGCCACCTCATGCACCCAGCGCGCCACCAGCTCCGCTCTGCGGCGAGGACGAGTACTGCCTACCACGATGCCGATCCGGGTCATCGCTGTTCCCTTCGCTCGATGCCTTCACCTGCGTTACAGTACAACGTATATGGCAATAGGTAAAACGATCGATGCAAATCGAGGGACGGGCATGGTCACAGGACACGCACCGGCCACCAAGGCGGGAAAAGGACTGCCAGACAAGCATCGCGCGATCCTGCGCGGCGCCCTGACGGTTTTCGCGCGCGACGGCTACAGCCGCGCCAGCATGGATGCGATCGCCGCCGAGGCCCGCGTGTCCACCCGCACGATCTACAACCACTTCGGCGACAAGGCCGACCTGTTCCAAGCTGTCATCCAGGACAGCGCGAGCCAGGTCGCCGACGCCCAGATCGCGGTCATTGACCGCTACCTGACTAAGGTCACCGACATCGAGGCCGACCTCACCGAGTTCGCCCGCGTCTGGGCCACCCCGATGCCCGAGTACATCGACCACTTCGCCATGGTCCGCCAGATCAACGCCGAGGCCGGCCACATTCCCCAGGCCGCCCTCGACATCTGGCAGGAAACCGGGCCACGGCGCGTTCACCGCGAGCTTGCCCGCCACATACAGCGGCTAGCCGGCCAAGGTCTCCTGCGCGTGGCCGACTCTGATCTGGCGGCCACGCACCTGGTACTCCTGACGGCTTCCGAGGTGGCCAACCGCTCCTATCACGGCGCGATCCCGCTGCCAGAAACCGAGATCACCCGTATCGCGGATGCTGGCGTTCACGCCTTCCTCCACGGATACCTGCCATGACCCGCCGCAGAGTGCTTCCGGCGGCGGGAGACTTCCCTGCCACTTCCGGCCCCGCGGATAGTGCGGCGGGACGGGCGGTGACCGCTTCGGCGCCCGGCCGCCTCCCGAAGGCCGAGCTGGGCAAAGTCGGCGCAGTCCTGAGCCCGGGTAGCGGCACCGCATTTCTGGATACCGCCATCGAGCTGGAAGAGCTGGGATACCAGACGATCTGGCTCCCCGGCGGCTCGCTGAAGAGCCTGAGCCAGATCACCGACGTGGTACGGGCCACCAAGCGAGCTCGGGTGGCCACGGGGATCATCTCTGTCGACCGGTTCACCGCCGCTGAGGTTTCGGCCCTGTACACCAGCCTGCAGGAAACCTATCCTGGCCGCTTCGTCGTTGGGCTCGGCGGCGCCCACGGGCCAGACCCGCTTGCGACTTTGAACGCCTTCCTCGACCACCTGGACCAGGTGCCGCCATCGGCACGCATCATGGCCGCGCTGGGACCCAAGATGCTCGACCTCGCCCGTGACCGGGCCACCGGCGCTTTCCCGTTTCTGGTCACACCGGGCTACACCGCAACCGCCCGATCCCGGATCGGCGGCAGCACCACCCTCGCTGTCGGGCAGCCCCTCGTAATCGAAACCGATCCGCAGCGGGCCAGGCCGATCGCGCGCAGGCCACTTCATCCCGTATGGGGACGCAGGATGACCTTGTCGTAGTGATTAGCGAAGAAGGAGACGAAGGCCAGTGCTTCGGGGATCACACCCATCGCGTTGCTGTGTGCGGTCAGCAGCGCGGTGGCGTTGTTGCCGCGGGTGGCATACACGGTGAAGGCACGGTTCGCCGGTAGGCCCCGGACGTCGATGTCGATTTCATCGACTCCGGGAAGTGCCCGGATTTGGGCGTCTCCCGCCCCGGGGACTCCTTGCACGTCGATGGGGAGGTTTTCGATGCGCATGCCCAAGCCCTGCCGGCCGAGGTGTGCGGTGCTGCCGGGGCTGGTGCGGGCGACGTAGACCAACGCCATCGGGGACTGGCCAATGCGCAGGGTATCGATCACTTTCATGGATCTGGTGTCGATCACGTCGACTGCGTCGGAGTACTGCAGCGCCACGTATATGCGGGTGTTGTCCGGGCTGGGCCAGATACCGTGCGAACCGCGACCGTGGTCGTGGATGCGCTTGACCAGCGTCGGTGGGCCGCCGGTGGCCGAGCGCCGATAGACGAGGGTCTGGCCGAGGTCGCCCACGGTCTGGTAGGCATAGTTCACGCCATTGACCGTGACGAAGTTAGGGTGGTTGGTCCGCGGGCCGGTGTTCAAGACGGCCTCAACCTTGTACGTGTGCGCGTTGACCACGGCGGTGGTATAGCCGTTGGTCGGCATGCCCAGCCAGATCTCTTTGCCGTCGGGGGAGATCGCCTCGTCCGAGGAACCACCAGCAACGTGCGGTATCGTGACGTGCTGGATGATCTTGCGGCTGTGCACATCGATGACATCGAAGGATTCGGCCCGCAGATGGTTCACGTAGGCCAGCCGGCCATCCGGGCTGAAGACCACCTTCGACGGGCCGTCTTCGGAGTGGATGCGGGCGATGACCCGGTTATGGCGCCAGTCGATGACCGCGATGGTGTCCACGCCTCGCTCGGCGACCCACAGTTCGTTTCCATCAGCGGAGAAGAATCCTTCGTGTGGGGCGCGGTCAAGGTAGATGGTGTGCACGACGGCGTTGGTGGCGGTATCGATGACGTGGACGGCGTTGGTGGTGACGTCGATGACGTCAAGGTACCGGCCATCGCGCGAGAACCCGAGGCCGTGGACGTCGATTTCCCCGTTGTACATCGCGCCGAGAATGTCCGCGTCGACGTCCATGCGCGGTTTGCTCAGTGCGATCGTGCCCAGCACCGCGCCGGTCTTCGGATTGATCACACTAACCGTGTTGGAATCCTGGTCGGCGGTATAGACCCGGTCATTCGCCGAGATCGGCTGCGCGCCAGGCAATGCCGGCGCCTGTGTCACGCGTTCATGCGGTGGGGGTCTAAGGGTCCCCGGCGCCTGTCTTGCGGCGACCACCGCACCCTGCCGGGTGGCCAGCGGCTGCGGCGCGCAGGCCGCCAGGGTTACAGCCAGGCTTACCACGATCGTTAGCGACGCAATAACGACCGTTCTACTGTGAGGACCTTGGGACGAGCACATACGTACCCCCGAGAAAATCCCACGACTACGTACCCCCGGGAAAACCAGCCCACCCACGACTGTCGCGCCGGTGGGTCTGGATGAAGCGGATACCTGCCGACCCTCCGCCCTCACCCGGCCGCTGCCTGCTAAACCCGATGAGACATAAGGATCTCAATGGAACATAAGGGGTCACGCCCGTCAGCGGCCTGACGCTGACGGAGTGCTCCGGCGCTGATCCTGACGCACATGTTGTGCGCGGGTTGCTGGGGGGCAAGGGTTCGTCGGCGTCTGCCTGACAGCGACATCCTGGGGACCACACGGCATGCACCCGGCTGAACAAGCCGCACGTCGTGCACGGTATGCGCGAACGGCATACACGCTCTGAGCAGCGATAACCTCTAGCCCACTGTTCTGGGGGTCAAGGGGGGTCAAGGGGCCGCGGGTTCAAATCCCGCCGTCCCGACAGAGTTTTCACAGGTCAACGGCATAGCCATCGGCTAGATGGCGGTCAGCCGGGGACCATTTGGGGACCGCCGGGCCGAGATGTGGGCGCTCAACGCATCCCCCGCGTCCGTGATCGACTGCTCATCCGGGTGCAGGTAGCGCTGAGACAGTGACCCGTGCCCGGCGATCTTCCGCAGGACGTGCACCGGCACGCCCGCATCGGCCATCCACGTCAGCCCGGTATGCCGCAAGTCGTGCCGCCGCAAGTGTTCGTAACCAAGCCGGACCACTACGTCGTCCCAGTGCGTGGCATCACGCAGCACCGCCGTCGTGATCCGGCCGCCACGAGGGCCAATGAACAGACGGGCATCAGGATCATGCACGGCGTCGAGGCGGGCGGCGACCAGGCCGCGGGCCTCCTCGATGATCGGCACCTTCCGTGCCCGCTTGCCCTTCGTCGCCTTGTCGATAAGCCCACCCGGGCCAGGTGTTGTCTGACGGCGGACCGTCCAGATCCACCGGTCGCGGTCGATGTCGCCTGCGCACGCCGGATACCTCGCCAATGCGCGCCGCCGTGCAGGCCGCGAAGATCACAACTCCCCCCAGCCCGCGAACCTGTCAGCCGACTGCTCAACCAGTGCGGCGGCGAGCTGGGTCAGTGCCGCCCAGTTGGGCAGGGCCAGGGACCGGGGATCGCCCAGCTCATCTTCGGCGCGCTGATACTCCCGCTGCCAGCCGGTCACTTTCGCGGGGGTTGCGATCGATGATGCCATCGCGCACAGCCTGTTCCAGAACGCGGCCGAGTATTGCCAGGCTGTTCTTGACCGTGGACCGGCCGCATCCGTTTGACGCTTAACTTAACTTTGCCCGGGAAGCAGCGCGTGGCGCTGGCAGTTCAGTGTGTAGGAGTGGACGCGGACCACGAGCCGATGTCCGGTCAGCTTAACCGTGGCGTGGGCGCCGTTGTCGAAAGAGCCGATCGCGCTGATCGCCAGCAGGACGGCCGGGTCGTGCCCGGCGTAGCCGACCAACGTGCTGCCCAGGGCGCTGGTCGTGAAGCCATCCCTGGTCGTGCGGTACGTCCCGCTGTGGAAGTTGACGCTGTCGTTGGCGGCGAACTGCCCGCCCCGCGAGAACTGCAAATCGACCCACCGCCGCGCCGGAATTCTCGTTACCTTTCCGTCGTGGCTGATGGCGACGACCTGCCAGTCGTACCCAATGAACCCGTGCGATACCGACCTGGCTGACGTCACCTTCACCGGCTCGGCCCGGTTCGGTGCAACCGTGCCCGCCAGCGCCGCCGGACTCCCCGCGAGGATCATGACGGCGCCCCCGATAGCAGCCGCCGCGACCCGCATCCCGATCATCAATGTGCCTCCTGTGGCAACCAGGCCGCAGCGCTCCGGCCGAGTGCCGCATCGCCCATCCATCTACGTCATATAGACGCGGCATGGCAGAAAAGGTTGGGTGATCTGCGTCTCAACAGCGAGAGAACAAGGAGTGCGCGGGTCCGGTCGCGGGCGATTCGCTGGGGGGTGCGGGTGATCTCAGATCAGCGACGGTTTCCGACATCCAGGACGCACCTTACGAGCGAGAGGTCTTTCGTTCGAACACCGAGGCCCGGTGCAGCAGCAAAGTGCAGCGACCGCACCGCCCGGCATCGACCCCATCCGGCCGCTATAGGCCTGCGGCCTACGTCAATGACCCTCATAGACCGCTATGCCTCTACTGAGTAAAAACTATGCTACGGGACAATTTTGAACCCATGAGCTGCGGCGATGCGGCTTGTGAGTCCAGTAACGGACTTTCGTGTTAGTAGATGGTAAGGAGCTAACCGGTCGGCAACGATCAGGAGACGCGCCAAAGCCCAGGTCACGGGTCATGCCACACGCGACGGGCCTACAAGCAAGGGATCAATATGGCAGAAGCCCAAGTGCGGTAACCCCCCAGCGCATCTAGGCTTACCGCACTTGTTGCCGGGCTCTATTACGCGGCATGGTCGAGGATTCGCTTGGCCTTGCGCCGGTCGATGTTGAGTTCGCGGGCGATGGCGCGCTGGCTGTAGCCGGCCTCGTACCACGCGCGTACGATCTGCTCCAGGGTTGGCGCGGCGGCCAGCGCTGGTGGCTCGTCCTGTGCCAGCGGTGGCACAGCATGGCTCTGAGCGGAGTCGTCGGCGTCGCCTGGCCGGTCTTGGCGCGTGGTGCGGATAAGCATCATCAGGAGCTCGAACGCGCCAACCAGCGCCAGGGCGGGCCACGCGCTGACCAGCGCGCCGACCGGCCCGTGCCCAATGCCGTACGCCAGGTTGGCACCGACCGTCGCCACAATGCCCGCGCCCAGGCTCCAGGCGGCCAGCCGTGGCACCGGCCGGTCCCGCCGGCTCGCGTCCAGCACCACCATGGACGCGGCCCAGATCAGCCCGTCCACGGTGAACGGCAGCAGCCGCGCCGTCAGCCCGGCCTCCCCGTGCGAGCGCACCAGTTCGTAGGCGTGCTGGTAGGAGATGATCGCGGCGACGCCGGCCATGGCGATCACCGCGAGCGCTGTGGTGATCCTGATGAGGCGGTCAGTCACGGGGCGGCTCCTCGCCAGGCACGGCCACGCCTGCGGCGGCGAAGATGCGCGCTACGGCCTCGTAGTCCTCGGCCGTGACGCCGGGTTTGCCGCAGATGAGAACGTCCCGTTGCCCGGTCCCCCACGAGTGCCAGCGCCCGAAGGCCTCATGGATGCTGCCGCCGAGCGCGGCGGCAACCGCCTCGGGTTCGGTGCTGGAGCTTCCAGGAACGCCCGCCAGGTCTGCCCGGACCGCGTAGGTGCGGGATCGATGCCCGCACCCTTGAGGATCTGCCACACCGTCGACGGCGCCAGCTTGTATCCCAGGCCGGTCAGCTCTCCGCGAGGACTTCATTCCTTTCACTCGTTCTTGCAGGTGCTGGTCGAGCTCTTGCCGACTGAGGTGGTAGACGTCGATGACCTTCGTGCCGGTCTACATCGAGGACGTAGACGCTGGCGCGGAGTTCACATCCCATCCACTCGATTTCACCAGTCGACCGGGAGGGTCAGTGGTGACTTGCTCGGGGATTCGTTGTCCCAGGCGGACTCGTGTCCGTCAGCTATGTGCAGGTGGGGAAAGCGGTCGAGCAACGCCTCGAGGCCCACGGCCAGTTCGGCGCGTGCCAGGTGGGATCCGATGCAGTTGTGCGCTCCCCGGCCGAAGACGATGTGCGGGTTGTGTGCGCGGCGCAGGTCGAGCCGGTCGCCGTCGGGGAAGACGCTCTCGTCGCGGTCGGCGGAGGCGAGTACTGGTAGCACGGCGTCTCCCGCGCGGATCGTTTGATCGTGCAACGCGATGTCCTCGACTGCCTGGAGGACCACGACACCGTTCATCACCGGTATGTAGCGCAGGAGTTCCTCGACCGCGCAGGGCATCAGGTGGCGGTCATCGCGCAAGTCGGCGTACCGTCCGGGCCTGGTGAGCAGGATGACCACGGCGTCGGCGAGGAACATGGTGCTCGTGCGGTATCCGGCGACAAGCATGGACAGCCCGAAGTTCACCACGCTCTCCTCGTCGAGTGTGCCGCTCCGGCACTCGCGGACGAGCCCGGTGAGCAGGTCATCGCCGGGCTCACGCTGCTTGCGGTCGAACAGCGCCGTGACGTACTCCCGCAGCCGGCGGGTGACCTTGCGGCCTTCTTCCAGCGTGACCGTCGCACCCAGGGCGGCGTCCGCCATGGGCAGGAAGTACTCGCGGTCCTCGTAGGGGATGCCCACCAGATCGCACATGACGAGGAGTGGGAAGGGCTCGAGGAACCCCGCGACCAGGTCGCCGGGTCGGTCGCCGTTCAGGAACTCGTCCAGCAGGTGGTCGGCCGCGCGCCGGATGCGCGGCAGTCGGCGCCGGATGGAGCGGACGCTGAACGGATCGGCCAGGGCCCTGCGCAGGCTCGTGTGCCGGGGGCCGTCCATCTCCATCATGGTGATCAGACCCGGCGCGTCGTCGACGACGGCGCGGTCGGACCCGGATGGCCAGTCGTTGATGCTCGGCCTGATCAGCCGGGGATCCGCGATCATTTCCCGTACGTCGCCATACCGGGTGAGGTACCAGGCAGTTGCGCCTATCGGGAGCCGGACCCTGGCCAGCGGGCATTCCCGTCGCAGCCGCCTGTATTCCGCGGGTGGGCCCATGCTGTCCAGCGGCGGGATGGGTATGTCGATGACGGGTGCCGGCGCCGTTGCGGGCACCTGCCGGCTGTGGCTCACGGATGGTCCTCCCTTGCTCGTTGGCGACGCGTCCAGGTGTGCGTGTCGGTGTGCCGCCCGGAGCGTGCTGACGCGGTGGCCGGGCTCACCAGCTGACCGGAAGGGACAGCGGTGACTTCATCAGGGATTCGTCGTCCCAGGCGGGTTCCCTCCCTTCAGCCGGCCGCAGCCGCGGGAAGCGGTCGAGCAGTGCCTGCAGGCCGACGGCCAGTTCGGCGCGTGCGAGGTGGGATCCGATGCAGTTGTGGATGCCCCGGCCGAAGGCGAGGTGGTTGTCGGCGACCCGGCACAGGTCGAGCCGGTCGGCGTCGGTGAACACGCTCTCGTCGCGGTTGGCGGAAGCGAGCACGGGGAGGACGGCTTCGCCCTTGCGGATCGTCTGTCCGTTCAATTCGATGTCCTCGACGGCGAGGAGTATGACCATGCCGTTACCCACCGGCGTGTATCGCAGAAGTTCCTCCACCGCCGCGGGCATGATCTGCCGGTCATCGCGCAGGCGGTCGTACAGGCGCGGCTGGCTGAGCAAGGTGAGCACCGAATTGGCCAGAAAGATACCGCTGGTGCCGAACCCGGCCGTCAGCATCGACAGCGCGAAGGCCGTAACGTCCTCATCGGTCAGTCCACCGTGTTCGCACTGGCGGACCAGCCGGGTCAGGACGTCGTCGCCGGGGCGGTGTCGCTTGTGCCCGATGAGGGCGGCGACGTACTCACGCAGCGCATCGGTCAGTCTGCGTCCCTCCTTCGCGGTCACCATGCCGCTGAGCGCCTCGTCCAGTACGGGAAGGAAGGCGTTCCGCTCCTCGTAGGGGATGCCCACCAGATCGCACATCGCGAGCAGCGGGAACGGCTCGGTGAATCCGGCGACCAGGTCGCCGGGGCTGCCGCTCTCGTGGAACGGCTCGAGCAGCTGCTCGGCGAGTTCCCGGATACGCGGCAGTCTCTTGCGGATGGCCCGGGCGCTGAAAGCCGGGGCCACGGCCCTGCGCAGCGCCGTGTGCCGGGGGCCGTCCAGTTCCGCCATTGTGGTGAGGGCGGGCCCGTGGTCGGCGGGTTCGCCGGGGCGCTCCGGCCACTCGTTGATGGTCGGCCTGACCAGCCGGGGATCTGCCATCAGTTCCCGGACGTCGTCGTACCGGGTGACGTACCAGGCAGTGGCGCCCAGCGGCATCCTGACCCTGGCCACAGGGCAGTCCTCGCGCAGCCACACGTATTCTTCGGGTGGTCCCATGGTGCCCGGCGGAGGGAGCGGGAAGTCCAGAATCTCGTGTTCGGGCGCGGGGTGCGTGCGCAATAGCTGTGGGGTCATCTTCGGTGCCCTTCCGGTTGCGATGCGCGATGTTCAGGGCGAGGACCGGGGCGGGGACGGGCGTTCGATGAAGCCGGTCGTGTAGAAGTACTCCAGGTAGCGGTCGAGCAGGTCCGCGTCGACAGGCGGGCATCGCAGGTCACCGACGGCGTTCTCGACGTTGGCACGCCCCAGGGTCGGGAAGGTGCCTTCGAAGTACATCTCTTTCACCGACATGTCCGCCTTGTGGCTGCGGTCCACGCACAGGGAAATAAACGGCGCGGTGGCGCTCGTGGGGTTGTGTGCGACGTGACGAACCAGTTCGTCGACCCATTCTTGGTACGGGAGTTGCCGAATCAGGTGTCCCACGGCGCGCATCCGGTCGAGCATGTCGTGCAGGCTCGCCGGGCGGGGGTTAGTGAGGTGGTAGGTACGGCAGATCGCGCGATACCTGGTGGCGATGCGGACGATCGCGGTGGCAAGGTAGTCCACCGGCACGAAGTCCAATGGCAGCGGGATGTCGGGGGCGAGGCCGGTCTCGGCGATGGTCTTGAACAGCGAGCAGATCGCGGTCTCGGTGTTGCAGGCGCCGGTGCGCCGGTCTCCCGTGATCTCATAAGGCCGGTAGATAGCCATCGGCAGGCCCTGGCGCGCGGCTTCCTGCAGGGCCTGTTCCGCCACCCATTTGCTTTCGGCATAGCCCATGGTGAGCCGGTCGGCGTGGTCCAGGGGCACGTCCTCGTCGACGTGCCGGGTACCGGCAGTCCCGAAGCCCGCCACTACCGCGATGGTGGACAGGAAGTGCACGGGCGCGCCGCGGACGGCCGCCAGCCGCACCACCTGTTTGGTGGCGTCCACGTTGGCCCGGCGCAGTGCGTCGTACGGGTAGAGGAAGTTGACCTGTGCCGCGGCGTGGACCACGAGATCCAGGCTGCCCGCGAGCTCGCCGGCATGGCCGCTCTCCAGGCCGAGGCCTGCCTCGGCGAGATCGGCGGGAAAGCACTCGAGGCGGTCGGCGGGGGGAGGGGCGAGGCCGTAGCGCGCCAGGTTCGCCGTCACGCGATGCCGGGCATGTGAGCGGTTGCGGCTGCGCACCGGGCAGTGGATCCGGGCGCTGGTGGTCCGCAGGAGCCGGTCGAGGAGGAAGGCACCGACGAATCCGGAGGCACCGGTCAGCAGGACGTCTCGCGGCCGCTGCCAGTCGGGGGCGGGTCCCCGGCGCTGCGGCAAGGTGAAGCCGAGCCGCGCTTCGGCACGGAAGTCCACGTGGGGCGCCGCTTCGGGTGCGTCGCTGTCCCGGACGGCGGCCACGGCGGCCGAGAAACCCCGCAGGGTGGGGCCGCGCAGCAGGTTGTGGACCAGCGTGCTGCCGTGACGGGCGTCGATACCCAGGGCGGTGAGGATACGGTTGACGACCTCCGCGGCCAGCAGCGAGTCTCCGCCCAGCTCGAAGAAGTCGTCGTCGGCGGCGGGACGCACCTGCAGTACCATCTGCCAGATGTCGGCAACGGGGCCGTGCGGGGCCTCATCCTCGTGGGGCGCCCATGGCGCCGTCCGGCGTACCGCCCGGCCCGTCGTCTCGCGCAGCCGGCGCCGGTCGACCTTGCCCGCGGTGGTGACTGGGAACGCGGGGACCTCAAGCAGGGCTGCGGGGACCGCCGCCGTCGGCAGCCACGCGGCGAGCTCTTTGCGGACCCGCTCGAGGGGCACCGTCTCCCCGGGGCGGGCGGAGGTGACATACCCGGTCAGGGCGTCACCCTCCGCCTCGACGACGGCCTCGCCGATCGTGTCGTCCGCCCGCAGCCGCGCTTCGACCTCGTCGAGCTCGATGCGGTGTCCTCGCAGCTTGATCTGGCGGTCCACCCGGGCCCGGTACTCCAGTTCGCCGTTGTCGCGCCAGACTGCGCGGTCACCGGTGCGGTAAAGCCGGGCGCCGGGCGCGACGGGTCTCTCCACGAAACGTGCGGCGGTCAGCTCCGGGTCGCCGAGGTACCCCAGTGCCAGTCCGTCCCCGCCGACGAACAGCTCACCCTCCTCCCCCACGTCCGCGGGCGTGCCGTCCTCCCGCAGCACGTAGCAGACGGAGTTCTCCAGCGGCCGGCCGATCGGCACCGCCGTCTCCCCTCCGGGCAGGTCGCGTACCAGGTGCGCGGTGGAGACCACACTGTTCTCGGTCGGGCCGTAGAAGTTGACCACCGTGGTGTCCGGACAGACCGCGAGCACGGCCCGGGTCAGGTCCGGGTCCATCGCCTCGCCTCCCGCGGAGGCGAACCGCAGCGTCCGCAACGCCTGCGGCCTGGTGCGCGCCACATGGTGGAAGACCCCCGTGGTCAGGTAGGCGATGGCGACGCGCTCGGAGACAAGCCGCTCCTCCAGCGCGACGGGCGAGAGCAGCTCCTCCCGGTCGACCAGGACCAGGCACGCGCCGCTGAGCAGAGCGGCCCAGATCTCGATGGTGGAGGCGTCCGAGGACAGGCCGTAGGCGTGCAGTACCCGATCCCCCGGGCGCGGACGCTGTCCCACCAGGTCGGAGGCGGCGAGCCGGACCACGCCGCGGTGGGGAATGGCTACCGGTTTGGGCCGCCCGGTCGATCCGGAGGTGAACATGACATAGGCGCAATCCGTAGGGGTCGCCACTGCGCGCGGTACCTCGACGGGTGCGGCGGGTGCCGGGGCGGCCAGGTCGATACGGGTCCGCATCCGCCGGAGGCGGCAGACGCTGCCGGGCAACGTCACGACGGTCTGCAGCACCGCCTCGTCAGCCATCGCCTGCAGGCGCCGAGGTGGCCACGTGTCGTCCAGGGGAACGTAGGCCGCGCCCGCCTTGAGGATGCCCAGGAACGCGACCAGCGCTTCCAGGGACCGTGTCCCGGAGACGCCGACGGTGTCACCGTGCCGCACGCCGGCGTCGTACAGACGGGCAGCCAGTCCGTCGGAGCGGGTCTTGAGTTCGCCGTAGCTCAGGTCGCGGCCGTGATGCACGCCGACATGCGCACGCGGGCGCAGCGCGGCCTGCGTCTCGAACAGCTCGTGAAGGCAGCTGTCCCGCGGATATGGCATGGTACTGGAATTCCAGGTCGTTACGGATTCGGCCATCACACCGACCATCATCAAAATTCACCGTTGAACTATCGGAGTCCCCGCACGGGCCGATCGAGGGGCCAGGGTTTTCTAGCTGAATTCCGCAGCGAAGGCCGCGAAGTCGGCCGTTCGCCATCGCTGGGGACGCATGCGGAAGAGGATGTCCTCGGCGAGCTGATGGCCATTGGCCTGGAGATAGGCCGCGGCCGTCTCCGAGTCCAGGTACCGGTGGGCCAGGGCCTCACGCTCGGCCGGTACCAGGGGGTCGTCCACGGCCACGATCGGCCCCTCCACGCTGACGTACTAGTAGGGGGGCGTTTCTTTCTGGGCGCACAGGCTGAACCGCCCCGCAGCGCGCAGAAGCCGGGCTTTCACCGACTCCCGGGAGGTCTCTACGAGGACATCGCCGCCGGGACGGTAGCCGTACCAGACCGGCACCAGCAGCGGTGCGCTCACACCGCACGGGTCGTGCACTCCCAGGACTCCGACGTGAAGGTCGGCGAGAAACCTCTCCCGATCTTCGACGGACATCGCCAAATCCACGTAGGTCACCTCGCTTCGGCAATGTATGGCTGAGGACGTCTCGCGGCTGCCTTCACCGGGCCGGGCCGCCACCATCTGGCCTTGTACGGGCGGGACCGCCCGACCGTGAGAATCGGCGCGCCCGGGGTCGGCAACGCTTGGGGACTCCCGAAGCCCCGGCGGCAAGCGAGCCGACCGCCCGGAGCACTGATGCTGGTCTCCGAAGGCCGCCACGCGTGTTGACGTTCTCATCTGCCCGGGGTGTGGGTGCCGGAAACTATGTCACCTCATACGACCTGGGAATATTCATGGATTAGCCTGCCGATCCGGTCACGCCGCAGAACGCGCATATCGGTTATTTCGTTGCGTGGAAGTGCACGCCCAGCAGGCGAGTCCTGCCGCAGCGCCTGTGCCGCTCGGAAACCCGGTTTCGTGCTGTGGGCTGGGGTTTTGCTGCGGGATCAGTGCTGTGGCTGGGACCATCTCGGGGTGTTGTTGTCGCTGGTCCACCGGTTGGTGAGGTGTCTGTTCGGCCTGCTGGCGGTGCTGGTCCGGTCTGATCTGTCCAAGGACGCCGGACTGCTGGTGCTCCGTCACGAGAACCAGGTGCTGCGCCGTCAGGCCGGACGCGGACCGCGATGAGATCACGCCGGCCGGCTCTGGCCTTCGGCTCGGCGCGCTGCGGTTCTTGATTCGTGATCGCGATCCGCTCTTCACCGCTGCGTTCGGGGAGGTGTTCAAGGCTGAAGGCATGCGGACCATCACAACCCTGCCGCGAACGCCGAGGATGAACGCCGTCTGCGAACGCGTGATCGGAACACTCCGCCGCGAACTCCTGGACCGGATCCTGATCCTCGGCGAACGCCACCTGGCCCTGGTGCTCCGCGAGTACGTGATCCAACAGGATGGGCTGCGCGGCGAGGTCCCTGCTCCCGGTGATCGGGTGCGGGCCTTTTCCGCGCAGCCTTCCTCCGAACCCAGCGGGCACCCTTTCGATGCACTGGGCTCTCCGGTGACTTATGCCGTGTTCGCGACGGGGTTTGCGTGGATGCGGTCATGGCACGGCGCGCAGACCACGAGGGTCTTGCGCCGCATTTTTGCCATGAGGGCTGCCCACGCGGGCTGGCCCGGCCCTGGCCTGCCGAGGCTGGCGAGCGAGGCCGTGCCGACCCCACCCCACAAGGGCGGGGTCGGCGGCGTTCCCGCAGCCCAGGTCGGGGTCAGCGGCCATCGGGCAGCGGCCCGGCATAGCCCAGCCACGGCCCGGTCATCGCGGCCAGGAGGCTGTGCTGCGCGTCGTCGAGGCCGAGTTGCCA
>DASQVO010000241.1:0-18740 GCA_035640715.1 Streptosporangiaceae bacterium
GGCGGCGGACGGCCGGCGCGGCCCGGCTGCTGCGCAGCGCGGAGGGCGTTGCCTACTGGCTGGCGGTGGCGCCGCTGGCAGCGCGCCTGCCCGCCAGCCTCGCCTACCGTGCCGCCTGCTGGCGGGGGGACTGGGATTTCCGGTACCGGGCAGGGAAGCGCTCCGAGATAGTGCGCAACCTCTGCCGGGTGCTCGGTGACGAGCTCGGCCGGGCAGAAGCTGAGCGCCTGGCGCGGGACTCCTTCCGGATGGCCTCCTGCGAGGCCATCGACGTGATGCGGCTGAGGGGCCGCGGGGGGTCCCTGGGGAGACTGGTCGAGATCCGCGGACGCGAGCACCTGGATGCCGCGCTGGCCGGGGGCAAGGGGGCCATACTCTGCAGCGCCCACTTCGGTTCCTACAACAGCGCTTTCTCCCTGCTCCATGCGAGCGGGTTCCCGCTCACCACCATCGGTCGCTGGCAGCACATGTATACGGCACGGCTCTCTTCCGCTGAGCGGCGGTTCTGGGACCTCGTCTACGCCAGGCGCCTGCGGCGCCACCGGCAGCGGCCGAACATCGAGCCCTGGCCGGGCCGGGTTCAGGTCGCGGCGCAGGCCGCAGTCGCGCTTCGCGCCAATGAGGTGGTGACGATCTCTATTGACGCCCCGCCGGTGGACGCTGACCGGACCCGCACCGTGGAAGTGGCCTTCCTCGGGCAGCAGGCCAGGCTCCTGCCGGGGGTCGTGACCCTCGCCCAGCTGACCGGCGCCCCGGTTCTCATGGCTTTCCTGTACCGTTCGGCCGACTACCGCCACCAGGTGCTGGAAATCTCGGCACCGGTGCCGATGGAAGGCGAGACGGTGACGGCGTTCGGGCGCTGCGTGGCCGCGGTGGATGCCGCCATCAGGAGAAACCCCGCCCACTGGGCCTACTGGGCCAGCACAGCTGACCTTGCCAGCCTCGGGCTGCTCCCGGCGCCCCCACCGGCCGGGACGGCCGCCGTGAGCCCGCAGCCGACCGCCGGCGAGCCCGTGGTGCTCGCCGGCAACGACTAGGACGCCCTGCCATCAGGCTCGCGCGTCGACCCTGCCGGGGCAATATGGTTTTTATGTGTCCCAAGAGAACGCGAAGTCACCCGTGAGCGCGATCCTGCTTGACGCCGGCGGCGTCATGCTGTTCCCGGATCCGGAACTCGTGCTGCCGCCGTTGCGCACCGCCGGGCTAGACCCCAGCCCCGCTGATCTCGTGCGTGCCCACTACCGGGCGATGGCCAACGGCGACGAGCCGGGCAGGCAGCCGCCGGGGAGTGGCTGGTGGCACGAGTACCTGCGGGACTACGTCGCGGCATGCGGCGTGCCGCCCGGCGACGCCGACACGGTTGCTGCCGACATCGTCGGCCTGACGGAGGGCTTCTCCTGGACGTACGTCGGCCCGGGCGTCGGGAACGCCCTTCGCGGCATCGCGGCACTCGGCGTGCCGCTCGGCATCGTCTCCAATTCCACCGGCGAGGTCGAGCAGGCGCTCCGCCGTCTCGACGTCTGCTACGCGCCGAACGGTGACGCCGATGCCGGCTGCCGCGGCGTCGAGGTGGGCATCGTTATCGACTCGGCTGTGGTCGGCGTGTCAAAACCGGACCCGAGGATCTTCGGCCTCGCACTCGACGCGCTCGGCATTCCGGCCGCGGACAGCGGCACGGTGGTGCACGTCGGGGACAGCTTGCGCTACGACGTGACCGGGGCCATCGCCGCGGGCGTCCGGCCCGTTCACCTCGACCCGTATGGCTACTGCCCCGCCCCGGCCGGGCACGAGCACATCCGCCGCCTCCACGAGATCATGACGCTCATCGCCGACGACTGAAAGCTGGCCGAACATGCGCTGGTCCCAGATGCATATCCCGACGCTGCGCGAGGACCCGGCGGACGCGGGATCGCCGAGCCACCGGCTGCTCCTGCGCGCCGGGGCCGCCGAGCTGACCGACCGCGCCACCGGTGAAACGCGGCAGGTCCCGCTGGACGAGGTCGCCGAGGCCGTGCGCAAGGTCGTCACCGCCGCCCGCTGACCCCGCCGTGATATGGCCAGAGCCAATACCATGATCATGCGGAAAAGCCGTCGGCCTTGGCGGCGCGGCGGTCACGCTCCTGGCAACGCAGGGCGCGTTCCACGCCGTCGCGGCCCTCGACGAGCAGGCGGTGCAGTGCCGCGGGCGGCTGGGTCCGGGCGATGTAGTCGTCGGTGATCGTGATCGTCTCCTGCGAGATCGGGCAGACGGAGTAGGCGGCGCTCACGAACCACTGTGCCATGGCGGAACTCCAATCCCGCCAGATGTCCCCGGCGACGTCGAAGTACCGGTCGCGGAACGGCTCGGTGAGGCTGCGCTGGTCAGCGCTGACGAAGCCGGACAGCGCCGCGCGGAACGTCGCGTTCGGCAGCTTGCCGCTGATGATCTCCTCCCACGCCGCGCGCTTCGCCTCAGGATCGGGGATGGCGGCGCGGCAGGTAGCGGCGTGCCGCTCACCGGCGTCGGTCGCGTCCCGCGCGAGTTCCGCGTCGATCTCCGCGTGCCCGGCCCGGCCGCGGCTGACCAGCCGCTGCAGCAAGGTCCAGCGGAGCTCGGTGTCGACGGTGAGCCCCTCAAACATCGCCGATCCGTCCAGCAGGCCGGCGAGCAGCGCCAGGTGACTGTCGGAGATGGCGACGCCCGCGAAGGCCTGCAGGTAGGCGAGCTGGGCGTCGCTGCCCGGTTCGGCGCCGCGCGTCAGATCGTGCAGTGCACCGGCCATGAGGGCGAGCCCTTCGTCCCGCCAGGAAGGCGCGGCGAATCGCCGTACGGCTTGTGCCGCCTGGCGCAGCAGCGTCTGCGTCATGCTGATGTCGGTCACCGAATCCACGCCCAGCAGCACCAGCCGGACGTAGTCGCGGGCGGCCATCTCCGCGTCCCGGCACATGTCCCACGCCGCCGACCAGGCCAGCGCCGCGGGCAATGGGTCGCTGAACTCGCTGATGGCCTGGATCAGCGTGCTGAGCGAGTGGTCATCGAGGCGGATCTTGGCGTAACTGAGATCGTCGTCGTTGACGAGCACGAGGTCGGGCCGGTACTCGCCGATCAGTTCGGGGATCTCGGTACGCTCGCCGGACACGTCGGTCTCGGTCCGCCGCCGCCGCACCAGCCCGTCGTCCGTCCGGTCGTAAAGGCCGATAGCTATCCGGTGCGAGCGCAGCACCGGATGCTCGGCGACAGCCTCCTGGCGGACCGCGAACGAGGTGAACCGGCCTTCGTCATCGGTCTCATACTCCGGGCGCAGCGTGTTCACCCCGGCGGTCTCCAGCCATTGGCGCGACCATCCCCGCAGGTCCCGGCCGGAGGTCTCCTCAAGCGCGGACAGCAGGTCCGTCAGCTGCGCGTTGCCCCACGCGTGCCGGCCGAAGTAGCGGCGGACGCCGGCCAGGAAGTTGTCCCGGCCGACATAGGCGACAAGCTGCTTGAGCACGGATGCGCCCTTGGCGTAGGTGATGCCGTCGAAATTCACCTCGACCGCGTGAATGTCGGGGATCTCCGCGGCGATGGGGTGGGTGGACGGCATCTGGTCCTGCCGGTACGCCCAGGCCTTGTACAGCTGGGCGAACGTGGTCCAGGCCGACGTCCAGCGGGTCGCCTCGGCCTCGGCGAGCGTGCCCGCCCAGGTGGCGAACGACTCGTTCAGCCACAGGTCATCCCACCAGCGCATCGTGACCAGGTCGCCGAACCACATGTGGGCCATCTCGTGCAGGATCGTCTCTGCGCGCGCTTCCCGCGCGAAGTCGGTGACGCGGGAGCGGAAGATGTAGTCCTCCAGGAACGTCACGCAGCCGGCGTTCTCCATCGCGCCCTCCTTGAATTCGGGCACGAAGAGCTGGTCATACTTGCCGAACGCGTACCGCACGCCGAAGGCCTCGTGGTAGAAGTCGAAACCCTGCCTGGTGACCTCGAAGATCTCGTCCGGGTCCAGGTATTCGGCCAGAGACCGCCGGCAGAAGATGCCCAGCGGTATGCCGTTGTGCTCGCTGCGCACCACATGGTAGGGGCCGGCCGCGACCGCCGTGATGTAGGTCGCCATGACGGGGGTCGGGGGGAAGTACCACCGCCTGGCGCCGGGGCCGGCGGATTCCGTCCGGTCAGCTGCCATGTTGGAGATGACCTGCCAGCCCTCCGGCGCGGTGACGGTCAGCTCGTAGGTCACCTTCAGGTCGGGCTGGTCGAAGCAGGCGTAGATCCGGTGTGCGTCGTAGGTCTCCAGGTCTGAGTACATATAGACGCCGCCGTCAGCCGGGTCGGTGAACCTGTGCAGGCCCTCGCCGCTGCGCGAGTATGCGCATTCGGCGACCACCCGGAGCTCGTTGTCGGCCGCGAGGTCCGCCAACGCGATCCGGTCCCCGTCGAAGGCGCTGGGGCTGACCGTCGTGCCGTTGAGCGTGATCTCGCGGACCGCCGGGGCGGTCAGGTCGATGAAGGTGCCGGCGCCCGGGCTGGAGCAGCGGAACTTGGCCACAGTGACCGAGGTGAACGTGATCTCGCCGCCGGTCAGGTCCAGCTCGACCTGATAAGACGAGGGGGCGATGAGACCTGCCCGCGTCCGGGCCTCATCCTGAGTGAGGTTCGCTGCCACCTAATGATCCCTTTCATCTTCGGCGCCGAGGAGGCGACGCCGACTCCTGCAGGCGCGTTGTGGCATTTTCCCATGCGGCCTTCCCGTGCCCAATGACGGTTCCCATGCGGCCTCCCCGCGCCCAACGACGGCAAGCACACTGGCACGGATAGACCAGGCCCGGCATGCCTGCCACGGAATGCGCCGCGATGGCGCCGGGTTGTCGCAGTCGTACCCCCACCGGAGAGCATCACCGCCGACCCGTATCGTGGGCCGCGTCACGCTGCACGAGGAGTGCGCATGAGCGAGCAGGACATCACCGTCGTCGACTTTTGGTTTGACCCTATATGCCCATGGGCCTGGATAACCTCGCGGTGGATGCTCGAGGTCGAGCAGGTGCGCCCGGTCAAAACGTCCTGGCACGTGATGAGCCTCTCCGTGCTGAACGAGGATAAGGAAGGCCTGCCCGACAGTTACCGTGAGCTGCTGGCCACCGGGTGGGGACCCGTCCGGATCTGCATCGCTGCCGAGCAGAAGTACGGCTCCGAGGTGCTGGGCCCGCTCTACACGGCGCTGGGCACGCGCTTCCACCACGAGAAGGCCCCGCGGGAACGCGCGACGTATGAGGCCGCGCTCGCTGACGCGGGCCTGCCAGCCAGTCTCGCGGATGCGGCGGACTCTACCGAGTATGACGAGGCACTGCGTGCCAGCCACCGCGACGGCATGGACCGGGTGGGCTACGAAGTCGGCACGCCGGTGATATCGGTGAACGGGATGTCGGTCTTCGGCCCGGTCGTCTCGCCGATCCCGCGCGGTGAGGCCGCGGCCCGGCTCTGGGATGGCGTGCAGCTGATCGCCGGCACTGACGGGTTCTTCGAGCTGAAGCGCTCCCGTACCCGCGATCCGATCTTCGACTGACCGGCCCAGCGAGTCCGGGCCTTCCGCCCGCACACAGCGGCGACTGCAAGCCCGGCGGTGCCATTGGGATAGTTTCCATTGGGATAGCTTCATGACGTGCCTGTCAACCGGATTGACCTGCTGCGCCTGGGCGTCGCTGATGTTGGCGAGATGCCGACGTTGCAACGAGCGGCGTACATGACCGAGGCTCAGCTTCACAACGACCCCATGTTGCCGCCGCTGACCCAGACGCTTGACGAGCTGCGGGCCGAACTGTCCGATCCGCGATGCACCGCGTGGGGAATCCGCGAGTCGCACCGCCTGCCCCCGGCTCATGTTTCTCCCGGCGGCTACGCGCGGACCTGGCCGATCGCGCGCAGCACCCCCGGCAAGATCAAGATCAGAACCCACGGTGGTGCCTCACCACACAAATGACCGGGGAAGGTGCAAGCAAGAGCACGCGCGTCATCCGCCGTAGACGGTGACCGGGGAAGGTGCAGCACCATCGAGGTTCCTCGCCGTAAACGATGACGGAGGAAGCAGCGCGACACCCGGTACCGCGCTACACCATGGCCCCGGGAAGGTGCAAGCAACAAGCTCACTTACCACCGGGCGCTGGCGGAGGAGTTCGGCCCGAGGGTAGATCAGGTCGTGCGCGGGTCGAGTACAGGTTCGGCGCAGACCTGGGCGAGCATGGTACCGGCGTGGTGGGCCAGGTCAACACGGTGAACCCGCTGGGCAACCCATTGCCCAGCCTCGGAATACACCTGGCATTCCGGTCAAAACGGGCAGCAAAATAACGCTCGGCGACGTGATGCGCCAGTTCGGGCCACGATGGGACATCACGGCCATTCCCTCGGGTTACCGGGCCGTCCCACGCGAGACGAGCGGGCACACGCCGATCCCGCGCTACGGGCGGACCCCGGCTGAGCTTGCCGAGTCGATCCGGCTCGTGGAGCACCGGCCACGAAGCGGTGGACACCCCACCAGCATCAGGCCCCGCACCCGCTACCCAAGATCATGTTGGCCATTTGGCAGGGCACACTGGGTCGTCCCCCCGGGCCAGCACAGTGGCCGGTGTGTCGGACCCCAGCCCGGGAAAGCTGACGGGGGGTTCCGGGGGGTCGCCCCCCCGGGCTAATCTGACAGACTTGGATCCGTGCGCGTCTATCTGGGATCTGATCACGCGGGATTCGAGCTGAAGAGCCGCCTCATCGGCTGGCTGGCCGAAGCCGGCCATGAGCCGGTGGACTGCGGGCCGTCCGCGTTCCGCGACGACGATGATTACCCGCCGTACGTGATGCGTGCGGCGCACGGCGTCATATCTGACCCGGGGAGCCTCGGCATCGTGATCGGCGGTTCCGGCAACGGCGAGCAGATCGCCTCCAACAAGATCCCCGGCATCCGGGCGGCGGTCGCATGGTCGGAGGAGACGGCGCGGCTGGCCCGGGAGCACAACGACGCCAACGTGCTCAGCCTCGGCGCCCGCATGTACCCGATCGATGAGGCGGTCGGCTTTGCCCGGATCTTCGTGGAGACCCCGTTCTCAGGTGCGCCGCGGCACGCCCGGCGCCTAGAGATGATCACGGACTACGAGAAGTCCGGGAAGCTGCCTCCGCTGCCGGCTGGGGAGTAGCCGTGCGGCCTTACCGGCCTGCCCGCTGCGCCTCCGCCCGCGCCTAACCTGCGCTTCCGGCGGGGCCGATGCCTGGGGACGCCGCTCCTCGGGACCGCGGCGGGCTGGCGTGTGCCGTCTTCGCCCGGCCGGCCGTTCCTGTCCGCGCCGGGCGCTGCCTGCTGGCCGCTGCCGCATTCCGCTGCCTCCTCATGTTCGGCGTGCGGCCGTGAAACATCCCTGGCGCGCATCGCGGCGCTCAGCGTCACCCTCATCGCTGGCATGCTGCCCCTCCCGCCGTCCGGCCTCCAGTGTCGCACGCCTGCCCCGGTGCGGCCGGGGGGCTCAGAGTGCGTTCCAGGTCAGAAGATAACCGGGCACCACGGGGCCGGGTCCCAGGACATGGCGGTGGACAGGGGAGCGAGCGTGCCGGGGCGCAGTTCGGTGACCTGACCGGCGGCGGCCAGCGTGCCGAGCCGGGTCCCGCCGAGGTAGGCGGCGCCGAGTTCGGTGATGCCGAGCGAGATGCCGGCATCGGCGGACGTCGGCTCGCAGACTGCCGCACCGGAGCCGTCCACGCGCAGCCGCCAGCGCCCGGCGTTACCGGGGAAGATCTCGTCGCGCACCTCAAGGACCACGTCCACCGGGCTCGCGTACCTGCGCTGAGCCAGAGCGGTGGGCAGGTCGGTGATCCGGACCCAGAGACCGTCGGTGACCGTAGGGCGCAGTCGCCGCGGGTCGGCGAGCTGGAAGAGCAACGGGTCGTCAACGGGGCGCAGCAGCGCGCGGACTTCGCTGACCAGGTCCCTGCCGAGCAGGTCGGCCCAGAGCGCCGCGCTGGCTGCCGGGTCGGCGGCGATCAGTTCCCGTATATTGATCGCGTTGTCCGGCAGGAACGTCTCATCTTCCCATTTGTCGACGCCGGAATACAGCGCGTAGCCGCGGGGGCCGCTATCGTCTTCCGCAAGCACGCAGCGCAGCGGGCTCGCGCCCTTCCGTTCGGCCTCGGGATCGTGCAGGATACGTTCCCACCACTGATCCGTCCGGGCGAAGAATCCGGGGCGGACCTCCAGCACCGTGTCGTAGACCTTGGCCAGCTCCGGGCGGCCCTGGGCGGGCTCGGCGATCCGCAGCCGCAGCCCCGGGTCGGCGGGCGCGTCCGCGGCCAGGGTGCCCTCGCCCCGCCGGACGGTGAACGCTGCATGCCAGGACGCCCGGCCGTAACCGTATCTTCCGTAGATTCCGGCCTCAGAGGCCCAGAGAACCGCGATCGCCTCACCGCGCTCCCTGACGTCGCTGAGCTGGCGGCGCATCAACTGAGTCAGGATCCCGCGACGGCGGTGCGACGGCAGCACGGCGACCCAGCTCACCCCCGCGACGGGTGCCACTGCCCCCGGAATGCGCATGCGGAAGCTGAACGCCCCCGCGATGCCCACCGGGATGCCGCCGTCGAACGCGGCCAGGCTGCGGTCGAACTCGAACAGCGACAAGATCTTCGGCCGCTCGTCGGCGGCCGGCGGCGAACCCTGGAAAGCGTGCTGGTCGACAGCGTGGAAGGCATCGAACTCATCCTCGGCGATCGGCCGGATCTCATGCCCCTTTGTCATGACTGCCTTGCTACACCGGACGGCGGCCGAAGGCCAGTTCTTTTCCGCGTCTTTGAACCGGCCCCGCCGCGCGCCGGCAGCGGGAGCCGGATAGGGCGGTGTAACGGCGAGCATCGGCGCAGGCTACGGACAGACGGTCGTACCGCCCAGTGAGTCCGGGCCTTCAGGCCCGGCGAGCGGCCGGTGTATCGGACAGCACCGTACGGGCTACGGACAGACGATCGTACCGGCCCAGTGAGTCCGGGCCTTCAGGCCCGGCGAGCGGCCGGTGTATCGGACCCCAGCCCGGGAAAGCTGACGGGGGTTCCGGGGGGTCGTCCCCCCGGGCCAGCACAGGGTCGTCCCCCCCGGGCCAGCACAGGGTCGTCCCCCCGGGCCAGCACTGCCACCACGCACCCGTTCGTAATTCGTAAGGGGCGCGCCGGGGGGTACACGGGGCACGAATGCGGATACAGTGCGGCATCATGATTTCCCGCCCTTCCGGTTCCGCAGCGCGTGCCCTGTTCGGGCTCGGCGCTGGTCTGCGATGGCTGCGCGCCCAGGTGAGCAGGCAGTTCATCACGCGGAACCGGCGGCTGGCGTTCGTGCTCGCGCTGGCGATCGTGGCTATCGGCGTGGCCGCGGTGCACGTCTCGGTGTGGTGGTTCTCGCCGGGTGTGATGATTCTCCCGATCCTCGCGGGCGGGATGCTGCTGTGGGTCCGGGCGCTGCGCATCCTGTTTGCCATCGTCGCGGTGACCACCGTCTATGACGTGGCCCATGACCGGGCCGGTGCGGGGATCGTGGCCACGATCGCCGTGACCGCTGTGTTCGCCGACGTGCTCGCCCGGACCAGGGCGAAGCTGGGCCTGCAGGGCCTGCGCGGCGACCAGATGCTCATCGAGTTGCGCGACCGGATCCGCGCGCAGGGGAAACTTCCCCAGCTCGGCGACGGGTGGGCCTCGGAGGTGGTGCTCAAGCCGGCCGGCGGATCATCGTTCGGCGGGGACTTCGTGGTTTCCGCGTGCGACGGGAAGACGCTGGAGGTCGCGCTCGTTGACGTTTCCGGTAAGGGCATCGACGCCGGGACGCGCGCGCTGCTGCTGTCCGGCGCGTTCGGCGGGCTGCTCGGGTCCGTGCCGAGGAGCGATTTCCTGGCTGCCTGCAACGCCTACCTGCGCCGCGGCCGGTGGAGCGAGGGTTTCGTCACCGCGGTTCACCTCTGGCTCGACCTCACCTCTGGAGAGTACGTGATCGCGTCGGCCGGTCACCCGCCGGCCGTGCATTACAACGCGGCCAGCGGCAGGTGGCGGATCACCCAGGCACACGGGATCGTTCTCGGCGTCGTCTCCGACATGCATTCCGCGCCGACCGCGCCGGAAGAGGGCGTGCTGCGCCGGGGCGACGCGCTGATGCTCTATACCGACGGGCTTGTCGAGTCACCCGGGCGGGACATCGACGCCGGAATCGACAAGCTGCTCGGCGAGGCCGAGCGGCTTGTCACCAACGGCTTCCGGTCCGGCACGGGTGACCTTGTCACCAGGATGCAGCGTGACATCGGCAGCTCCGACGACTGCGCCCTCGTCCTCATCTGGCGCTCCTGACCCGTGGCCCGCGCCTTTACCTCAGCGAGGCTAGCGGATATGGCTTTCCGGTCACTGATACCTTCGGTAAGGGCGCCTCCTGAGCGATTGGTGTGACGTATGCCCACAGTGAGTGTTTCTGGTAAGACACCGCCCACGGCATCACGCCAGGCCGGCCAGCCGGAGCGCCGGCGCTGGATTATCCTCGCCGCCATCGCCATCGCCCAGCTCATGGTAGTCCTCGATGGGACGATCGTGAACATCGCGCTACCGAAGGCGCAGGTGGCGTTGCATTTCTCCACCGTCGACCGGCAGTGGATCGTCACCGCGTACGCTCTCGCGTTCGGCAGCCTCCTCCTGCTCGGCGGGCGGCTCGGTGACCTGTTCGGCCGCAAGGTGATGTTCCTCACCGGGCTGATCGGGTTCGCCGGCGCCTCGGCGGTCGGCGGCGCCGCGACCAGCTTCTTGATGCTGGTGGTCGCGCGGGCCTGCCAGGGAGCCTTCGGCGCGCTGCTGGCGCCGTCGGCCCTGTCCCTGCTGACCACGACATTCACCGACCCGAAAGAACGGGGCAAGGCGTTCGGCATCTTCGGTTCCATCGCCGGCGGCGGCGGGGCGGTCGGGCTCCTGCTCGGCGGCGTACTCACTGAGTACCTGTCCTGGCGGTGGTGCCTGTACGTGAACCTGTTCTTCGCCGCGGTGGCGGTCATCGGCGGTTCCGTGCTGCTCCGGCGGCAGGCGAGGCAGGGCCGTCCCCGGCTCGACATTTTCGGCGTGCTGACCGCCGGCGGGTCGATGTTCAGTTTCGTATACGGGTTCTCGAACGCGGCGACTCACAACTGGCATACCCCGTCCACCTGGGGGTTCCTTGCCGCCGGCGGCGTGCTGCTCGTCGTGTTCGTCCTCTGGCAGCGCCGGGCCAGCCATCCGCTGCTCCCGCTGCGGGTCGTGCTCGACCGCGACCGCAGCGGCGCCTACCTGGCCATTTTCCTCGTCGGCGCGGGCATGTTCGGAGTCTTCCTGTTTCTCACCTACTACCTGCAGGACACCCTTGGGTACTCCCCGGTCATCAGCGGGCTGGCGTTCCTGCCGATGCTGGGCATGCTCATGCTCTTGGCCAACACATCCAACATCGTGCTGATGCAGCGGACCGGGCCCAAGCCACTGGTGGCACTCGGCATGCTGGCGGCGGCCGGCGGGATGGTCTGGCTGACGCGGATCGGGCCGCACAGCGGCTACGTGTCCGCGATACTGGGGCCGCTGCTGGTCACCGGGGCAGGCTTCGGCCTGGTGGTCGCGCCGTCGATGAACACCGGCACGTTCGGCGTGGCCCCCTCCGATGCCGGGGTGGCCTCCGCGCTGCTCAACACGGGGCAGCAGGTCGGCGGCTCGGTCGGCACCGCCCTGCTCAACACCCTGGCGGCCAGCGCCACCGCGAGCTACCTCACCGGCCACGTCAGCCCGCGCACCGTGGTCGCGGGACATCCCAGCTCGGCGCTCGTCACCCTGGCGACGGTGCACGGCTACACCATCGCCTTCTGGTGGGCGGCAGGCATCTTCGCGGCCGGTTTCCTCGTGTGCGGGCCGCTGTTCCGCTGGGGGGTGCTGGGCAAGCGGGGCGGCGGCCGGCCCGCTGAGGCAACTCGCGGGACCGCCGCTCAGGCAGCGGCCGATCAGGCGGGCGGGAAAGTGGTCGCGGAAGGAGCCGTCGCGGCGGCGGGAGCCGCCGGTCCGCAGGTGGGCGGGGTGGTCCGGCTGGCCGACGGCTCACCGGTCAGCGGGGCGGCGGTGACGCTGGTCGACGCGCTCGGCCGCCAGGCCGGGCGCGCAGGCAGCGGGCCGGACGGGGCGTATGAGATGCGTCCCGCGGGGCCGGGGAACTACATCCTGATTGCGATGGCGGAGGCTCTTCAGCCGCAGGCCGTCGGGGTACGGGTCGATGGCCGTCCCGTGCGGACGGACCTGGTGCTGACGGGCGTGGCGGCGCGGCTGGAGGGCGTCGCGCACACCGCGACCGGGGCCTCGGTGCCGGATGCCCGGATCGTGCTGGTCGACGACGAGCATGGCCACACCGTGGCGGCCACGACGACCGGACCTGACGGGCGGTACTCGCTGGAGAACGTGCCGCTGGGCAGCTACACGGTCATCGCCAGCGGTTACCCGCCCGCCGCCAGCAGGATCCGCGTCACCGCTGGCCAGCCGACGTCCCACGACATCCAGCTCGACCAGCCGGAAACGCCAGACGATGACCTGACGTGACCGGCTACCAGGCCATCATGGGCCGTTGGCTGTTGCATACGCGGCCAACGGCCCATGATCATGATGGAAGTTAGCTGGAGAGGGCCGCCGCGCGGGCCAGGAGGTGGTCGGCGCGGGCGATCAGGGCGGCGGCCTGGCTCTGATCGACCGGCTCGCCGTTGAACGCGGCGCCGAGCAGCAGGGCGCTCATCTGGGACGCGACCGCGTCACGTGCGGTGCCAAGGGCGGCCAGCTGGGCCTCGAGGCGCCGGTACGTGGCATCTCCGTGGGAGTCGCTGGCGAGCGCGCGGGTGGACGCCTTGAGGGTATCCAGGCCGAACGGCCCGACCGGCGCGTTGATGGCCGTGTAGGCCTTCCCGAGCAGCGTCAGCACCGGGCCGCCCGAGCGCATCGCGGGTGGCAGCGCCGAGTGGTCGATGACTTCGGCGAGCACCCGGCCCGCGGGGGCATAGTCGTCGTGCAGGCCGAGCAGCTCCATCATGGTGGGCTGGATGTTGGCGTGGTCGGACCACAGCGCGTTGTCGGTGCCGAGCGTCTTGACCCCCGGCCCGACCAGGCCGAGCCAGGTGGTGTTGATCTGGGGCGCGACATCGCCGTGGTTGTACGCGTCCCCGCCGCTGGGCTCGCTGACGCAGGAGCTGCCGCAGCTGGCCGGCCCGCCGCTCAGCCAGAAGTCGGTGTTGCCGAAGAGCGCGAGCGTCGGTGTCCGCCGGGGATCGCCGGTGATCATGTGCAGCAGCTTCAACTCCACCGGATCCGCGAGGTAGTTGGTGAGCGGCACCGTCTTGCCGGTGGCCAGGTCCGGGGCGGTGAGCGTCGCGGCGGTCCGTTCCAGGGTGCGGACCTGCGACTGCGTACGCGCGGGCTGGCCGTGCACGTAGAGGATAGGCGCGGAGTCGGCCGCCACATCGAACGGCGTGGTGATGCCCTTCGCCGCGAGCATGCCGGTCAGGTTTCCGTCCACCTCGCCGACCTTGCTGTAGCTGCAGGTCACCGTCACGCCATCGCAGCCGGCCGGACTCGGTGCCCCGCCGACGAAGTGGTCGCCCTCGTCTGAGCTGACGACGAAGAGCGTGTTCGCCTTGGTGATGCCGTGCGCGGCGAGATCACTGAAGAACGTCCCGAAGGCGGCGTTCTCGGTCTTGAGCTGCTGCTCGTAGGTGGCCGAGCCGGGGCCGAGGGCGCCTGCCCCCGTCCAGGAGTCGTGCAGGTCGCTCAGGTAGGTGGAGGTGACGGGGACGCCGTGCGTCTGCATGTCGAGGGTGTAGGCGAGGGCGTTCGGCCCGGTCATGCCGTCGTAACCGGGGAAGCCGATGTTGCCGCTGGAGTCTTTGATGACCTGGCCGTCGAGGTTCGTCACCGGCCCGTTCGGGCTCAGCAGCGGGTCGATGTACTTGGCGCCGAACAGCGCGCTGTACCCGTGATAGCCGCCCGGCTCGTCCGGTAGCGAGTCGGCGACCGAATGGTGGTCAGCGCAGACGGCCGAGTACTTCGCGCAGTGCACCGACAGGCCCATGTAGTCGGCCGCCGCCTTGGCCTGCCCGGCATCGCTTGGAACCGAGGCTTCCGTGGCGTCGGGCGAGTTCGCGCCGAACACGTCCGCCACGTCCGGCAGCGTGTTCTCAAGCTCTGTATTCGCGGCGGCGACGGAACCGAAGTCGCAGCCCGACCGGGTGTAGGAGACCCACGGCGCCGGCGGCGTCTTGCCGTTCTGGCCGATCATCGTGGTGGTGGAGTCGTTCACCGGGGTGCCGGCCAGATTGGTGCTGTAGTCGACGATCGGATCGGTCCAGTAGGCGAACGAGCCCGCCGTGTCCGTGGAGCCGTTTGCCGCGCCGGTGTAGTAGCGGTACTCGTTGGCGATCGGCATGCCGTGGGAACTGCCATACAGGCCGGTCTCGGACGTGACGATGTCGTCGGCGGTATGCGCGATCAGCGGTGTGTGCTCATGTGTGATGAGTGTGCCGCTGCCGGTGAGGAAGTGCAGCAGGTTCGGCATCTGCTGGAGGTCGCTGGGCACGTTCGGGTTGTCCCGCGTGTAATGCGTGTTGTCGAACTGCAGGTAGATCACGTGCTTGATCGTCTTGCCGGCGCCAAGCGCGCAGGTCCCCGACGGGGTCCCGGCGGACGCCGCTGCCGGGGCCTCCCGGCCCGAGGTGCGGTCCGCCGCGGCAGTGGCGGCGGTCGCGGTCCCCAGGGCAAGCGCGACCGCCGCGAGGACGGCGAGCAGCCGCGGCGAGGCAACTGTCCTGCTGACTGACGTGATACCCACGCTGATACCTCCTGGCCAGGCCCACGCAGCCCCGCACGGATTAAAACACGCGGGGAGCGGATTAGAACATGCGGGATGAGCCAACTCGTGACCAGCAAGCGGTCAGTTAATTCCGCATGGCCGCCAGCGGAACAGCCGACATCGTGTTGTGCCGGGAGGGCGCCACCGGGCAGGCCCCGTGGCGGCGCGTGCGGCCGTCGGGCGGGCGTTCCCGGGGCTAGCCGCGTTCCGGGGACTTGGTTCCGTTCCCGGGGCTGGCCGCGTTCCGGGCTGGCCGCGTTCCGGGCTGGCTGCGTTTCCGGGGCGGCCGCGTTCCTGGTACTGGTCGCGTTCCCCGGCCCAGCGCGGGCGAACAGTGGCCAGCGCCGGCCAGCCGGGCGAATTTGCGGAGACCGGTGGCGCTAAGTTGCGCCGTTTCGGCGGCCTATTAAGGGCTTTCAATCGCTGCCCGCATGAAGTCGATGAATCAGGGTACGGCAGGTCGCCCATACGGGACAGCAGATGGGACGCGGGCGCTGAACAGGGCCGGATCCCGCGGCTCAACTGGTGCGCGAAGGAAGGCGCCGGCTAACGCATACGGACCGTCGGCGTTTCCCGTGTACGCAGCCCGCTACAGCATGAAGTTGGAGCGTAATGCACAACGAATGTGTATCAGCTTTGTATCTGCGCGATGTCTCCACTGTGTCTAGCCCGTGACGGAACGGGCCTGCTGGGCGCTGCCGCCTTGCCGGGCGCCCTCTCCGGCCTCTATATCAGCAAGAGATTCGCATGTGCAAACTATTTTACCAGCCGAGAGCCGGCGAAACACCCGCCGGGTGGCACCGTAAACGGCATGGCGGCCGGCCGGAAACTCCGCCCCGTGCCAGCCGGAAAGGATCCGGATGCCAGCGGGAAACGTGCCTGCCCGCCGTGTCACGCGAAACGTGCCGTGCCGCATACGGGGCTCCATCCCCGACGCGCGCGTCAGGTGACGGGTGCGTCATTGTTTGCAATTATTCGGCGGCACCCCCGAAGATACAGACATGGCTGGCGACGTGAGGGGTACTGACGCTGCGTCCGCGCAGGCGCCGGTCGCGGCCGGACGCGGGCTAGCCGGCGCTGCGCCCGGTGACAGTGCGCCCGGTGACAGTGCGCCCGGTGACAGTGCACCCGGGGACAGCACGCCGGAGAACAGAGCACCGGGGAACAGCACGCCAGAGAACCCAGGGGACAGCACGCCATGGAACAGGGCGCCGGGGACCGCGGAAGAGGTCACGCTCGCGACGGTGGCCAAGGCCTCTGCCGAGAATTTCCCCGTGGCACTCCGTGTTCTCCCGGCGCGGTACCGGCGCCACCTCATGGCCCTGTATGGCTTCGCGCGGCTCACCGACGACATCGGGGATGAGGTGCGGCCCGATGCCCGGCTGCGCCTGCTCGACGAGCTTGAGGTGGAAGTCGCGCGCATCTATGACGACCGCTCCGGGGGACCGCGCCTGCCGGCGCTGCGGGAACTTGCCATCACGGTGGCCGAATGCGGCATACCGGCCCGGCCGCTGCTCGACCTCATCAAGGCGAACCGGCAGGACCAGCTCGTCACCCGGTACGAGACCTTCGAGGATCTTGCCGGCTACTGCAGGTTGTCGGCCAACCCGGTCGGACTGGCCGTGCTACATATCTTTGGGGCCGTCTCCGCGGAGCGCGAGCGGCTCTCCGATAACATCTGCACTGCTCTTCAGCTTGCCGAGCACTGGCAGGACGTCGCGGAGGACTTCGGCAACGGCCGGATCTACCTGCCGCGCCAGGACATGCAGCGGTTCGGCTGCACGGAGCAGGATCTCGCGGAACCGGTGACGGGGCCACGGGTCCGTGCGCTGATCGCCTATGAGGCGGCGCGAGCGTCGGCCCTGCTTGACGAGGGTGCGCCGCTCATCGGTACGCTGCGCGGCGCAGCCAGGCTGGCGGTGGCGGGGTATGTGGCGGGCGGCCGGGCCGCGCTGTCCGCCATCGCGAGATGCGGCAACGATGTCCTGAGCGTTACTCCGCGGCCGGATAAGCGTGAAGTGGCCTGGAACATGATCAGGGCTTATCTGAGGGGGAGGTGAGGAACATGGACACGGCCGAGGCCTATCGTGCCTGTGAGGAGATCACATGGTCGCAGGCGCGGAACTTCGCCTACGGCATCCGGCTGCTGCCGGCCGGCAAGCGCCAGGCGCTCGCCGCCGTTTACGCGTTCGCGCGCCGGATCGACGACATCGGTGACGGCACGATGCCGGCCCAGGCCAAGCTCGCGGCGCTGGAGGAGGCGCGCGAGGCGGTGCTGGGAATGACGCGCGCCGGCGGCTCGGCGGCACCGGACGACGATCCCGTGCTCGTGGCCCTCACCGATGCGGGGAAGCGCTTCGCCGTGCCCATCGAGGTATTCGGCGAGCTCATCGACGGCTGCGTCGCCGATGTCAACGGCGCCGCCTATGCGACCTTCGACGACCTGCTGTACTACTGCCGGTGCGTCGCCGGGTCCATCGGCCGGCTGTCGCTGGGAGTCTTCGGTGCCAGCGACATGCGGGCCGCGGTGCCGCTGGCGGACTCGCTCGGCGTCGCCCTGCAGCTCACGAACATCCTGCGCGACATTCGCGAGGACTACCGCAACGGCCGCGTCTACCTGCCGGCCACCGATCTTGACCGGTTCGGGTGCGCGCTGAAACAGCCCGCCGAAGCCGGTGAACTGGCGCCCGACGCCGAGCCGGCCCGGGACGCCGCGGAAGAGGCGCGGCTCATCCGGCTCATCCAGTTCGAGGCGGAGCGCGCACGGGGCTGGTATGCGACGGGTATGCGGCTGCTGCCCATGCTGGACGGGCGCAGCGCCGCGTGCACCGGCGCGATGGCGGGCATCTACCGCAAGCTGCTGGAGCGCATCGCCGCGGAGCCGGCCGCCGTGCTGCACGGCCGGCTGTCGCTGCCGACGCGGGAGAAGGCGATGGTGGCCGCCCGCTCGCTGGCCGCGCCAGTGCTGGCCGGCCCGGTGCGGGCCGGCCTTACGCTGGCCCGCACGGTGATCGCGGGCCGGACGCGGGGCCCGCAGGGGCAGGGGAAACCCTCATGAGCGGCGAGCCTGCGGCCAGGCAGCAGCGCGTGGTGGTGATCGGCGGCGGCCTGGCGGGGATCACCACGGCCATCGCGCTATCTGAGGCCGGGGCCGCCGTCACGCTGCTGGAGGCCCGGCCCCGCCTTGGCGGCGCCACCACCTCGTTCAACCGCGGCGCGCTGGTGGTCGACACCGGCCAGCATGTGTTCCTGCGCTGCTGCACGGCTTACCGCGGGCTGCTCGCCAGGCTCGGCATGACCGGCTCCGTCCGCCTCCAGGATCGTTTCGACGTCACCGTGCTGGCCCCGCGGCGCACTGCCCAGCTCCGCAGGACAGCGCTGCCCGGCCCGCTGCACATGGGCGCGGCGCTGGCCCGCTACCCACTGCTTTCCCTGACCGATCGGATGCGGGTGACCCGCGCCGCCCTCGCGATGCGGATGCTCGACCCGGCAGACCCGGCGCTTGACGCCCAGCGGCTCGGCGACTGGCTGGCGGCACACGGCCAGGGCGAGCGTGCCCGGCGGGTCCTGTGGGATCTGTTCACCGTGTCCTCGCTCAACATTCCCGGCGACGACGCGTCGCTGGCGCTCGCCGCCACCGTGGTTAAGACCGCACTGCTCGGGAAGAAAGATGCCGCGGACATCGGTGTTCCGGCCGTGCCGCTCGGCGAGCTGCACGGCACGGCAAGCTTGGCGCTGCTCCGCCGCCTCGGCGCCGAGGTGCGGCTGGGCGCGAAGGTCGCCGCCGTGGAGCCGGCGGGCGCGGCAGGGACGGGAGAACACGAATCACGGTTCCTGGTGCGCCTGGCGCGGGTCGACGATGACAGCGCAGACAGCCAGGGTGGCGTGATCAGCGCGGATGGG
>DASQVO010000242.1:0-9963 GCA_035640715.1 Streptosporangiaceae bacterium
GAGCGCACCTCGTCCCAGATGCGCTCGGCGTCCGCTCCGTGGTAGCCCAGATCGTGGCCGAGCCGGGCCGCGATCGCGCACATGATGTCGATGTCGTTCCGCGCGCCCTCCGGTGGCTCGAGTGCCTTGCGAACCCGTTGCACGCGGCGCTCGCTGTTGACGAAGGTGCCCTCCGTCTCGCACCAGGACGCTGCGGCGGGCAGCACCACGTGCGCAAGTTGCGCGGTCTTGGTGAGGAAAATGTCCTGCACCACGAAGTGCTCGAGGTTGGACAGCCGCTTGATCATCCGCGTGCTGTCGGGCTCAGACTGCACCGGGTTCTCGCCGATCGCGAACAGCGCACGCAGCTCACCGTCGTCCATGGCCTCGCACATCTGGGTGAGCGTCAGGCCGTACGTGGGCCGGATCGGCACGCCCCACGCCTGTTCGAACTTCGCCCGCACGCCGGGGTCGAGGATGTCCTGGAAGCCGGGCAGACGGTTGGGGATGGCGCCCATGTCGCCGCCACCCTGGACGTTGTTCTGTCCGCGCATCGGGGACAGCCCTGACCCGTAGCGGCCGACATGGCCGGTCAACAGCGCCAGGTTGATGAGCGCCATGACGTTCTCGGTGCCGACGTGGTGCTCGGTGATGCCCAGCGTCCACACGAGCTGGGCGCGGTCCGCCCGCGCATAGGTGTGCGCGAGCTCAGCGATCAGCTCGGCGGGAACGCCGGTTTCCGCCTCGGCCGCCTCCAGTGTCCAGGGCTCGACCGCCGCGGCGAACTCCCCGAATCCCCCGGTGGCCCGCTCGATGAACGCGGTGTTGGCCAGCCCGGCGTGGATGATCTCCCGCGCGACCGCGCTGGCCAGCGGAATGTCGGTACCGACGCGGAGCGGAAGCCAGCGGTCCGCCCAGGCCACCGACGCCGTACGGCGCGGATCGACAGCGAACAGCTTCGCGCCGTTGCGGACACCCTTGAGCAGATGCTGGAAGAAGATCGGGTGAGCCTCCCGCGCGTTCGCCCCCCACATCACGATGACGTCGGTATTCTCGATCTCCTCGTAGGAGGAGGTGCCGCCACCGCTTCCGAACGCGGCGGACAGACCCGCGACGCTCGGAGCGTGGCACGTGCGGTTGCAAGAGTCCACGTTGTTCGTGCCGACAACGACGCGCGCGAACTTCTGCGCCACGTAGTTCATCTCGTTGGTCGCCCGCGCGCACGACAGCATCGCGAAGGCGTCGGGCCCATGCCTGTCCACGACACGCTGGAATCCTTCAGCGGCGCGGTCGAGTGCCTCGTCCCAGGTGGCCGGCCGCAGCTGGCCGTGGTCGCGTACCAGGGGCTGGGTCAGCCGGGGATACGGTTCCGTACGCTTTCGACTCATCAGCGTCCTCCCTAAATTCCTAGATTCCTCTTCTTCTCACGACGTGCGTGAGGCGTACCTAGGTCGGAACCATCCGGGTTGCGTTCTGGGGGGCGCCGGGCTGCCGCGACGCTCCAGGCGCGCAGGTGCGCGCCAGGAGGTCCGTGGCTGCGTGGATGGTGCGCAACGCCGGAGCGTCGGCGCCCACGATGTCCGCCATCTCCACTACAGCCGTCACGATGGCGTCGAGCTCCAGCTGCTTGCCCGCTTCGAGGTCCTGCAGCATCGAGGTCTTGTGGTGTCCCACGTTCTGCGCGCCGCGCAGCCGCTTCTCGATCGAGATGTCCGGGGTGCTGCCGACCCTGGCGGCGATCTCGAGCGCCTCCGCCATCAACCGCTCTACCAGTCGCCGGGTGTGCGGATTCTGGCAGATCTCGACCATCGTCGCTCTAGTGAGCGCGCTGAGCGGGTTGAACGCGACGTTGCCCATCAGCTTGATCCAGATGTCGTCGCGGATATCGGCCTCCACCGGGCACTTCAGCCCCCCCGCGACCATCGCCTCGCTCAACGCCTTGCAGCGCTCGGAGATCTCACCCGACGGCTCACCGATGGAGAAGCGAGTGCCCTCCAGGTGCCGGATCACGCCGGGTGCCTCGATGACCGTGGCCGGGTAGACCACGCAGCCGATGGCCCGCTCCGGCGGCAGCACGGCGCTGGTGGAACCGCCGGGGTCGACGGCCTCGATCCGGCGCCCCCGGTAGGGCCCCGGCAGTTCGTGGAAGTACCACCACGGGATCCCGTTCTGGGCGGCCACCAGCGCCGTGCGCTCGCCGATCAGCGGCTTGACCAGAGGCCCGCAGGACGGGTAGCTGTGCGCCTTCAGCCCGAGAAAGACGTAGTCGACGGACCCGATCTCCGCCGGGTTGTCCGTGGCGTGCGGACGTGCCACAAAGTCACCGCGCGGGCTGATCACGCGCACTCCGCGCTCTCTCATCGCCCGCAGGTGCTCACCCCGGGCGATCAGGTGGACTTCAGCGCCACCCCGGTGCAATGCAGCGCCCCAGTAAGCGCCGATCGCCCCGGCACCGACGACTGCGATCCTCACTGCGGCTCCTCTCGCTTCAGTTTTGGATACTGTATGCATCACGCCCGCGTAGTGTCCAGCCTTTGCCGAAGCGAAAGCTCGCCCCTCTACTGTCTTCCGTCGACCGTATACTCAAACCAGCCGTGGCCCGGGTCTCACATGATCCAGGTCGGCGTACACCTAACCGGGGAGTTGGCCATGACGGATCGCAGTCCCACGCTGATGGCCGGACGTAGGACGCCCGAGCGTCGCGCGGTGCGCACGGTGGAACGGCCGATACCACTGCGGCAGGCAGTCTACGACGCCATCGCAGACCTGATCATCACCCGGGTGCTGCAGCCCGGCGAGCACATCGTGGAGACGGAGCTCGCCACCCAGCTCGGCGTGAGCCGCCAGCCGGTGCGGGAGGCCCTGCAACGGCTCCATACCGAGGGCTGGGTCGACCTCCGCCCCTCCCATGGGGCGTTCATCCACATCCCCACCGATGAGGAGGCCGACCAACTGATGGCGGTGCGCGCCCTCCTGGAGTCGGAATCTGCCTTCCTAGCCGCCGAGCGGTGCACTCCGCAGGATGTCGAGCGCCTGTGGGAGCTGCAGGACGCGGGCGAGAAGATGCTCGCCGCAGACGACACCGAAGGCCTTGTCACCGCCAACACGGACCTGCACGCATATCTCGTGCGCATGGCGGGAAACAAGGTGCTCGCCGAGCACATCGCCATGGTCGACCAGCGCATGCGGTGGTACTACGCGCCGATCGCTCTCGTGCGCGGCCGCAAGGCCTGGGACGAGCACGCCTCCATCATCAGGGCCGTTGCCGCTCAGAACGCCCAGCACGCGGGCGAACTGATGCGCCGGCACACGGAGACGACGCGCACCATGTATGCGGTGCAGCAGCACGAAGCCTCCGCCATGCGCGGCTGACGAGGAGCCGATCACGCGGCGACGTCAGTGCCGGTTTCCTCAAGATTGCATACAGTATCCCGTCACCTGTATTCTGTTGTCACACCGGTAGGCACTCGGCGCCAGCGGCTGGGAGGCAGACTCATGGACCTGTATGAATATCAAGCGCGAGATCTCTTCGCAGCGCACGGTGTCCCCGTGCTGCCGGGGATCGTGGCCGGCACTCCTGAGGAGGCCCGCGCCGCCGCTCGGCAGATCGGTTCGCGGGTGGTGGTAAAGGCCCAGGTCAAGACCGGTGGCAGGGGAAAGGCCGGCGGGGTGAGGCTGGCCGCGACACCGGACGAGGCAGCATCCGCGGCCAGGGTCATCCTGGGCATGGACATCAGGGGACACACGGTGCGGCGGGTGCTGATCTCACCCGCGAGCGAGATCGCGGAGGAGTACTACGTCTCCTTCCTGCTCGACCGCGCCGACCGTACCTTCCTCGCGATGGCCTCGACCGAGGGAGGAATGGAGATCGAGCAGATCGCGGCATCCAAGCCCGGCGCGCTGGCAAAGATCCCCATCGACCCGGCCACTGGGGTCGACGAGGCGACGGCACGGGCGATCGTGACGGCGGCCGGGTTCCCAGCAGAGATCGCGGAAGCGGCCGCGGAGGCGATCGCCAGGTTGTGGGAGACGTTCGCCGCCGAAGACGCCCTGCTGGTGGAGGTCAACCCTCTGGTGCGGGACCGGAACGACCGCATCGTCGCGCTGGACGGCAAGGTCACGCTGGACGACAACGCCCGTTTCCGGCACACCGGGCACGCCATCCTGGCGGACACCGCCGCCATGGACCCGCTGGAGGCAAGGGCGAACGAGAAGCACCTCAACTACGTCAAGCTGGACGGCCAGGTCGGCATCATCGGAAACGGCGCCGGCCTGGTGATGTCGACCCTGGACGTCGTGGCCTACGCCGGCGAGCGGTACGGCGGCGTGAAACCGGCGAACTTCCTGGACATCGGCGGCGGCGCGTCCGCCGATGTGATGGCGAACGGCCTCGACATCATCCTCAGCGACCCGGACGTGCGCAGCGTGCTGGTGAACGTCTTCGGCGGCATCACCGCCTGCGATGCCGTCGCCGACGGCATCGTCCGGGCGTTCCGGCTGCTGGAGAGCCGGGGCGACCCGGTGGACAGGCCGGTCGTCGTCCGGCTCGACGGGAACAACGCCGAGCAGGGCCGGGCCATCCTCGACCGGGCTGACCTGCCCGGCGTGCGGCAGGTGGACTCCATGGACAGCGCGGCTGAGGCGGCCGCCGAACTCGCGGCTGCGGGAGTGTGACACTGATGGCCATCTTCCTCACTGAGCACAGCAAGGTGATCGTCCAAGGCATGACCGGCGCCGAAGGCATGAAGCACACGGCGAAGATGCTGGCCGCCGGAACGGCCGTCGTCGGGGGCGTCAACCCGCGCAAGGCTGACCAGAAGGCCGACGTCGACAGCAGGCCGCTACCGGTCTTCGGCACGGTGGCCGAGGCGATGGACGCCACCGGTGCGGACGTCTCCGTGGCCTTCGTTCCGCCGGCCTTCACCAAGGACGCGGTGATCGAGGCGATCGACGCGGGCATCGGCATGTGCGTCGTGATCACCGAGGGTGTCCCCGCCCATGACGCGGCCGCCGTGTGGGCTCAGGCGAAGGCGGGAGGCAACGCCACCCGCATCGTCGGCCCGAACTGCCCCGGCATCATCAGCCCCGGCAAGTCCAATGCCGGCATCATCCCGGCGGGCATCGCCAGCCCCGGAAGGATCGGCCTGGTCTCCAAGTCGGGCACGCTCACGTACCAGTTGATGTACGAGCTGCGTGACATCGGCTTCTCCACCTGCATCGGCATCGGCGGCGACCCGGTCATCGGCACCACCCATATCGACGCGCTCCACGCGTTCCAGGACGACCCGGAGACCGACGTCATCGTCATGATCGGCGAGATCGGCGGCGACGCCGAGGAACGCGCCGCCGGCTACATCCGTCAGCACGTCACGAAACCCGTGATCGGCTACATCGCCGGCTTCACCGCTCCGGAAGGCAAGACGATGGGCCACGCCGGTGCCATCGTCTCCGGTTCGTCCGGCACCGCGCAGGCCAAGAAGCAGGCGCTGGAGGCCGCGGGCGTGAGGGTCGGCAAGACGCCGGGTGAGGCCGCGGCCCTGGTCCGTCAGGTGGTGTGAGCAGCCATGAATCCCCTGGAGAGATGGATCACCCTAGTGGCCGGTGAACTGGGTCTGAGCGCGAAGGCGCTGGACCGTGACGCGGTGCTGGATGTCGCGAAGAACGCGGCGCACCAGGTCGCCCGCCCGGCCGCACCGCTGACTACCTATCTGCTGGGCGTCGCCGTCGGACGCGGCGCCCAGCTGCAGGTCGCCGCGGAGACCGTGAACATGCTCGCCGCGGCCTGGCCCGAAACCGGGGGCGCTGCGGCGCCAGCCGGGAAACGCCCTGCCCACCCCGAGCCAGGAAGAGGAACATGACGCTGATCGGAGTGCCCCGGGAGACAGCGACGGGCGAACGCCGCGTCGCGCTGGTGCCCAAGGTGGTCGAACGGCTGCGGGACGCGGGTCTTGCCGTCATGGTCGAGACCGGGGCCGGTGCCGGGGCACTGATCCCCGACGAGCAGTACGAACAGGCGGGAGCCACCATCGGTGATCCGTGGCCGGCCGACGTTGTGGTCAAGGTGAACCCGCCGACGGCCTACGAGATCGGCCTGCTGAACCCGGGATCGACCGTGATCGGGTTCCTGGCCCCGCGCACCAGCCCGGAGATCGCGGAGCAGCTGTCCCGGGCCGACGTCACCGGCTTCGCGATGGAGGCCGTGCCGCGGATCTCTCGCGCGCAGTCCATGGACGCGCTCTCCTCCCAGGCCAACGTCGCCGGTTACAAGGCGGTGCTGCTGGCCGCGGAGTATTCCACCCGCTTCTTCCCCATGCTCACCACCGCCGCCGGAACGGTCAAACCGGCCACGGTCCTGGTGCTCGGCGTGGGCGTCGCAGGGCTCCAGGCGCTGGCCACCGCCAGGCGGCTGGGGGCCCGCACCACCGGCTTCGACGTCCGGCCCGAGGTCGCCGAGCAGGTACGTTCGCTCGGCGCCCAGTGGCTTGAGCTGGGTGTCGAGGCATCCGGCGAGGGCGGTTACGCCCGCGCGCTGACCGCGGAAGAGCAAACGGAGCAACAGCGGCGGCTGACCGAAGCGGTCTCCGGCTTCGATGCGGTGATCACGACCGCACTGGTCCCGGGCCGCCCGGCGCCGAGGCTGGTCACCGCCGAGGCCGTGCGGCGGATGCGGCCCGGCAGCGCGGTGGTCGACCTTGCCGGGGAGACCGGGGGCAACTGCGAGCTCACTGTGCCCGGCGAGACCGTGGTGCGGCACGACGTCACCATCGCGTCGCCGCTGAACCTGCCGGCGACCATGCCCGAGCACGCCAGCGAGCTGTACGCGCGCAACGTGCAGGCACTGCTTGAACTCATGCTGACCGACGGCAAGATCGCGCCGGACCTCTCCGACGAGATCCTCGCCGCCTGCTGCGTGACACGCAGCAGCGACCAGCTGACGGAGGCCTGATGATGTTCCTAGCCAACCTGGCGATCCTGGTGCTGGCCGGCTTCGTCGGCTTCGCGGTGATCTCCAAGGTGCCTAACACCCTGCACACGCCGCTCATGTCCGGCACCAACGCCATCCACGGCATCGTGCTGCTCGGCGGCCTGGTCCTCGCCCGCTCTGCGTCGGCCCCCCTTGACCAGCTGCTGCTGGTGGTCGCGATCGCGTTCGGCACGATCAACGTGGTCGGCGGGTTCCTGGTGACGGACCGGATGCTCGGCATGTTCAAGAAGACGCCGAACGGTGCCGGAACCGGAAAGGGTGCGGCCGGCCATGAGTGAGCTGATCACGGGTCTCTACATCGTCGCGTTCGCCCTGTTCATCCACGGACTCATGGGCCTGACCGGGCCGCGGACAGCGGTGCGCGGGAACCTCACGGCGGCCGTCGGCATGCTGATCGCCATCGTGGCCACCCTGCTGACCCCCGGGATGAGGAACTGGTGGTTGATCCTGCTCGGCCTGGCGCTGGGCACGGTGGTCGGTGTGCCATCCGCGCGGCGGGTGAAGATGACCGCCATGCCGCAGATGGTGGCGCTGTTCAACGGAGTGGGTGGCGGCGCCGTCGCCCTGATCTCCTGGGTGGAGTTCCGGAACAGCCACGGCTACGCGACCGTGGCCGGCTACGTCACCGTCACCTCGCTGTTCGCCGCGATCGTCGGCTCTGTCTCGTTCTGGGGATCGCTGATCGCCTTCGGCAAGCTGCAGGAGGTCCTGCCGGGCAGGCCAATCAGCCTCGGCCGGGGCCAGCAACCGTTCAACCTGGCACTGCTCCTAGTCTCAGTCGCCTGCGCGGTCGCCATAGGCCTGGGCCAGGGATCCCAACTCCTGATCATCGGCGTCCTGGTCGCCGCGGCCGTGCTCGGTGTGATGGTGGTGCTGCCGATCGGTGGTGCCGACATGCCGGTGGTGATCTCGCTGCTCAACGCGTTCACCGGACTGTCGGCCGCGGCCACCGGTCTGGCGCTGGATAACACCGCGCTGATCGTCGCAGGCATGATCGTCGGCGCCTCCGGCACCATCCTGACCAACCTGATGGCCAAGGCGATGAACCGGTCGATCCCGGCCATCATCGCCGGCGGGTTCGGCGGGACGGGCGCCACCGCGGGCCCGGCCGGCGGCCCGGCGGACCAGACGGTGCGGCAGACCAGTGCGGCCGACGCCGCGATCCAGATGGCCTACGCGAGCCAGGTGGTCATCGTCCCTGGCTACGGCATGGCCGTCGCGCAGGCCCAGCATGCCGTGCGCGAGATGGCCAGCCTTCTCGAGCAGCGCGGCGTGGAGGTCAAGCACGCCATCCACCCCGTCGCCGGACGGATGCCGGGTCACATGAACGTGCTGCTCGCCGAAGCCGACGTGCCGTATGAGCAGCTCAAGGAGATGGACGAGATCAACGGCGAGTTTAGCCGGACCGACGTGGCACTGGTGATCGGCGCCAACGACGTCACGAACCCGGCCGCCCGCTCGAACGCCGCCTCGCCGATCTACGGGATGCCGATCCTGAACGTGGACCACGCGGAATCGATCATCGTGCTCAAGCGCTCGATGAACCCAGGGTTCGCCGGCATCGAGAACGAGCTGTACTACGACCCGAAGACCTCGATGCTCTTCGGTGACGCTAAGTCTTCCGTCGCCGAGATCACCGAGGAACTCAAGGCCCTGTGACCTCTGTGATCCGTGTGACCGCCGAGCGGCCGGGCGCGCAGGCGCCCGGCCGCTCCACGCATCACCCCGAAAGAAGGCGGAACCCGTGCTGATCGACACCTATTGGCGGATCGCCACCGATCTGCGGGTCTCGCTGACCGACCGCTGCAACCTGCGCTGCACCTGGTGTATGCCCGAGGCAGGCCTGGCCTGGCTGGCCAAGCCCGAGCTGCTCACCCACAATGAGATCGGCCGCTAGGCAGACAAGACCAGACCGCGGCGCCAGCCGAGTCCGGCGATCGCGCGCCGGACTCGGCTGGCCGGTCCCATAGCTGCCCGCGGTGAGCGACGCTCGCGTCGCCCGGGGAGACAGTGTGCCGTACGGTCAGATCACCGAAAGCGCGGTGGGTGCGTCCGACGCCAGGTCGGAGACCAGAGGTTCGAACTCGTTGATGCTGTCGAGCTCCTGGCCCATCGAGACGTTGGTGATCCGTTCCAGCACGACCTCGACGATCACCGGGACGCGGTACTCCGCGGCGAGCTTCCCGGCCTCGTCGAGAGCCGGGGCGATGCCGTCCGGCTCGAAGACTCGGATCGCCTTGCAGCCCAGCCCCTCGGCCACCTTGACGTGGTCGACACCGTAGCCGTTGACCTCGGGCGCGTTGATGTTCTCAAAGGACAGCTGCACGCAGTAGTCCATGTCGAACGCCCGCTGCGCCTGCCGGATCAGCCCCAGATAGGCGTTGTTAACCAGCACGTGGACGTAGGGGATGTTGAACTGCGCCCCGACCGCCAGCTCCTCGATCATGAACTGGAAGTCGTAGTCGCCTGACAGAGCCACCACGGTGGCGTCCGGGTCAGCGGTGGCGACACCCAGTGCGGCCGGGACGGTCCAGCCCAGCGGGCCAGCCTGGCCGGCGTTGATCCAGTGCCGCGGCCGGTAGACGTGCAGCAACTGGCATGCCTGGATCTGGGACAGGCCGATGGTCGAGACATAGCGGGTGTCCCGGTCGAAGGCCTTGTTCATCTCCTCATAGACCCGCTGCGGCTTGATCGGCACCTGGTCGAAGTGGGTCTTGCGCAGCAGCGCCGGGTCGGACTTGCGGGCCCGGCACTCCGTGGCCCAGGCGGAGCGGTCCGGCAGGCTGCGCTCGCGCGCCACCTCGACGAAGAGCTCCAGCGCCGCCTTGGCATCGGAGACAATGCCGTAGTCCGGGGCGAAGACCCGGCCGATCTGCGTCGGCTCGATGTCGACGTGCACGAACTTGCGTCCCGCCCGGTAGACCTCCAGCCCGCCGGTGTGCCGGTTGGCCCAGCGGTTGCCGATGCCGAGCACGAAGTCGCTGTCGAGGAAGTTGGCG
>DASQVO010000243.1:0-7844 GCA_035640715.1 Streptosporangiaceae bacterium
GTGGAGTTCCGCTTCAACGTGTAGCCGCAGGCATGCTGGCTGGTCACCACGTCATGCCCCTGACCGGTCCGCCAATAAACATTTGAAGTAGTTCAAAGGTTGAGCTATCCTGCCGTCATGAGCATCATCGAAGTTCCGTTCTCCAAGCTGCTCCAGCATCCCAAGGACACCATGGCGAAGCTCGAAGAGAGCCCTCGCCGCCGCATCAAGCTGGACCGGCGTGACGGTGAGGACCTGATCCTGGAGTCCGCTGCACGCGCACGGGCCGAAGATGAGGCACTCAACATGGCCAGCCGCCTGTTCTTCTCCCTCGTCAAGAACGACGATGGTGCCCGAGCGCTGCTCCTGGCCCTCCCCGACGTGTTCCCCTGGGTGAAGTTCCTGCCCAGTCATGACGTCCGCGCGTTCCTGGTTGAGCTGGTGGAGACCATCCGCGCCTGCGCTGCCGTGGGAAACATGGCCGCACTGGAACCGGTCGTTGCCGCGTGGCAGGGGACCGCTGAGATCTACTCCGATCCTGAGCTGCTGAAGGCAGCCACCGCGCCACTTGAGGCCACTGACCACGGTGAGGTCCCGGAGGTCGCTGACCAGTGAGCCTCAAACGCCTTGATCATGTCGCACCGCCATCCGTCAACGACGAGTGGCATGTCAGGTTTGGCACGAACGAGGCGGCCAAGGGCTGGGATGACCTGTGCACCCACACCAGGGCGAAGACGCGGGAAGCGTTCGAGCTCATGCGGACCAATCCGCGGCCGCCGCATGACGAGTCGCACTATCAGCTCAAGGGCTCTCTTGCTACCCGCTCATACGGCGGGAACGTCCTGGAGCAATGGCAGATCAAGGTCAGCGGAAGCGGCCGGATCTGGTACCTGCCCGATGACGAGAAGCACACGGTGTGGGTCGTCTACGCCAGTCCCGCCCACCCCAAGGAAACCGAATGACTGCCCAAGAGGTGGAATGGCCCCATTCGTTACCTCGATCGTCAAGAAGTCGGCCTTGATCGTCACACGCTGACGCTCAACCTGGTGCCCCGCGCGGCTGTTATAGGTTCCTTTCCATGTTCGATGGGCGCCTCTGAGCAGGCAGAGGTGACCAGCCACGATCACGGTGCGCCGTTACGTTGACAGCCCCGGTGGCACGGCCTGGGCTGCCTCCTGTGCCGCCGGGGCGATGGTGTCGAACTAAACGTGCCCTGGCCAAGCTCGCCGAGCCGATCCGGCGCGAGGCACGCGATCGCCTAGACGCGCGCCTGCCGGATGAGGGCTGCCACCGCGGCCGGCTGTGACATGTAGACGGCGTGGCTGGCGGCCACGTCGACCGTGGTGGCGCCGGCCCGCTGCGCCATGGCGCGCTGGGCGGACGGCGGGATCATGTGGTCGTCGGTGGCGATCAGGTACCAGCTTGGCTTGCTGCGCCAGGCGGGCTCGGTGACCGGCCCGGTGAGGGCGTCCACGCCGCACGGGACCTGCGAGTCGGCCATGAACGCGGCGTCTGCGGCGGGCAGGTCACCACCGAACGAGTCGTGGAACTTCGCCCGGTCCTGGAACAAGAACCCGCCGGTCGGTGGGAGGATCGGCGACGCCGGCGCGCCGGGTGGCGGATCGGCGAGCGTGTTCACCGACTCGCCCTTATCCGGCGCGAACGCCGCGATGTAGACCAGGGCCGTTACCTTGTCGTGGGTGCCGGCCTCGGTGATGACCGCTCCGCCGTAGGAGTGCCCCACCAGCACGACCGGCCCGTCTTGCGCGTCGATGATCAGCCGCGTCGCGGCGGCGTCGCCCTGCAGCGACAGGGTGGGATTCTGCACCACGGCGACGTGGTAGCCGTGCTGTGTGAGCATGTCGTAGACCGCCCGCCAGCCGGACCCGTCCACGAAAGCGCCGTGCACCAGAACGACGTTCCCCCGTGCTGAGCCCGTACTCATGATGATCTCCTTCCATGAGAGCAGCTGGGCATGGGGCCACGCTAGGCCGGGCTGGACCGGACCGATTCAGTCATTTGACTTGGATTCGGCCGGGTGGGCGGCCAGCGCGTCGCGCAGCTACGCCACGATCAGCTCCTGCTCGTCGAGCGGGCCAAACGTGGCGGCGGACAGGCCCTCGCGGGTGAGTTCGCGGCCGATCAAGCCGGCCACGAGGCAGTGACTACCGGGGCGGTCCGGGGCCACCAGCCGCAAGCCGAGCTCGCGTGCCGCCGGCGCGAACAGCTGTGCCGACAGCCGCGAATCGGCCAGCCCGTGGCAGAAGAGAACCGGCCTCCCGCCCTGGTCGCCGGCAACCTCCACCGCGATCAGGCTGCCGTCGCCCCGGCTCACCTCCATCTCCCCATGGTCTCGCGTTCCGGCCGGGCCGCTACTGCGCCGGGGAGCATGTGACCGGTCCTGGCTAGGGCATGAGGGGGAGCTTGCCGACGATCTTGTCGACCCGGTTACGCGGGCCGACGATGCTGACCGCGCAATAGTCCATGTCCTCCGCCAGGGTCTTGCCCAAGGCGGCCACGAAGTCGCTGTAGACGCGGGTGCTCTGGGCGGCGGCAGGCACATCGGCGACGAAGGTGTCCCTGGAGGACGCCGCCTTGGCGCGGACGGTGCGCAGCGTGGCGGAATCGGCGACGAGCACCGCGCAGCCCACCCAGGGCAGGCCCGGATGCACGGTGCCTTCCGCGTCGGCGACGTCGATGCCCAGCAGCCCGGGAACCGCGGCCACCGTCGGAGCCGCCGCGCAGACGGCGGCGTTGGCGGCCCGGCCGGGAGGCAAGTCACCGTTGACGACCACGACCCACTTCAGCCGGGCCTGGCGAGTGGACAGGCTCAGGTCCACCTCCTCCGGCGCGAAGCCGACCACCACCGCCGCCGTGCTCGGCGCGTTCACCTCAGCCGTCCCTATCCCCTGATCTCGTACGGGCAGACGCGGAAATTCTAGGAATACATGCGGTTCATATCCTAAAAATCCAAATATAATTCGGCAGGAGGGTGTTTTCGGAGTCCTGGGCGAACTTGATACGGCGATCCTGCGGAAGCCACAGTCAGACGTACGGAGGACCAGCCGCGAGGCGGCGACGGCCGGTGTCTCGCCCACCCCGGCTGGGCCGTTCTTTCGCACATCCATGGCGACGAGGCTAGGCAATGATCCGGCCGTACTCACCTTTCCTCGAACTTCGTCTGGCGTACGGTGGATTTCATGGAACTTGATTCGCTGGACCGGGCTCTGTTGCGGCAGCTGCAGAACGATGCGCGGCAGACCAACCGGGACCTCGCGGCCAAGACAGGGGTGTCCCCTTCGACGTCACTGGAACGGGTGAGGCTGCTCCGCGAGCGCGGCGTCATCACCGGTTACCATGCGGCCCTGGATCTCGACGCCGCCGGACGGCCTGTCCAGGCCCTCATCTCGGTGCGCATCCGGCCCCCGGCCCGCCCCGTCATCGAGGGGTTCCGTGAATGGGCAGCACAACTGCCCGAGACGATCGGCCTGTTCGTCACCTCGGGTGCTCACGACTTCCTCATTCACGTGGCTGTCCCGGACGTTGACAGCGTGTACGCCTTCGTCATCGACCGCCTCACCGAACGCCGCGAAGTCGTTGACGTGCAGACCACGCTGGTCTATGAGCATGTCCAGTCCCGCTGCATCGAGCCGGCCAGCCCGGACCGCCCCCGTCCCTCGCGCAGAACTCGCTGATCTGCGCTGCGAGAGGTCACCCACCGATCACAGCCCCCGATACTTCCGCCGCCGGGGCGATGGTGTCGAATTCGACGAGGAGGTGGCGGGGGCCCCGCAGTTCCGGATTGGGCCGGTACGGAGGCGGGTCGGTGACCAGCCGGGGGTTTACCAGCCGGCGGGCCAGCGCGGATAGCGCGATCTGTGCCTCGACCCGGGCCAGCGGGGCGCCGAAGCAGTAATGGATGCCGCTGGCGAAGCTGAGATGTGCGTTGTCGGTGCGGTCGGGGTCGAAGCGGTCCGGGTCGGGGAAGCGGTTGGGGTCGCGGTCGCCGGCGGCGAGCATTAGCGCGAGGGGCGAGCCTTTGGGGATGGTGGTGCCGGCGATGTCGATGTCGGCCAGCGTGGCGCGGTTGGTCCGCATCTGCACCGGTGGTTCGTAGCGCAGCAGTTCCTCGACCAGCCCGGTGATCAGGCCGGGTTCGTGGCGCAGCCGGTCCAGCACGCCGGGGTGGCGCAGCAGGGTCAGCATGCCGTTGGCGATGAGGTTGACGGTGGTCTCATGACCGGCGATCAGCAGCAGCTGGGCGGTGCTCAGCAGGTCCCCGCGGGACATCGGCCCGTGCGGGCCGGTGTCGGTGAGCAGCCCGGAGATCAGGTCCTCGCCCGGCTTGCTGGCGTGGGCCTCGGTGAGGCCGTTGAGATACTGGCCCAGCTCGGCCCTCACCTGGGCACGCCCGCGTATCCGCTGTTCGAACGTGCCCGTGGTGGGGTCGATGGTCTCGATGATCGCGTCGGCCCATTGGTGGAAGCGCGGCTGGTCCTCGCGGGGGACGCCGAGCAACTGGCAGATCGCCGTCACCGGCAGCGGGTAGGCGAAGTTATCGACGATGTCGATGCGGTTCTTGCCCGCGAAATTGTCGATCAGGCCGTTGGCGATCTCAGCCAGCCAGGGGCGCATATCCTCGATCCGCCCGGGGGTGTGGGGCGGCCCGAACGGCCGCATCGCCATCCCCCGGAGCCGGTCATGGTCGGGCGGGTCGCGGTCGATAAACGATGGCGGCAGCCCCGGCGGCCCCTCCTCGGGTTCGGGCATGGCGCCGGCCAGCTCGGGGCGGTTGCGGGGGTCGGAGCTGACCCGTGGGTCGTGCAGCAGCGCGACGATCTCGTTGTAGGTGCTGACGACGTAGGTGCCGTCGGCCTGCCGCGTCACCGGGGTCTTGCGCAGCTCGGCATAGAGAGGGTAGGGGTTGGCCCGGTTGGCGGGGTCGAGGATCTGGTCGAAGATGCTGGGCTGTGCCATGACAATGCCTTTCGTGGACGCCACCGGCGCATGTGGCGTGGCCCTGCGCGCAGTGGCGCCCGGGTCAGCGGTGGTAGATCAGCTCCGCGCGGCGCTCGCTCGGATCATGGCCGGTCATCACGACGGTGGCGTGGAGGTCGCGGATCTCCTGAGCAGGCATGCCGGCCGGCACGGGCTGCCGGTCGGCCGGCTGGCCGGCGGCGGGGAACCCGGGTGGGAACGGCGCGGCCGCCTCGATCATTTTCTGGTAGAACTCCAGCCACTTGGCCTGGTCGAAAGCGACCGCGGCGGTGATGCGCCCCCGGTAGCCGTAGGCGGCTACGAACCGGCGCTCAGGCACCGAGCCCTGGGCGATGACGACCTGGTCGGCGAAGGTCGGCACACCAATCGACTTGATGTTGGTGCCGAACTGCGCGGACCAGAACACCGGGCTGGGCAGGTGCGGCCACCGGTCGGTCGGGGCACTGACCATGTTGTGGGCAGCGACCTCGGCCTGGGTGACCGCGTTGCCCCAGTGCTCCAGCGCGATGAACTGGTAGTCATACAGCGGGTGCGGAAAGCGCGCCACGTCCCCGGCGACAAAGATGTTGTCGGTGACCAGGCCGTTGACGTCGAACGCCCGGCAGCCGGCGTCGCAGCCCACCCCCCAGGCGCCGACGGCCAAACCTGAGCCGTGCAGCCATGCGATGTTGCGGATCGCGCCCAGCGCCACCACGGCCACATCGGCATCGATCGTGGTGCCGTCGGACAGGTGGGCGCGGCACAGCCGGCCGTCACCGTCACCCTCCAGGCAGGTGACGGTGACGCCGCAGCGCAGGTCGACGCCGTGCTCACGGTGCAGGTCGGCGGCCACCGCGCCGATCACTTCGCCCAGGGCACCCACCAGGGGTGCTGGCCCCCGCTCGGCGACCGTGACCGCCAGATCCTGGTCCCGGCACGCCGAGGCGACCTCGGAGCCGGTGAAACCCGCGCCGATGACCAGCACCCGCCGGGGCCGGTCGGCCAGCCGCTGGCGCAGGCCGGCGGCGTCGTCGCGGGTACGCAGCACGAACACGCCGTCGAGGGCGGCCTCGGCCGGGTTGGGCCAGGGCCGGGCGCGGGTCCCGGTGGCGATCAGCAGCCGGTCGTAGTCGACCGTGCCGCCGTCGCCGAGGCGTACCTGCCTGGCGGCCAGGTTGAGTCCAGTGGCGGGGACGCCGAGCAGCCACCGCGCGTCAAGCTCGTCGCGGCGGGGCAGCCCGGTGTGGTCAGGGGGTACCCACCCGCCGAGGACCTGCTTGGACAGGGGCGGTCGGTCATAAGGCTCATGCGGCTCATCCCCGATCATGGTCAGCGAGCCGGTGAAGCCCTCCCGGCGCAGGACCGCCGCGGCGCGCAGGCCGGCCAGCGACGCGCCCACGATCACGATGCGGCCGGTCTGCCGGAAGGCCTCGAGCGCAGCGTGCAAGCCCGAGGCAGCCGGTCCGGCTGCCCTCGGCGACGGGACCGGCCCCGGCGGCACAGCTGCTGCGGAACCCGGCACCATGGCCGCGGCGGCGTCCCTGCCGGCGATCTGGTCAACCCGGAGGGCCTGCACCGGGCAGGCCGCCGCGGCCCGCAGGACCCGCTCACGTTGCGCGTCGCCGGGCTCCGGGTCGTACATCAGCGCCTCATCGCCGTGCATCCGGAAGACATCGGGGGCGAGGAAGGCGCACTGCGCGTAGCCCTGGCACCGCGTGAGATCCACGACAACTCTCATGGCCAGCCCTTCCCCCGTTCAGGCCATTTCCCCCGCTCAGGCCATCACCTGCCCCGTTCCCGGCTGGGCCGTCAGCAAACTTTCGCTCGGCTGACGGGTACTTCAGGTAACTGAGGGGGCACTCAAAGTTCGCGGGAATGCGGCCTGGGCCTGGTTCCCGGCCTGGGCCTGGTTCCCGGCCTTCCCGTTGTGGTCAGACATAGTGGTCAGTGCTCGGCCATGGTTGTCCTCGGGCGTAGCGTCTTCTACACTCAGCGAGCTATCCTTCCCGACGATCATGTGCATTACCAGCGTAGAAGACTGCGAGATACTTGACTCAGGTCAAGCCGAGGTACAGTTTCTGCATGAGCGCTGCCATGACTGCCCCAGCCGTCACGCTGGACTCTGAGCAGGTAGCGAGCTTGCACGAGCAGCTAGCCGAGCTTGAGCCAGGTGAACCTTACCTGGCGGTCGTGGCTAACGGTCAAGTGTTCGTACGTTCTACGCGGGGTGTGCCCGAAACCGTAATCCGGATGTGGCGCAAGCACCCAGCCATGATGATCCCGGACGATGCAGGCTTCCGGCCAGAAATGCATCGCGTCAGCATCGGCGATCTCTGAATCTCTTTCGGCACATTGTTTGACTGTCATCCCTGCATTCCCTGGCATGTCAGGGTAGGCCGGTAACCTCGTAAATCATGACGGGTGTGAAGTTTTGGCGTCAGGGTGATTGGGACGCCTGGGCCAGGTACCAGGAGATCAAAGCCACTAATCCCGCCATGGGTAGGGCGATCCGTGACGCCATCACACTCGTGATATTGGAGTACGCGCCGCAGCGGCAGATGTTGCCGCTCATGAACTCACGGATGTCCTCGTCGCTGCCCGCTCGCCCCTCGGCCAGCAACCCGACCGCCGACATGATCTGCCCAGGCGTGCAGTAGCCGCACTGGAACGCGTCGTGGCGGATGAACGCCTCCTGCACCGGGTGGCGAGCTCCATTGCCCGCCAGGCCCTCGATGGTCACCACCTCGCGGTCGTCGCACTGCGCCGCCAGGGTCAGGCAGGACAGCACGCGCCTGCCGTCGACCAGCACGGTACAGGCGCCGCATGCGCCTTGGTCGCAGCCCTTCTTCGTACCGGTCAGCCCGAGCCGGTCACGCAGCGCGTCCAGC
>DASQVO010000244.1:0-5631 GCA_035640715.1 Streptosporangiaceae bacterium
CGGGCACGCCCGCCCGGCCGGCGGCGCCCCGCGGACCCGTCCGGTCCCTGACGTCTTCCGGCCGTCCCTGCCGGGACTCCGAGGGCGGCCGTCTCGCCGTGCCGTCACGCAGACTGCGGCCACCATACGACCGCATGGCCAGGTTGTCCTCGTGCCATGCCGAGTTCTGCCGTCTCTGCTGAGGCACGCCCCCGCTTCACCCTCCTGTCGTGGCGATGCCAAGATGCCGGAGACTCTCGGCACCGCCGGGCTCAGGTCCATTGTGACGCCTTGAGGAGCTCATCGCGGCTGCCGATTTCGGGCGATTCTCCGCTCCTTTCCTCCCCGGGAACGGCCAGCGACGTGCCCGGCTGGGCGATGGGCGTCCCCGGCTGGGCGACGGATGTGCCCGGTGCGGCGCCGGCCCCGGTGTCCTCCGCCCCCGCCGCGACCAGCTCGGGGGCGGACAGGCTGCGGGCCGTCTCCTCTACCAGGGCGGGTGGGGGCAGCTCAGCGTCGACGACCCCGAGCTGGCTGAGCCGCCGGGCGCTGACCAGGACGCGGCTCTCCAGCGAACCGACCGTCTGGTTGTAGGCGGTCACCGCGTTGGTCAGCGCGCGGCCCAGGCGGTCGATGTTCCGGCCGAGCCCGGCGATCCTGGCATGCAGCTCGCGCCCCAGGTCGAATACGGCGCGGGCATTCTCGGACAGGGCCTCCTGCTGCCACGTGTACTGCGCGGTCCGCAGCATGGTGACGAGCGTGGTCGGGGTGGCGATGTGGACCTTGCGCGCCATCGCGTGCTCGAGCAGGCCGGGGTCCCGCTCGAGCGCGGGTGCGAGAAACGCCTCACCCGGTATGAACAGCACGACGAACTCCGGGGACGGGCTGAGCGCCGTCCAGTACGCCTTCGCGGCCAGCCGGTCCACGTGTTCGCGCAGGTGCCGCGCGTGCGCGTCGAGCCGTGCCGCGCGCACGGATTCATCTGCCGCCTCCACTGCCTCCAGGTAAGCGGCGAGCGACACCTTCGAGTCCACCACGATGTTCTTGCCGCCGGCGAGACGCACAATCATGTCCGGCCGCTGCGGGCCGCTGTCGCCGGCCAGGCTGACCTGCTCCTCGAAGTCGCAGTGCGCACTCATCCCAGCCAGCTCCACCACACGGCGCAGCTGCAGCTCGCCCCAGCGGCCACGGGCCTCGGGGCGGCGCAGCGCGGTGACCAGCGCTTGCGTCTGGTCACGGAGCTGCTCCGCACTGTGCCTGGTCAGGTTCACCTGCTCGGCCAGGGCAGCGTGCGAGGCCCGGCGGGCGGATTCCGATTCGCGCAGCTGCGCCTCCAGCCGGGTGAGGGTCTCCCTGAGCGGGCCGACCAGATGCTCGACGGCGGCGCGACGTTGTTCGAGCTCTCCAGCGGCCTTTACGTTTTCGGCGCGCAGCCGCCCTTCGGCGATCTCGAGGAAGCGCGCGGTGCTGGCGTCGAGGGCTTCCGCCGACAGGCTCTGGAACCGCTGCGCCAGCTGCCCGTCGATCAGGGCCACCCGCTCCCGTTCGGTCCGCTCTATCATCTCGGCCCGCTGCTCGGCCGCCCGGGCGCGTTCGGCTGCGGCGCTGGCCTGGCTGGCGAGGTCGGCAGTGGCGGACGCGACCCGGCCCCGGGCGTACAGGTACCCGATCACGGCCCCGATGATGATCCCGAGTATCAGCCCGGCAATCAGCATGATCGCGCTCATGTGTGTCAATACTGGCAGCCGCCGCCGACATTCCTTTCCCTGACACGCAGGCGGGCGGGTGTGCGGATTTGTAGGTGGCCGGGGCCGGCCTGGGTCATCTTACGGGCCCGTTGAGGGCCGGCGGGGCGTTCGCGTCTACGTGGTCAGGCGGAGCCGTCGGCGGCGAAACCGCCGAGGAGCACCTCGCGGCGGGCCGGGTCGGCGAGTTCGTCGGCGGTGGTGCGCCAGTCGCGCACAAGCTGGTCCAGTTCGGCGAGGTCATCGTCGTGGTAGGCCACCGAGACCGCGGCGCGAACCTCGGCGATGAAGGCGGCGAGATCGTCATCATCGAAGTGACGCAGCCAGGTAAGTTCCCCAAAATCGAGCGGGGTGCGGTCTTCGGGCGGCTTCGCGCGAGCCCGCTCGGCGACATCGAGGCGGTCATGCCAGCGGCTCACCGCGTCAAGCACCTCATAGTGCCTGGCCGGCAGCAGCACAAGGCCCATCCCGTCGGTGTCGCGGATTCGCGCGATGCCCCGGCGGGCCGCATCGGTCACCTCGCGCCGCTTGCGGTCGAGGTCGCTCGCTGTGTAGATCACCTCTGCCGTCATGCTTCCTAAGATACTCCAGTACATATTGGGAAGCACTAGCGGCTTACCGTTTCCCCGGGACGAGCGGCAGGCCCACCTCGTCGGCACAATGGGCGTTGGCCGGACAAGCGGGGCGGGAGGTCGCGGCTGCAGTGCAACCGTGCGGGGGCTGTGCGTCGTTGGAGGGGCATGAGAGATTGATTGTCAGCGGCTCGCGGTCAGGTCTTCGACACGGTCTTCGATGAAGGCATGCTCGGCGGCCGGGAGGTCCAGCCGCAGCGCGGCCCGGTAGGCGTCCAGCGCGTCGGCAACACGGCCCGTGCGCCGCAGCAGTTCGGCCCGGGCGATGTGGAACTGCGGCCAGCGCGCCAGTTGCGGATGCACGGCCGCGGCGTCGAGGATCGCGAGCCCGGCTGCGGGCCCGTCGGCCATCGCCACCGCGACGGCGCGGTTCGCCTCGATCACGGGAGTGGGCTCGTAGCGGACGAGCTGGCCGTAGAGGGCGGCGATCTGCCGCCAGTCGGTCTGCTCCGCCGTGGCCGCGCAGGAGTGGCACGCGGCGATCGCGGCGTGCAATTGATACGGGCCCGGCCGCCGGGCGCGCAGCGCCGCTTCCAGCAGATGGTCACCCTCAGCGATCTTCGCCCGGTCCCAGCGTCCGCGGTCCTGGTCGGCCAGCAGGACGAGATCCCCGTCGGCGCCGATGCGGGCGCCGCGCCGGGCGTCGGTGAGCAGCAGCAGGGCGAGAAGACCCGTCACCTCGGGTTCTCCCGGCATGAGGACGGCCAGCGCGCGGGCCAGCCCCACGGCCTGATCACACAGGTCGCCGCGGATCAGGTCCTCACCGGCGGCCGCCATGTGCCCCTGGGTGAAGACGAGATAGACGACGCGCAGCACCGTGCCGAGGCGTTCCGCCATGTCGGCGGGGCCCGGCGGGCGCAGCGAGATGCCGGCCTGGCGGATCTTGCGCTTGGCCCGGACGAGGCGCTGGGCCATCGTCGGCTCGGGCACGAGGAAGGCCGCGGCGATCTCGCTAGTTCCCAGGCCGCACACGGAACGCAGAGTCAGCGCGACCCGGACGGCGGAATCGAGAGCGGGGTGGCAGCAGGCGAAGACGAGGCCGAGCTGGTCCTCGGCGAGAGCGGCCTCCTCCGGGCCGGCGAGCCCAGGCCGCTGGGCCTCCCCGCCGGGCCACGCGCCGGACGGGTCGCGCATGCCGGGCCCCGCATTGGACGGCTGCCCGTGCGGCCCCGCGCTGGACAGGTTGCGCATGCCCAGGTCACGCACCGCCTCGGCCTCCTTATCCGCGCGCCGCCGCTCGCGGCGCATGCGGTCAACCGCCTTGTGCCGGGCCACCCCGATCAGCCAGGCGCGGGGGTTGGCCGGCGCGCCCTCGGCCGGCCATTTCGTCAGCGCCAGCGCGCACGCATCCTGGACGGCGTCCTCAGCCGTCTCCAGGTCACCCAGGAGACGGCTGAGGGTCGCCACCGCCGCCCACCAGTGAGCGCGGAACAGCGCGCCGTAATCCTCGCTCAGCTCGGCGTCCCCGTGTTCACGACCGGCCGGACCTCCACAGAGCCGTCACGGGCGGTCGGTATGCGCTGCGCCCACTTCAGCGCCTCATCCAGGCCGTCGCACTCGATCAGGGTGAAGCCGCCGAACTGCTCCTTGATCTCCGCCGCCGGGCCGTCGGTCAGCAACGTCTCGCCGCCGCGGACCCGTACGGTCGTCGACGCCGAGGGCGGCTGCAGCGGCGCGCAGTCGATCAGCACGCCGGCGTCCGCCATCGCCTGGCGGGCGGTGCTCCACTCCTCGAACAGCTTGCGCGCCTCGTCCGTCCCGGCCTCGGGCAGTTCCGGGCCGTAGAGCAGAAACATGTACTTCATCGCGGGTACCTCTCCGCCGGAGGCCGGCCTCCGGCGCCGGCCATTCACCCATAGTCGAATGAGGGCTGCCCGGATCGACAGCGTCCCGGAAAAATTTTCCGGGCCCGCCTTGATGGTCTCGCTGACGAGGAGAGTGCCACCAGGTCCTCGTTCGGCTGGAATGTCCTCCCGGCAGCGGCGCCGCGGCGGCCTGCGGCGGGCGGCCCGCAGCGGGCGGCCCGCTGCGTCGAGTGGTGCCCGCAGGCACCTAAAATCGCGCAGGTGAGTCTGTCCATCGGGATCGTGGGGCTGCCCAACGTCGGCAAGTCGACGTTGTTCAACGCGCTGACCCGGGCGGGCGCGCTGGCATCGAACTACCCGTTCGCCACCATCGAGCCGAACGTCGGGATCGTCGGGGTGCCCGATCCGCGGCTCGCCGAGCTGGCCAAGCTGTACGACTCGGCCCGTATCGTGCCCGCGACCGTGCGGTTCGTTGACATCGCCGGCCTGGTCCGGGGAGCCGCCCAGGGCCAGGGCCTCGGTAACCAGTTCCTCGGCCACATCCGGGAGACGGACGCGATCTGCCAGGTGGTCAGGGTCTTCGCGGATCCCGATGTCAGTCACGTGGAAGGCGACGTGTCGCCGGAGCGTGACATCGAGACGGTGATCACCGAGCTGATCCTCGCGGACCTGCAGACGCTGGAGAAGGTGACGGCCCGGCTCGGCAAGGAAACAAAGTTCTCCAAGGATGCCGAACGGCTCCGCGTGGCAGATGCCGCGACGCGCGCGCAGAAGCTGCTCGATACCGGGACCACGCTGTTCGCGGGCGCCGCGCCGGACGGGATCGATCTGGCGGACCTGCGCGAATTCCAGCTCCTGACGGCCAAGCCGTTCCTTTACGTCTTCAACACCGACGAGGCGGGCCTTGCCGATGCGGCGCTGGGGGAGCGGCTGGCCGCTCTCGTCGCGCCCGCCGAGGCGATCTTCCTTGACGCCAAGACCGAAGCCGACCTCGCTGACCTGCCCGAGGACGAGGCCGCGGAGCTGCTGGCCGAGTCCGGCCTGGGCGAGCCCGGGCTCGCCCAGCTGGCGCGGGCCGGGTTCCGCGCGCTCGGCCTGTCGACGTTCCTCACGGCGGGCCCGAAGGAAACGCGGGCCTGGACGATCCCCGCCGGCGCGACCGCCCCGGAGGCAGCCGGCGTCATCCACACGGACTTCCAGCGCGGCTTCATCAAGGCCGAGATCGTCTCCTACGAGGACCTGATCGCCGCGGGATCAGTCGCCGCCGCCCGCGCGGCCGGCAAGGTCCGCATCGAGGGCAAGGACTACGTGATGCGCGACGGCGACGTCGTGGAGTTCCGCTTCAACGTGTAGCCGCAGGCATGCTGGCTGGTCACCACGTCATGCCCCTGACCGGTCCGCCAATAAACATTTGAAGTAGTTCAAAGGTTGAGCTATCCTGCCGTCATGAGCATCATCGAAGTTCCGTTC
>DASQVO010000245.1:0-18204 GCA_035640715.1 Streptosporangiaceae bacterium
CCCTTGACCCCCAGTCAACTTCATGAGCGAAATTACCAGCGAAAATCTAACGTTGACCTGCGATCGCAGGTACGTGCTCGTTCGCGGAAGTCCGCCGGTGTTCGTACCGGTCGTCACTCAGTTAGTCACTCAGCCGCTGATCCCTTGCCATGTGATCAAGCGCGGTGGGGGAGAGGCCCGGCTGGATTGTTCGTCAGCGTGAAGGGCCGAATACGCGGCCGATGAGTTTCGCGACGTCGGCAAGTGAACGGCCCAGCAGGCGAGCGCTGGGGAAGTAGTTGCCGGTGACGGCGGCCACGCCCGCGTTAAGAGCTTCCTCCGGCGGTATGTCCAGGCCGCGGGAGCGCAGCTCGGCTATGTACAGCTCCCGGATCTCTTCCTGGCTCCGCCCGGCCCCCCGGGCCCGGACCGCTTGGAATGCCTCCATGCGTGCCTGGTCCTCACGCTCCTGCCGGGCCGCGCCGGGGCACGAACACGACTCACGCCAGGTCGCCAGCGGAATCGTCATCCCGGCGCTGGTAATCGGGCATGAGGAATGGCAGGTGCACTTGCACAGCGTCAGACCGCCCTCCAGGCGAAGCCGACGCGGGTTAAGCCCGGCCGTCGCCCCGCAACTGTGGGAGCAGTCATCGTGCTCGCCGTAAACGCACGCCTGCGAACGTTGGCTGCGCTTGGACTCATCCACCAAGCGGCCTCGCATGGCGCGAGTCTACGGCAGCGGCAAAGGGCCCAAGCCATAGCAGAATGACCGCTCACCGCGGCATTCGAAGCTCTGACCTTCTCTTTACCATCTAGAGGCATAGTGGTCTATGAGGGTCATTGACGTCAGCCGCAGGCCTATAGCGGCCGGATGGGGTCGATGCCGGTCGGTGCGGTTGCTGCACTAATGAGAGTTAGCGGGTCCGCTGTCCGGCAGACTCGTTAGCTGGTGGCCGCCGGCGGGTGAGCACTGTGCTGCACTGGGCCTTTGAGCCCTTAGCAAAGATCGTGCCCCTGCTGGTGACCGGGAGAGTTGATCGCTGCTGGGATGTCGTGCCCGCCGGGTGGCGTGAGCACAGTTTCATTAGGTCGCTGATGGTTCTCCCGCAGGCTGCTGACGAGATTCGATGTCCTGGACGGGAGAACTGATGCGGCTGTTCGCAGGGGATGACTGGGCTGAGGACCATCACGACGTAGAGCTGATGGACGCCGCGGGCCGGGTGCTGGCGAAAAGGCGGCTGCCCGAGGGCGTGGCGGGGATGGCCCGGCTGCACGAGCTGATCGGGCAGCACCTGGGCGAGGACGCCGCCGGCGTGGAGGTGGTGATCGGGATCGAGACCGACCGCGGCCCGTGGGTGGCCGCGCTGGTGGCCGCCGGGTACACGGTGTACGCGGTGAACCCGCTGCAGGCATCGAGGTACCGGGAACGGTACGGCGTGTCCGGGGCCAAGAGCGACACCGGCGACGCGCACATGCTGACCGGCATGGTGCGCACCGATTCGCACCAGCTCCGGGCGGTGGCGGGCGACAGCGCGGACGCGGAGGGCATCAAGGTGCTGGCGCGTACCCATAAGACGCTGATCTGGGAACGCACCCGGGGCGTGCAGCGGCTGCGGCACCAGCTGCGGGAGTACTTCCCCGCCGCGCTGGAGGCCTCCGGCGACCTGGCCGCGCCGGACACGCTGGAGCTGCTGGGCAAGGCGCCGGACCCGGCCCGGGCACGGAGGCTGACCCGCGCGCAGGTCAGCGCGGCGCTCAAGCGCGCCCGCCGCCGCGACATCCCCGGCAAGGCGACGGCGATCCTGGCGGCGCTGCGCGGCGAGCAGCTGGGCCAGCCGCCGGCCGTCACCGCCGCCTACGCCGCTACCGCCCGGTCCCTAATCGCGGTGATCACTACCCTGAACGAGCAGGTCAAGACCCTGCAGGGGCAGGTGGAGGAGCATTTTGGCCAGCACCCGGACGCTGAGATCTACCTGTCCCAGCCCGGCATAGGCGCTGTCCTCGGCGCCCGGGTGCTCGGCGAATCCGGCGACGACCCGCACCGGTACGCCGACGGCAAGGCCCGCAGGAACTACGCCGCGACCAGCCCGATCACCCGCGCCTCGGGGAAGAAGAAAGTGGTCGTCGCCCGGTACGTCCACAACGACCGGCTCGTCGATGCGCTGAACGCGCAGGCCTTCACCGCCCTGAACGCCTCGCCCGGCGCCCGCGCTCTTTACGACGACCTTCGCGCCCGCGGAATCGAACATAATGACGCCCTGAGGCGATTGGCGAACCGGCTCGTCGGCATCCTGCATGGATGTCTGAAGACCCGCACCCTCTACGACGAGGCAACCGCCTGGTCACACCGGGAAAAGGTCCCTCAATCTGACGTTGCCGCTTGACATTTAAGCTCCTGGGATGTCTTTACTGCTGCACCGTCGCCACGCTGTGCGGCGAACGAGAGCCAGGTCTGACAGCGACCGTGTAGAGTGCCGCCTGGATCATCGCCGACAGTGGCGCAATCAGGCAAGGTGGAGTTCCGGGAACCGAGGGTTTGTAACAGAACACCCGGCTTGCTTGAGCCGTGCACGACATCGATGTCAATTCCGTCAATAGTTCGATAGTCCCAGTTTTTTCATGGAAGTACGGTGGTGGCGTGCAGGAGAGTCGGGTTATTGAGTCTCAGATTTCTGATTCAGTCACGGACCCGAGGGCCATGTCATGGCCATATGTGACTGCCGTCGTTGCAACAATTTCCGTGATTGTTTACCTATCGGTTTGGGGACGCCGATATGGAATGGATCTGCAGATCTATCGGGATGCATTGAACTCTTGGGGATCGGGAAAGAATCCGTATCTCGCGACCTTCACTCAGAGCCACCTCGCCTTCACGTACCCCCCCTTTGCCCTTCTCGCGCTGTCGCCACTTACCTGGGCATCCTTTCCCGTCACTCAGTGGCTCCTGTGGACGACAAGTGTTGCTGTCGCAACAGGCTCGATCGTTTTGGTCTTGCGTGACATGGGCGCTGAGGTCACGCAACGCTTGTTGTGCAAAGCCTTCGCTTGGTCGTGTGTTTCAGTTATTGTGCTCGAACCTGCGAGGAGCGGAATCGACTACGGGCAGATTGAATTTATCCTCATGTTCATCGTGATGGCTGACCTTCTGGTGATGGCATCTCCCTATCGTGGAATCGGAATCGGACTCGCTGCGGCAGTGAAACTAACGCCACTCGCATTCGTCATTGTTCTTGTCGTCAGCCGGGATCTGAAGTCGGTTGTACGTGCTACGGTATCATTCCTCGCGTGGACAGCTTTGTCCTGGGTGTTCTGGCCAGGGTTGTCTCGTGTCTACTGGTTCCACGATGTGAGCTATCCAGCCCGAGTCGGGACTATCGCCTATGGCGGCAATCAATCTTGGTATGCGATCCTTCACAGACCACCATTCCCCGCCAGCGGATCTGGGATCGCGTGGCTGCTGCTTTCACTCATAACACTGGCCGTAAGTTCCTTTATTGCTTGGCGTTGCGTAACCATCAAGCGAAAGGCGCCCGCCATCGTCTCGATTGCCCTGGCGGGTCTGCTAATCAGCCCGATCTCCTGGACTCATCACTGGATTTGGGTACTGCTTATCCCGGCCTTGATAGTTTGCCGTCGCAGTTCAGATGTACCGCAGTCCGTACGAATAATGCTCTGGGGGCTCATCGTGCTAACGATTGCCGCGCCCCTACTGGTGGTTCGGCCATGGAATTCCAGCGGATGCCTTTGAGGCTGTCCTGCCACTTTGGGCCTCAGCCATTCTGGTCGTTTGGGGTGCGACTGAATTCGTGAACTGGCGCGGCAATTCAGAATTGAGTTCGGCGCGCGCAATGACTCGCGTTTGATCTATCACCCGTCTTTCAATCCGGAGACCGCTGGTCACGTCCCCATCACGGCAACTGCTTTTCGGTTGGGTGCGCTGTCCTCCTAGCCGTTCGATTGTCTCGGCCCCGTCAGCCTGAGGGATGGCAGCTATACAACCGGCGGTTGACCCTTAAGCCTCAACGGTCCTGGCCAGTCGTGCCCATGCTCCCGATAGCTGTGAACTCCGGGAGAGTGGTCAGGAGACGGAGCGGCGGGATTTGACAAGGGGCGATGGCCCGTACGCTGCCCGGCGAATCGAGCAGGCTTCTGACCTGCCCCCGTTAGACCGGTCTGGGCCATCGCGAGGGTTCCCTTGTCAAATCCCGACGCGGCCTCCCGAATCTTTCGGTTGATCGGCGGCCCGGGGTTTTGTGTTTTTCGCGCCAGCCGACCGGCGTTGGCGCCGCCGTAGCGGGAGCGCCAGCGGGAGCGAAGGCGTGCGCGCCGTGTTGGCGGCGCGAGCGGCCCGTCCGGGCCGCCTTGAAAAATGACGTGGAGAAAGTTGTCGCAGCCGCATTGACCTTGCCGTCCGTCCCACCTGACCGGAGCGCGTGTCGTGAATCGTCCCGTGCCCCGGCGCTAGGACGGCGCTGAAGTAATCGCTTGTCTGGCACTGGTGCGACATGGCTGGAAAGACCCGGCCAGATCGTGTCGTGGCCTGCAAGGTATGTCCTGGCCTGGGAGAATTGGTTATGGCGCTGGGCAGGGCACAGGTGCAGCAGGGGTTCAAGATCCCCGGGAGATCCTTGGCGACCGGCTCCGGGAAGGCTCGCTGTACCGGCTGCTGGCCGATCACGGGCATCAGATGTTCCCGGATGACTACTTCGCCGACCTGGGGTACAGGGGTTATTCAGGCGACGCGCCGCGCGGCCTGCCGGACGCCGTTCCAGGCAACGGGGATCCGTGCGAGCCCCGCCGCCGCGGCCGGCTCGCCTGACATGCGATCTTCAGCGACGGGGCGATGAGATGACTATGACTGACCAGGACAAAGGCGTGGTGATCGTCACCGGCGCCAGCCGGGGCATCGGCGCGGCGATCGCCGAGCGGCTGGCCGATGACGGCTACGGCGTGGTCGTCAACTATGGGGCCGACGCCGAAGGAGCCGAGTTGGTGGTATCCGCCATCGACGCCAAGGGCGGCCGGGCCGCGGCCGTGCGCGCCGATGTCGCCTCGGAGGATGAGGTGTCGGACCTGTTTGACCGGGCGCAGCAGATGGGGCCGCTGACCGCGCTGGTCAACAACGCCGGCATAGCCGGCCAGCGGGCGCGCATCGACGAGCAGCAGGCGGACGAGCTGACCCGGCTGATGCAGGTCAACGTCGTGGGGCCCATGCTGTGCGCCAAACACGCTGTCCAGGCGATGTCGACCGCTCACGGCGGCAACGGCGGATGTATCGTCAACATCGCCTCGATTGCCTCCAAGGCGCCCGCCGAATTTACCGGGCTTGTCCCGTACGCGGCAACCAAGGGCGCCATGGTGACGTTCGCCCGCGGTCTGTCCAACGAGGTTGCCGCAGAGGGAATCCGGGTCAACAGCGTCTCACCAGGGGTCATCGAAACGGGGATAGTGACTCCGAAGGAGCAGGAGTTGGGCGCGCATAGCCCGCTGGGCCGGGTAGGTCGGCCCGAGGAGATCGCGGCTGCTGTGTCGTGGCTGATCTCGCCGGAGGCATCGTATGTCACCGGCAGCGACATCACCGTCTCGGGCGGGCGCTGACTAGACGGCGCCGGGCAAGTCCTTGCCGATCCCGCCGCGCGGGCGGGATCGCGCGGTTCCTGGCCGCGCCGAGGCCCGGCCGGAAGCCGACCTGGCCGGCCGCCGGACCGCGAGGTCGCCGGGCTACAGCTGCGGCACGCCGACCGGGCACTGTACGTTTCCTACTGACAGGAGGACGAGCGCCCGGGCGGCCGACCCTGCCGTGGCTGCGGGGAGTGTGGAGTGTGGCTGGTGGCGCTCGGTGCTAGCGTCAGTTCTCATGACACGGCTGCCCGACAGTGCAAGGGCGGTGCTGGAGTCCCCCGAATACTCCGCTCGCACCTGAAGGAGTTCGGGACCGGACCCGGCGGGCGCGTCTTCTCCGGCATCTACGGAGGTGAGCTGGCAGCATCGCGGGCTTGTGACTGTGCAGACCATCGGTCAAGGTGCGCCAGGAACGCGAAGCAGAGATCGACTGGTCCCCAGGGTCAAGCCAGGAACCTGGATCAACCCTGTGACCTGCGCCGGGACGGCGGGATTTGAACCCGCGACCCCTTGACCCCCAGATACCGGCACCCGCACAAGAACCGCAGCTCATGCCCAGGCCAGCAGGCATTCGGCAGTCCGCAGAGGTCCCCGGTGATCCGCCTGAATACGTGCCCGTTGCTGTACCTTGCGTGCTGTACACCGGTTTGCCCAAGGGCGACGCTGTCGGCTGGTGAAACTGCATCGCTCGCGCGGGGAGACAGCGAAAACCGGCCAGTTGGCGTGAGGCACGATTGGACGCCCGACCAGCGGCAGATCCGGGCGTTCGCAAGCAGCACGAGGGGGCGACGGCCCCAGGGGAACGAATCTTGCCGGGACGGGCTCCCGGCCCTCATGATGGGTCCTGCCCAGCCGTCGGCGCCACCGGGTGCATCCCCCGCCGTGAGGGAGGACCGTTGGCAGAATGTTGGTATGGCTGAACTGACCCCGAGGCTGAGCGAGCGGATCCGCCGCGATTTCCCGGCTGGCACGGCAGACGAGGTTGCCGGTTACCTCGCGTCTGTGGCCGACGAGGCTTTTGATGGCCAGGATCCCGAGCGTGTCCAGGCAGCAATCGTCCTGGCTTCAGTCGGCCAATGGGATCGCTTCTTGTCTGCCTTCCGTCTCCTGCAGCTGGACTGGCGTGATGTCTTGGTGGCAGGGGGACTTGCCAACGTGGATTGGCCTGCCCGCCTGGACGCAGAACTACCTGACCCTTCAGCAGGCGGATGACCCACGCCGTTCGCGGCAGAAGAGGGTGTTCGCAGAGTCGGATCACGGCGGCGCATCCGGCCAATCAGCCTGCATGCCCGGTCGTAAAGCTCCCGCAGGCCCTACGCGGCATCGGCGTTAGCCCGCGAAGGCGCCCGCTCGGGCTGCGGTGGTCGCGTCACGGGCTGATTGCTCGGCGAGGTGCGAACTCGCGGGCGTCCGGAGAAGAACCAGTTCGTGGTAGAGCGGGGCGGTGGCGGCAACGAGCAGTCGGCGCGGGTCAGTGCGTGCGGGTATCTCGCCGCGTTCGGCGGCGCGCTGCACGATGATGGCGCAGCGGTCGTACCGGTCGGTCCAGAAGATCCGGAGGGCTTCCCCTGCCTGCTCGGATCGGAATGACGTGGCGATCAGCGCGGTGGTGATGGGCGGGTCGGCGGTCAGCGCAGTGTAGATCTCGCGGTTTATCGCGACGAGGTCACCGTTGAGGGAACCGGTGTCAGGTGGGCGCCACTCGTCGCCGGTCGCCTCGGTGAGGACGTCGGCGAGCAGTCCGCCGACATCACGCCAGCGCCGGTACACGGTGGTGCGGTGCACGCCGGAGCGGTCCGCCACGGCGTCCACGCTTAGGGCGTCGTAGCCGTGTTCCACCAGCAGGGTACGGACCGCGTCGAACACGCGGCGGCGGACGTGGGCGCTGCGTCCGCCGGGCCGGCGGGCCGGGACGGCGGCGACCTGGTCTCGCTGTGACGGCAGCGGCTCGTCGGGGAAATCGTTTGTTGATCGCGGCGGGATCATGACACGATGTTATCGCTACATCAGTCGCATTAATGAGCCACTGGCCGGGGTGCGCATCTGGCAGGTCGAAGCAAAAGGACGAACTCCTGCGGCATTTCACCCACGCTCGTGTACTGGCCGGCCATTCACCTAACAGCCTGCTCCCACCAGCAAGACCTTCGATTCGATAGGACCCCAGTTGACACCTGATCCCAGGGCCGTTCACCCGCTGCCGGCGCACCAGCGCGTGGTGTTCCTCAAACCGCTGGTCACCTCACCCGAGATCGTCGTTGGCGATTACACCTACTACGACGATCCCGACGACCCGACCGGCTTCGAGCACCGCAACGTGCTCTACGGCTACGGCCCGGAACGGCTGATCATCGGCAAGTACTGCGCAATCGCCTCCAGCACCCGGTTCCTCATGGCCGGCGCCGACCACCCGACGATGGGCGTGTCCACCTTCCCGTTCACCATGTTCGGCGGTGAGTGGACCGAGCGAACCCTCGACATCGTCACCGCCATGCCCAGCCGAGGCGACACCGTCGTCGGCAACGACGTCTGGTTCGGCTACCAGGCCACCGTCATGCCGGGCGTGCGTATCGGCGACGGGGCCATTATCGCGGCCGGTGCGGTGGTCACCGCCGACGTGCCGCCGTACACGATCGTCGGCGGCAATCCGGCCAAACCAATCCAGCAACGCTTCGACGACACGGACATCGACCGGCTCCGCCACGCCGCCTGGTGGGACTGGCCCGTCGAGCTGGTCACCGAGCATGTGCGCACCATCATGGCCGGCACGCCGGCCGACATCGAACGCATCGCCACCGAGAACGGACTGGAGCAAACTCCGTGACACGCGTGTCCATCCAGGAGTACGTCGTGGCCGACGGCGCCAGCGGCCCGTACGCCATCACCACTGGCCCGGACAGCATGCTGTGGTTCACCATGGTCCACAGCGGGCGCATCGGCCGGCTGGTCCCCGGAGGGGAGCCCACCAGCCACCAACTCGATCCGGCGTGCGGGCCGACGATCATCATCACAGGGCCGGACGGGGCGCTCTGGTTCACCGAGTACCAGGCACACCGCATCGGCCGGATCACCACCGACAGCGCCCTCGACGAGTTCCCGCTGCCCACCCCGGGCTGCGGACCGTTCGGCATCGCCGCAGGACCCGACCGTGCCCTGTGGTTTACCGAGACCACCACCGACCGCATCGGCCGAATCACCACCGACGGCCAGGTCACCGAGTTCCCACTCCCGGCTACCGGCGCATTCCCGTCCGCGATCGCCGCCGGCGCCGACGGCGGGATGTGGTTCACCATGAACCAGGCCAACGCGATCGGGCGGATCGGCATGGACGGCGCGGTCACCGTCCACCCCCTGCCGACCGAGGCCGCCGCGCCGGTGGGCATCGCCGCGGGCCCGGACGGCGCGCTCTGGTTCGTCGAGATCGCCGTCGGCCAGATCGGGCGGATCACCCCCGACGGCGTGATCGTGGAGTTTGCGCTGCCCGACCGCGCCAGCCGACCTCACGCCATCACCACCGGCGGCAACGGCGCCCTGTGGTTCACCGAGTGGGGCGGCAACCGCGTCGGCTCCATCACTGTCGACGGCGCGATCGAGGTGCACGACCTGTCGACACCCCGTTCCGAGCCGCACGGCATCACCCTCGGCCCGGACGGCGCGCTGTGGGCGGCATTGGAAACCGGTGCCCTCGCCCGCATCACCATTACTCCAGACCCGCTACCCCAGAACAGGAGAAGGCCATGACCGTCAGGTTCAACCGCACACCATCATCGCGGCAAAAGACTTTCCAACCCCGGCGACATCCTCAATTCGGCATTATGCGGGTGATCGCTGTCAAGTTGATCATGATGCTTGGGTGTGGTCGATCTGGGTGAGGAGCTTGGCGAACAGTTGCTGGCGGCCGGCCTGGTTCTTGGCCGCGGCGTCGTCGTGCTGGGCGGCCAGGGCAGGCCGGAACTCGATGCCGGTCTGGAAGTAGGTGCAGGTTTCGCAGATGGATTCGAAGGCGCAGTCCAGTTGCGGGGGCCGGGTGCACCAGCCGTTGCCGAGGAGGCGGTGGTGCTCGCGGCGGAGCCGGGCCATCTGGGGGCCGATGGCGTCGGCGGGGAGCTGGGCGGGCTGGCCGTAGAGTGCTTCGACTTTCTCGGTGACGGCGAAGTACTCATCGGCACGGTGCGGCTGGCGATTTTGGCGTAGCGCAGGGTCATGTCCAGGCTGCGGTGGCCGAGGAGGGCGGCGATGGCTTCCAGGCTCATCCCGCGGTTGATCGCCTGGGTGGCCAGGGTGTGCCGCAGCTGGTGGGGGTGGATGTGGGGCAGGCCGGCGGCGGCGCCGGCCTTGTTGATCATCCGGGTGACGGTGTGCCGGTCCAGTGGGCGGCCGTTCTCGCGGGGCAGTAGCAGCGGGTGATCCGCCGGGACGTGCCGGGCCCGGTAGCCGTCGATGAGGGTGACCAGCTGGGGGTGCAGGGGCAGGTAGCGGTCTTCGCGGAGCTTGCCGACCGGGACGTGCAGCCAGGGCCCGGCGCCGATGAGCACCACCGCGCTGGCCTGGAGGCTGGTGAACTCGCTGACCCGCAGCCCGGTGCGCAGCAGCATCTCCACCGTGACCCGGACCAGCATCCTGCGGTCGGCCTGGGCGGCGCGGAGCAGTTTCGCGGCGGCGGCGTCGTCAAGGGCCTTGGGCAGCGGGTGGTCCTGGCGGGGCAGGTCGCCGGGGAACATTGGCACCCGGGGCGGTGCCTCCTCCCAGCCCCATTCCTCGATGCGGACGAAGAACATCCGCAGCGTGCCGAGCCGGTGGGCGATGGTGGCTGTGGTCAGCCGGGGCTTGTTCTGCCCGGGCCGGGCGGCCAGCCAGGGCTTGAAATCCTCGATGTGCCGGCGGGTGATCAGGGTTAGCGAGGTGACCCGCGGGGACGTTTCGGTGAGGAAGGCGGCGAACGAGCGCAGCGCCAGGTCCGCGCCGCTGACGCTGCCCGGCCGCAGCACGCAGGCGACCTGCTCCAGGTAGCGGCGCATCGGGACGGTGATCCCGGGGATCGCCTCAGCCAGCTGCTCCCAGCCGGGCAGCAGCGCCGGGCCAGTCACCGGGCACTCAGCAGGGCGGGATGGGCGGCGAGGGCCTGCGCGTCGATGGCCTCGGCGGCCTTGCGGTACTGGGAGGCCAGCCAGTCATCGCCCAGGTGCAGGTAGATCCGGGTGGACTCGATCGAGGCGTGCCCGGCCTGGGCCTGCACCGCCTCCAGGCTCATCCCGGCTTTGCGCAGCTGGGTCAGGCAGGTGTGCCGCAGCTGGTGGCAGGTCGCATGGGCCAGCCCGGCCCGCCGCCGGGCACCGTCGAGGATCTCATCCAGCCCGTCAGCGGACAGCGGCAGGCCGCGGCGCGGGCCCTTCAGTACCACGAACACCCGGTCCGTGGCCGCCCCGGCCGGGCGCTCGGCATCGAGGTAGGCGCTGACCGCGGTGAAGAACCGCGCCGAGACGGGCACCAGCCGCTGGTGGCCGCCCTTGCCCTCGGCGATGAATAGCCGCCGCTCACCAAAACGCAGGTCACCCAGCCGCAGCCCGAGGACCTCGCAGCGGCGCAGCCCGCCCAGCACCATCGCCGCGACCATCGCCCGGTCCCGGTGCGTGCGCAACGCCGCCGTCAGCGCGTCCACCTCGCCCGGTTCCAGGATCTGCGGCAGCGTCCGGGGCACCCGCACCAGCGGGACGCCCTGGCCGGGCCGCTGCCGCTCCCGCCGCGTCGGCAGGCCCCGCGGCACCGGGTTCACCGTCACGTCACCGCGGGCGTGCAAGAACCCGTACAGCCCCGACACGCTCGACAGCCGCCGCCGCAGCGTCCGGGCCGACACCCCGCCAGTACCCTCACCGGCCACCTGCAGCCGGCCCTCCCCGCCCGTGCGCTGCGCGGTCATGAACCCCAGCACATCGACCGGGCGCACCCGCCGCGGCGTCTTCTGCACCACGGTGAAGAAGACCTTCAGGTCATAGGCCACGGCCAGCACCGTGTTCGGCCGGCACCGGCCCGCCAGAAACTCCAGGTACGCATCCAGCAGCGGCACGCCGAGCCGGATCACAAGCTCACCGGCGTCATTCCGCGACCGGGCCAGGCGGATAACACTCACAGGCATGCAGGGCCCTCCATCTCCGTAAAGAACAGGCTGTCAGCCTGCCAAGATCTTTACGAAGATCACCCACATATCATGCAGAACAGGATGTTCAGGTTGACTCGGCCGGGATCGTCCGTGCGCAGACCTAAGGACCTTCCTTGGGCACTGCTGTACTACTGCTGTACATCGCGAAGAAGCGTTCGAAAAACAGTCGGGACGGCGGGATTTGAACCCGCGACCCCTTGACCCCCAGATACCGGCACCCGCACGAGAACCCCAGCGTGCGCCCAGGCCAGCAGGCATCCGGTAGTCCGCAGAGATCCCCGGTAGTACGCCCGGATACGTGCCCGTTGCTGTACTCGGCTGCTGTACAGGCAGGCCTCCGCAGTCTCTCAGCCGTTGTGCTGCCGTGCGTTTTCAACGTGCGCCACGACCCGCTTGCCTGCACCAGTAAGCAAGGTTATTCCGGGCAGCTATGGTCTCGGGATGCTCGGGGCCGAGGACTTGCTCGAAGATGGGCAGCAGCTTGGCGAACTGGTCGCGGGCCTCGGCCACATCCCCTGCCTGCCCGGTCCAGTAAGCGAGGTTGTGCCAGGTGGCCAGGGTGGCGGGGTGCTCGGGGCCGAGGACTCGCTCGCGGATGGGCAGCAGCTTGGCGAACTGGTCGCGGGCCCCGGCCACATCCCCTGCCTGCCCGGTCCAGTAAGCGAGGTTGTGCCAGGTGGCCAGGGTGGCGGGGTGCTCGGGGCCGAGGACCCGCTCTTGTATGGGCAGCACCTCGGCGAGCTGGTCGCGGGCCCCGGCCGCATCCCCCGCCAGCCCGGTCCAGGAAGCGAGGTTGTGCCGGGTGGCCAGGGTGTCCGGGTGCTCGGGGCCGAGAACCCGCTCCTGAGCGGAAAGCACCCGCTGCTGAAGTTCCAATGCAGTGGCGTAACTGCCGGTCACGCCGAGGTAGTTCGCGAGCCCGGCCATGCCGGGGCTTTCATCAGCAAGTGCCGCTTCGGCGTGCGGCAGCAGCGCAGCGCATGCCGGCCATCCCTCCGGCACATCGGTGTCGGCTGGGATGGCGGCCTCGAGCAGGGCGGCGGCGGCCTGACGCCACTGACCGGCCAGCTCTGCGGCCATCTGATCGGCGGTGACGGCTTGCACCAGCCGGTGCACGGAGATCGATCCGGCCCCGGCGGGGATGACGAGGGAATAGCGGCGCAGTGCGGCGATCGCGTCACTGGCGGCCAGTGGGTCATCGAGCAGCGGCATCAGCACGGCCGCCACCTCGGCGCCGAGGTGTTCGGACAAGCCGGGGCGGGGCTGCAGCAGCAGGGACAGCGGGATCGCCTCGGGTGCGTAGCAGGCAAGCAGCCGCAGCAGGCCCACCGCCGCGGGCGCGGATTGCTCTAGTCGTTCGAAGGCCAGCGACCAGGTGGTGGCGACGGTCTTGCCGTACCCGGTTGGTTCGCCGCGGGCCAGCATGGCGTCCCTGCGCTGGCGGAACAATCGCAGGTAGGCGGCCAGGGTGCCGCCGCTGGCCTGGATGTAGGCGGCGGCCTGTTCCAGCGCGAGCGGCAGCCCGCCAAGCTCTGTGGCCAGCTCGGTGGCAGCGTGCTGGTCTGGGTCGCCGGCCCGGTTGACCAGGAAACTCGCGGCCACCTCCACGTCCAGCACCGGCACGTCCAGTGCCTGGCCTGGCGGCCAGCTGGGGTTCTGGCTGGTGATCAGCACCCGCCCCGATCCTGCCGGGGGCAGGTACGCCGCCACCGATTCCCGGTCGGGGGCGTTGTCGAACAGCAGCAGCCATTCCTGGGGATAGGCGGCCAGCACTGCGTGCACTGACGCGACCGGGTCGCGGGTATCGACCAGGTCGCGGGCGCCGAGCTGGGCGGCCAGCTCACCGAATCCGGCCCCCAGCACCGAGGCGTCTTCCGCCGGGAACTGCCACGCCAGCCCGACCTCGGCCAGGTAACGGTGGGCATATTCCACGGCCACGCTGGTCTTGCCCGCGCCGCCCAGCCCGCACAACGCCACCATCCGCGGCCCCCGGCCCGCACCGGCCAGCAACCGTGCATCCAGTTCCGCGAGCAACTGCTCACGTCCGGCCAGCAGGGGAGGGCGGGGCGCCAGCCGCACCGGCTGCCCGGCGGGTTCCGGCCGCCGGGGCATAGCCAGCTGGCCTACCGCCAAGCCGCCTGGGGCGACGATGGCGCCTGGCCCGGTAACCCCGATGCCGGGTCCGGCTAGCTGTCTGCCGGGCCCGGCTGGGTAGGGTTTGGCGACGCCACGTTCCCATGGATCACCGCCGCCGCGATCCCGCCGCCGGTGGCGGAGACGTTCACATCATGTCCGGCGGCCACCGCGTGATCGGCCGCCGACACCATCCCGCCCGGCAGCACCGCCTGGATCTCTTGCACGACAGTGCGCAGGTCAGCCCGGATGCCGGGGTCTTCTTCCAGCAGATCGGCTATACGGCCCGCCCACCGCTCCGCCAGCACGGCGCGGGCCTGCTCCAGGTCGGTGCTGGATGCTGCGGTCAGCTGGTCGTGTGTCTCCGCCAGGCGCTGCTCGGCGAGCTTGGCCCGGTCTGGGTTCCCGCGCCCCAGCAACCGCACGAACTTACCCCTGGCCGCCTCCCAGGCATCGGTGACCGCCGCGGCCACCACCGTGTTCCCGGCCAGCGCCGCCAGCGCCATCAGATCCTCAGCCAGCACTCTGCCACCCTCTCATCCCGTCACCAACGCAACCATCGCATGGCAAAGCACCTCACGCCATCAGATCGTGGGCAGCAAACACCGGCCAGCAAGACGAACTAATCTGCGCGGCGCTCAAACGCCCGGACGACCAGCCCGGGCACTGTGCCCAGACCGGCGACTATCGGCCGGGCCTGCCGCGCTGGGCATCCTGTAGATCTGCCTGATCGCGGAACTTGCGCAACCCGGTGCCGCGCCCGGGAACACAAATCCACCCCGGCCCAACGTCGTGATCCCGAATCAGCCGACCGCATGGCAGGCACTCAAAGGCCGCCTGCAGACCCAAGAGTCTTCTTTGGGTACTGCTGTACTGCTGCTGTACATCACGAAGAAGAGTTCGAAAAATAGTCGGGACGGCGGGATTTGAACCCGCGACCCCTTGACCCCCAGTCAACTTCATGAGCAAAACTACCAGCGAAAACTTAGTGCTGACCTGCAGTTCAAGGTACGTCTGTATACGTGAGAGTCCGCCAGTGTTCGTACCGGTCGTCACTCAGTTAGTCACTCAGGCGACTGAGGGCCGGAAGCGGCGCGCCAGCGCTTCTTTGGCCGATTGCGGAGCTGGCCTAGCTGATAGTCCGGTCAGAGGTTACGCCCATGGTGAGATCGTGACAGGGTAGTCCTGTGATTGTATACGGCGGGGCCAAGCGGGAAGCGCAGCGCCTTCTGGATGAATCACCGGGCGGACCGTATGTCATTACCGGAGACCAGGAATTTGATGTTGGCTGGGTCTTCTTCTACGACTCGCGACGGCACCAGGAGACGGGCAATCTCTATGACGCCCTCGGCGGCAATGCGCCCATACTCATCGACCGGGAGACTGGCCAGGCCCACCCAACGGGGACTGCCCGGCCGATAGAAGAGTACGTAGATGAGTATGCGGAGCAGAAACGTCGTCTCCGTGAGGGCTGGCCTGACTCGCTCGATACCCGGTTCCTCGTGTTGCTCGGCCTGGTCCGTGATGGGATGGGCAAGCGGGACGCCCGGTATCTCGACCTGCTCATCAGCATGCAACACGAGCCGCGGGAAGGCCGGACTGTCTATGAGGAACTGGCCGAACTGGAGAGGCGAGGGCTTGTGAGGCGTCGTCCTGCCCGAGAAGGCGGCGCCGGATTCAAGTGGGAAACAACCGCGGCCGGATTCGACGTAGCGAGCAGGGGCGGCTAACTTCCAGGCCCGCAGCACCGCGACAGGTCGCCCCCAGGACCGCACGCCCGGAGGGCGCGGAAGCTCTGACCTTCTCCTTACCATCTAGAGGCATAGCGGTCTATGAGGGTCATTGACGCAGGTCCATTGGTCTGTACCGGCCGGATGGGGTCGATGCTGTACGGCGCGGTTGCTGCACTCTGCTGCTGCACCAGCTCTCCCGAGATCACCCGCACCCTCCAGCGAATCGCCCGCGACCGGACCCGCGCACTCCTTGTTCTCTCGCTGTGAGACGCAGATCACCCAACCTTTTCTGCCGTGCCGCGTCTATATGACGTAGATGGATGGGTGATGCGGCACTCGGCCGGAGCGCCGCGGCCTGGTTACCACAGGAGGCACATTGATGATCGGGATGCGGGTCGCGGCGGCTGCTATCGGGGGCGCCGTCATGATCCTCGCGGGGAGTCCGGCGGCGCTGGCGGGCCCGGTTGCACCGAACCGGGCCGAGCCGGTGAAGGTGCTAACCTCGAAGCAGTTTGCCGCCACAGTTTCGGTGCCGCGGTCCTGGACCAAGACTCCGTACATGGACAGGTTCGCCTACGACGGCAGGTCGGGCTTTATCAGCCTGAACGCTGCCAGCGAGCCCAAGGGGCTGAAGGCGACCTGCCAGACATTTGCCGAGGGTGGCCGCGTGCACATCTTCGGCACGCACCCGCGGCTCATCTTCCGCGCTATCAACGGTCGGCCCGGCTGCGTCATCCTGCCGTCGAAGGACGCGCCGCGTCTCTCCGTACGCCGCGGCGGACCGAAGTTCCAGACGTCCGAGGCGTTCGCCGCCTACCGCCATCCGCTGTCGGGCTATCCGTTGTTCGTGATTTTCGCTGATCCGGCGCATGTCATGCAGTTGGCAGACAGTGTGCGGCTGCATCACTGAGACGGCCGCACCTTGGCAGAAATGGAAGGTCTGCCATGCTCCGTCTTCCTCTTTACTGACGCGCGTAGCCACTGGCACTTAAGCGTCAAATCGTCCTGGCCACTTGTGCCCATGCTCCCGATAGCTGCGAACTCAAGGGAGAGTGGCCAGGAGACGGAGCGGCGGGATTTGACAAGGGGCGATGGCCCATACGCTGTCCGGCGAATCGGGCGGGCTTCTGGCCTGCCCGCGTTAGCCCGATCTGGGCCATCGCGAGGGTTCCCTTGTCAAATCCCGCTGCGGCCCCGGGATCTTTCTGGTTGATCGGCGGCCCGGGGTTTTTTTGCTTGTCGCGCCAGCCGACCGGCGTTGGCGCCGCCGTAGCGGGAGCGCCAGCGGGAGCGGAGGCGTGCGCGCCGTGTTGGCGGCGCGAGCGGCCCGGCCGGGCCGCTTGACCCCCAGATACCGGCACTTTCACCCGAACCGGAGCGTACGCCCTGTAGAGTTCCAAAACGGCGCATAGGTGGCTGACCTGCTGATTTGCCAGCGGTGAGCGGCATGTGCCTGGCAGGATCACGGGTTCGTGACGATACGGATGATCTACCTGGTGTTCCTTCGCTTGGTCGGCTGGATGGTGCTGCTCGCACGTTCTTCAGCTTCGAAGGATGCCGAGCTGCTGGCGCTGCGCCAGGAGGTGGCGGTGCTGCGGCGGCAGAACTCCAAGCCCAAGCTGGACTGGGCAGACCGTGCGGTGCTCGCTGCCTTGGCCCGGCTGCTGCCCGGTCCGCTGCGGATGAGCCGGCTGGTGACGCCGGACACGCTGCTGCGCTGGCATCGGCGGCTGGTCCGCTGGCGCTGGACCTATCCTCCCAAGGGAGGACGACCGCCGGTTGATGCCAAGCTCGTGGCGCTGATCGGGCAGATGGCGCGGGAGAACCCCGGCTGGGGCTACAAGCGGATCCAGGGCGAGTTGCTCGGCCTCGGTTTCAGGGTCGGGGCGTCCACGGTGCGGCGGGTGCTGAAGCGGCTGCGGATACCGCCCGCGCCGCAGCGCAGCCGCTCGACGTGGCGGCAGTTCCTGCGCACCCAGGCGTCCACGATGCTGGCGTGTGATTTCTTCCATGTCGACTGCGCGGTTATCTTGCGCCGCGTCTATGTGTTCTTCGTGATCGAAGTCGGCACCCGCCATGTCCATGTCCTGGGCGTGACCGCGCACCCCGACGGCGCATGGACTGTGCGGCAGGCGCGGAACCTGCTGATGGACCTGGGGGAGCGCGCTACCCGGTTCCGGTTCCTGGTCCGGGACCGGGCGGGGCAGTTCACCGAGACGTTCGACGCGGTGCTGGCCGGTGCGGGGATCGAGGTGGTGAAGATCCCGCCGCGGAGCCCGTCAGCGAACGCTTACGCCGAGAGGTGGGTGCGCACAGCCCGGGCCGAGGTCACCGACCGGATGCTGATTGCCGGGCAGTGGCACCTCTGGGCGGTCCTGGACGAGTACGTCGCGCACTATAACCAGCATCGCCCGCACCGGGCCAGGAACCTGCGGCCACCGGACTGCGACGACATCATCACAGCCCCGATCACCGACCTGGCGACGGCGCGAATACGACGTCGCGAGGTCCTCGGCGGGCTGATCCACGAGTACGAACGGGCCGCATGACGGTCACCGGTCCAGCCATGAAGTTGCAGGTCAG
>DASQVO010000246.1:0-2643 GCA_035640715.1 Streptosporangiaceae bacterium
GACGCCCTGTGGTTCTCCGATCTCGCGCACGGCACGGTGCACCGCTGGGACGGGACCGGAAAAGCAGAAACGATCATCACGGTCCCCGGGCGGGCCGGCGGGCTCGGCTGGCTCCCGGACGGGCGCATGCTCGTCGCCTCGATGGACGGAGGCTGCGTCTACCGCCTTGAGCCTGATGGCCAGCTGGCCGAGCACGCGGATCTGCGTCACCTCGCCGGCGGGCCGGTCAACGACATGCTCGTCGATCCGGCGGGGCGCGCGTACGTCGGGAACTTCGGCTTCGACTACCACGCGTTCGCCCGCGAGCACCCGAACTCCATGCTCTACGCACCACCCGGCCCCCCGAAGGCCCCGATCGCCTGCCTCGCCCCGGACGGGAAGCTGCTCGGGGTGACCGAACCGATGCTCTTCCCGAACGGCTGCCTGCTCACCGCTGACGGCACGACCATGGTGGTCGCCGAGACCCTGGGCATGCGGCTCACCGCTTTCCGGACGCGCCCCGACGGCACCCTCGGCAATCCACGGCTGTGGGCCCCGCTGATCTCACCGTTTCTGTGGCGCATGGTGAACCATCCGGGACTGCCCGGGCGGATCACGCGCAGGGTTTCTGCGCTCCTGGATCACCCGGCCGTCGCAAAGCGTTCCGCCTCACCGATCGCCCCCGACGGCATCGCATGGGACAGCGACGGCGAAACGATCTGGATCGCTAACGCGCTGCGCGGCGAGTGTGTCCGCGTGGCATCCGGCGGCCGCGTCCTTGATCGCATTGCGACCAGCCAGAACACCCTGAGCTGCCTGGTCGCCGGGCAGGACGGCCGCACCCTGTTCGCGGCGACCGTCCTGACCGACGACCCTGTCCGCGCGGCCGAGATCAACGGCGGCCGCATCGAGATGTTCCAACTGGACATTTGACCAGGAGAACGGTGGCCATGAGCCAAAAGCCTGAGAAAGACCACGTCATCCTCGTGACCGGCGCGGCAAGCGGTATCGGAGCCGCGATTGCGGATATGGCGGTCACCCGCGGCTATAGCGTGATGCTGACTGATATCAACGGGGAAGCCGTCCACGCCGCCGCTCGCCGCCTGGGCAGCCGGGCTGCCGGTTATGCGCTTGATATCAGGGACCCTGCGGGCTGGGTCATGGCGTTCGACGCGGCCGAGGCGGAGTTCGGCGCCGTCGACGTCCTGATCAACAATGCCGGGATCATCCACACCGGTAACGTGCGGGACCTCAGTCTCGATCAGCACCGCGAGATCGTCGAAGTCAACCTGCTCGGCACCATCACAGGCGTCCACACGGCGCTCCATCGCATGACTGAGCAGGGCCGCGGCCACATCATCAACGTCTGCAGCATGACATCGTTCCTGCCGCTGACCGGATACGCCACCTATGGCGGCACGAAGCATGCGATACGGGCTTTTCACCACAGCCTCGCCCTGGAGGAGCGGGACGGCCCGCTGGACTTCACGATCATCCACCCGCCGTCCACCCGGACGAAGATGCTCGATCAGGAGATGGCCGACCCCACGTCCGCCATCGCCTTCGCCGAGAAGGCGCACTCGCCGGCGCAGATAGCCAAGATCGTCGTCGACGCGGTCGTATCCAAGCCGGTTGAGGTGGTGTTCCCGCCGTTTGCCGGACGCGTTCAGCGGGTCGCCGGAGTACTCCCTCAGGTAATGCGCTGGGCGATCCCCCGCGTCGAAGCCAGGGGCAAGCGGAACCGGGACCGGCTCATCGGCAGCGGGAAGATCCAGACGCCCGGGGTGCGGGTGTGAGCGCACATGTGGCGTCTCAGCCGGACGTAAAATCGGCCGCCTCCGTTATCGCTGGCCCGGGCGAGGTCCGGATGGCTCAGCTCGCCAGGGCGACGGAGCACCTGGATCCGCCGTTTGCCGTGGTGGATCTGGATGCCTTCGACGCCAACGCTGCCGAGCTGGCACGCAGGACGGGCGGACGTGCCACCATCCGCCTGGCCAGCAAGTCGCTGCGCTGCCGCGACTTGATCCGGCGTGCGGCGCAGCGGCAGGGATACCACGGCATTCTCGCCTTCACGCTGCCCGAAGCCCTGTGGCTGGCCGAAGACCACGCGGACGTGGTCGTCGGATATCCGACAGCGGACCGCACCGCACTGAAGCAGCTCGCGGCGGATGACCGCGCGGCCGCACGCATCACCCTCATGATCGATTCCGCCGGTCAGCTGGACTTCATCGACGAGGTGGTGGGCTCTTCCCGGCCCGGCATCCGTGTCTGCATCGACCTGGACGCCTCGCTGGAACTGGCCGGCGGCCGGCTCCACCTGGGGCCGTACCGCTCTCCCGTGCACACCCCGCAACAAGCTGCGTCCCTCGCCCAGGCGATCGCGGATCGTGCCGGGTTCGAACTGGTTGGCGTCATGTCCTACGAAGGCCAGATCGCCGGGCTGGGCGACAACCAGCCCGGTTCTCCATTCAAGCGGGCGGCGCTCCGCGCGGTCCAGCGCTTGTCAGCCCGCGAACTAGCCGGCCGCCGCGCCGCAGCCATCGCCGCCGTCGAAGCCATCGCGGCGCTGGAGTTTGTCAACGGCGGCGGCACGGGCTCCATCGAGCAAACCGCATCCGAGCGCGTCATCACCGAGATCGGTGCCGGATCCGGCCTCTACGGGCC
>DASQVO010000247.1:0-4310 GCA_035640715.1 Streptosporangiaceae bacterium
CCGGCTGTGCCGTTGCCGTCGCCGGGGCGGCAGGACGTGTCGCCCGTTCCCCGCGCGACGGCGACCATGCCGAGCAGCGCGGCCAGCAGCGCGACCAGCACGATGAAGTCGGAGGAGGTGAGGCTGCCCAGGGCATCGAGGGCGCCGGCGAATCCGGTGATCAGCACGGCAACGGTTATTAGCCCCCACCCGTTCAGGAACAGCCGCAGCGTGACGGGCGGCGCGGGAGCCGTCACGTCGGCCACGGCGGTGACAGGCTTGGTGGCGCGGCGTTCGGCCAGGCCCTCGCGTACCCGCACCATGACCGTCAGGTTGCCCGGCTGGTCCGCGATCAGGAGCAGCTCGTCGGGATGGGCTGGGTCAGGAGACTGCGACACCGAGCCCCCGCCGACCGCCCACGACACCACCGTGCGGCCGTTGGCCGGCAGCACACGATAGCGGGCCTGCTCGCCAGTGACCACAGTTTCCGGTCCGTCGATGACCACCGGCGGTGCAGCCCCTGGCAGTGCTCCTGACGGTGCTGCCCCTGGCGGTGCTCCTGACGGTGCTGCTCCTGGCGGTGCTGTTCCTGACGGTGCTGCCCTCGCGCCGGCTGCCCCCCTTGCCGCCTGGAGGGCAGCCTCAGGACCGCCGCTGCCATTCACCGCATGACCCACCGCGCTTGGTTCTCCGGTCACGATGAACTGGCGGCGGGCCAGCTGCTCAGCGAGCCGGATCTGGCGCGCGTGCACACTCCAGGCCATGGCCACCACAGCGCCAGCGAGCCCTGCTGCGCCGAGCCCGAGCAGGGCAGCGACCGCGGGGTGACCGGCACCAGCTGCTACGGCTGCGAGCATGTCATCTCCTGACCGGAACGGTCAGGTCACAGCCCGGGTTCCTGATCATCAGTGACCGGTGATGACCAGGGCTGCGGAGCCCGTCAGTGAAGGCCAGCCATCCCGGGCGTCTCTCCTCTGCCACGATGGTATTCAAACATATAATCGAATCAGATGGAAAGCGGGTCTGGCCTACACGCACCATGCAGGCCGCGGCGGCCCCCTAGGGCTCCTCGGTTACGGAGACTTCGGCGAGCCCTAGCGGAGAGCGGCGATGTCGGGTGCGCCGAGCCGTGCGGCCTCGGCAGTGTCGTCGTCGGGCTTGGTCTGTGAATCGCGTTCGGCCCGCACCCGGGCCAGGTAATGGTCGATCTCCCGTTGCTTCTGCTCGTCGTCCCAGTTCAGCAGGTCTGCCATGAGCGCGGCCACGGTCGGGGCGGCCACCACGCCGCGGTCCCAGCACTCGATCGAGATCCGCGTGCGCCGGGTCAGCACATCCTCCAGGTGGCGGGCGCCCTCGTGGGTGACCGCGTAGCGCGCCTCGACCCCCAGGTAGTCGTCCGCGCCCGGCAGCGCCTCAGCCAGCGACGGATCCTCCCGCAGCATCGCCAGCAGCTCGTGCACGCAGGACCCATAGCGGTTGAGCAGGTGCTCAACGCGGACGGGGTGCACGCAGGCAGCCGCGGCCAGCGCTCGGCGCTGATTCCACAAGGCCCGGTAGCCGTCCGCGCCGAGCAGGGGCAACGTATCGGTGCAGGAGTCCGGAACCCGGTCGTCCAGGCTGCGGGCCGCCTCGTTGACGGCGTCGGCGGCCATCACACGGTAGGTCGTGTACTTGCCGCCGGCGACGACGACCAGGCCCGGGACCGGGTGACCTACCACATGCTCGCGTGACAGCTTCGACGTCAGCTCGGACTCACCGGTCAGCAACGGCCGCAGGCCGGCATAGACGCCCTCGACATCCTCCCTGGTGAGTGGCGAGTTAAGGACGGCGTTGATGTGCTCGAGCAGGTAGTCGATGTCTTTGGAGCTAGCGGCCGGGTGAGCCTTCTCCAGCGACCAGTCGGTATCGGTGGTACCGATGATCCAGTGCCGCCCCCAGGGAATGACGAACAGCACGCTGGTCTCGGTCTGCAGGATGATCCCGGTGCTGGACTGCAGCCGGTCCCGGGGCACGACGAGGTGGATGCCCTTGGAGGCCCGCACGTGGAACTGGCCGCGGGTGCCGGCGAGCGCCTGGGTGTCGTCGGTCCATACGCCGGTGGCGTTGATGACCTGCCGGGCGCGCACCTCGAAGCTCCGGCCGGTCTCCAGGTCGGTCATCGTCGCGCCCGTCACCCGCTCGCCCTGCCGCAGGAAGCCGGTGACCTGGACCCGGTTGGCCGCGAGCGCGCCGAAGGAGGCGGCGGTCCGCACGACGGTCAGCGTATGCCGGGCGTCGTCCACCCGGGCGTCCCAGTACTGCACGGCGCCGGTGAGGACATCGCGGCGCAGGCACGGAGCCTCACGCAGGGCCTTTTTCCGGGTCAGGTGCCGGTGGCGCTTGAGCCCGTGCGCCGTGCCCGACGTGAACGCCATCGCGTCGTACAGGGCCACCCCGGCGCCCACGTAGCCGCGCTCCCAGTGATGCCGCAGCGGATACAGGAACGGCACTGGCCGCACGAGGTGCGGGGCAATGCGGTCGAGCATGAGGCCCCGCTCGGTAAGGGCCTCCCGGACCAGGCCGAAATCGAGCATCTCCAGGTATCGCAGGCCACCGTGGATGAGCTTGCTTGACCGGCTGGAGGTCCCGCTTGCCCAGTCCCGCGCCTCGACGATCGCCGTCGTCAGCCCGCGCGTCACCGCATCGAGCGCGCAGCCCGCCCCGACAACTCCGCCGCCGATGACCAGAATGTCGACTTCACGCTCGGCCATCCGGGCGATCGCGTCCTCCCGCGCTGCGGGGGACAGTTCCGCTGTCATGAGATCAGCCGACCTCCATCCAGTCCGGGGTACGCTTCATTCAGCCAGCTCGCAGGAGGGCCTTCACGGCGGGGATACGGCCGGCCGCCATCGACAGCTCGGTCACGCCCAGCTCCGCCAGCCGGGCCGCGAAGCGGTCATCGGCTGCCAGTTCGCCGCACACCGAAACGTCCGCATTGACTCGCGCGGCTCCCGTGCACACCTGCTCGAGCAGCCGCCACACGGCGGTGGCCGACGGATCAGCCAGCGCGGCCACATCGGGTTCGGCGCGGTCAGCCGCCATGGTGTACGCGATCAGGTCGTTGGTGCCCACCGACACGAAGTCCGCCTCCGCGCCGATCTCGTCGGCGGCCAGGGCTGCGGCGGGCACCTCGATCATGACCCCGACCCGGGCCGGGCGGGCGTAGGCGATTCCGCCGGCCGACAGGGACCCGACCGCCCCTTCGACTGCCTCCCGGAAGGCGGCCGCCTCCCGGGCCAGGGTGACCATCGGTGCCATGACCTCGACATGGTGGCCGATGGCCGCCCGGCAGATGGCCCGCAGCTGCGTGTGCAGGACATCGGGATGAAGCAGTAGCCATCTCAGCCCGCGCACGCCCAGGAAGCCGTGGTGCTGCTGGTCCAGGGCCAGGGCCCGCAGCGGCTTATCGCCGCCGACGTCGAGTACGCGAACCACGATGGGCCGTTCCCCCAGCACCTCGAAGATCGCGGCCAGCTGGGCGGCTTGCGCATCCTCGTCCGGCAGCCGCGGGCAGTCGAGCATCAGCAGCTCGGTACGCAGCAGGCCCACGCCGTCGGCGCCGGCGGCCACCGCGGCCCGCGCCTCGGCCACCGAACCGATATTGGCCGCGACCCGGATGGTACGGCCCTGGAACTGCACCGGCGCGGCGGCGAGCTCCAGCTCGCGGGCACGCTGCCGCGCTGCTGCCGCGACTGCCCGCTGGCGCTCCGCCAGGTCGGGCGGGTCGACCTGGACCGTGCCTGCCGTGCCGTCGACATCCAGCATCACTCCTGGCCGGAGGTTATCCAGTTCCCGGCCGGCGCCGAGGACCATGGGCACACCGAGATTGCGGCCCACCAGCACGGCATGAGCCGTCGGCGAGCCCCGGGACAAGGCGATGGCGACAGCACCGCGCTCGACGGCCCGCGCTACCTCGCCCGGCCCGAGCTCGTCGGCCACCAGGACGGCTCCCTGCATCGCGCCGGCCGGCGGAATCCGGTCGACCACCTCACCGAGCTCACCCAGTACCGCCGCGCCTGCTTCGTGCACGTCGGCCGCGCGCGCGGCCACGAGCTCGTCGGAGCTGGCGGCGAGCTGCTCCGCGAGGATCGTCACTGCGCGCCACCACGCGGGCTCGGCGGCGAGCCCCTCGGCCAGGCCGTGGTCCGCGGCCGTCCACAGCTGCGGATCAGCCACGAGCGCCGCGTGCGCGCGGCTCATCGGGTCGCCGCCCGCCAGCCGCCTGGTCACGGCGTCCAGCGCCGCGCTCAGGCGGCCGCGTTCCCGGTCAGCTCCGGAACCAGGGCGAGCCG